>CAZAQL010000013.1:0-34547 GCA_964487295.1 uncultured bacterium | reverse complement strand
GGAGAGGACATTTTCGCTTTGCAGTTAGGGAGGACATTTACGCTTAGCTTACACAGGGGGCGCCCGGCGGCATTGACACCACCGGTACCGGGTGCTAAACTGCCCTGTTTCACGGGAGGAGCAACGGGATCGTGACCGCGGCAACGGTGAAGGAACGATGACTGCCGGTCTGAAGACGAGAGTTCGGGAGCTTCTGGATCCGGTAGCGCGGTTCGCGGCGGACCTCGGGATCTCGCCCACGGCCATCACGGTCGTGGGTCTGGGGATCTCGACGATCGCCGGTGTCGCGCTGGCGAGAGGCCACTTCGTCACGGCCGGGATCCTCGTGCTCCTGGGTGGCGTCTGCGACATGACCGATGGGGCCGTGGCGCGCGCGGGAGACCGCGCTTCGCGCCTCGGCGCGTTTCTGGACTCGACGCTCGACCGCTACTCGGAGCTCGTCGTGCTGCTCGGGGCGCTCCTGTACTACCTGGGCGGTCCGGACGTCGAGCCGGAGCCGGTGACGGCCGCGGTCATCCTGATCGGTCTGGGCGGTTCGTTCCTCGTGAGCTACACGCGGGCGCGCGCGGAGGCCATCGGCGTTGAGTGCCGGGTCGGCATCGCGGAGCGCCCCGAGCGGCTCGTGCTGATCATCGTCGGGACGCTGCTGGGACCGGCGGTGTTCAGGGTGGTGCTCTGGATTCTGGCGATACTGTCTCATGTAACAGCCCTGCAGAGGATCCATCACGTCGCGCGGACGCTGTCCGGCACAGATCCTCCACAGGACAACTTCCGGGGGTAGCGTTCGATGGGCAAGAAGAAGGTCAGGGTTGCCATTATCGGCGTCGGGAACTGCTCGTCGTCGCTGGTGCAGGGGGTCGAGTTCTACAGGAACGCGGCGGACGACGAGTTCGTTCCCGGACTCATGCACGTCAACCTCGGCGGCTACCACGTCAGCGACGTGGAGTTCTCGGCCGCCATCGACATCGACAAGAACAAGGTGGGGAAGGACCTCTCCGAGGCGATCTTCACGAAGCCGAACAACACCTACAAGTTCTGCGACGTGCCCAAGCTCGGTGTCCCGGTCGCGCGCGGTATGACGCACGACGGGCTCGGGAAGTACCTGTCTGAGATCATTGAGAAGGCGCCGGGCCCGACGGACGACATCGTGGGTCTCCTCAAGGACACGAAGACCGACGTCGTCGTGAGCTTCCTGCCGGTCGGCAGCGAGGAGGCGACGAAGTGGTACGTCGAGCAGATCCTCGATGCGGGCTGCGGGTTCGTCAACGGGATCCCCGTCTTCATCGCGCGCGAACGCTACTGGCAGCAGCGGTTCGAGAAGAAGGGGCTGCCGGTCATGGGCGACGACATCAAGTCCCAGGTCGGGGCGACCATAGTCCACCGCGTGCTGACGACCCTTTTCCGCGAGCGTGGGGTGAGGCTCGAGCGTACGAGCCAGCTCAACGTCGGCGGCAACACCGACTTCCTCAACATGCTGGAGCGTTCGCGGCTCGAGTCGAAGAAGATCTCGAAGACCAACGCGGTGACGTCGCAGCTCGACTACGACATCGGCGCGGACAACGTGCACATCGGTCCGTCGGACTACGTGGCATGGCTCACGGACCGCAAGTGGGCGTACGTGCGTATGGAGGGCAGGACGTTCGGTGACGTGCCCCTGAACGCCGAGCTCAAGCTCGAGGTCTGGGACTCGCCGAATTCGGCCGGTGTCATGATCGACGCGGTGCGTTGCTGCAAGCTCGCGCTCGACAACGGCCTCTCAGGGGCCGTCGACGCGCCGTCTTCCTACTTCTTCAAGTCCCCACCGAACCAGTACACGGACTACGAGGCGCGGCAGAAGACCGAGAGCTACATCAGGAAGTACGCGCAGAAGCCCGAGAAGCCGGCCGCGAAGAAGTAGAAGGCGACGCACCCGGTCGGCACCGCGGGACCCGGACGGTCCCGCCGCGAGCATCGCGAGTCGAGGCGGGCCGGGGGTGACCCCGGCCCGGCCGTTTCCGTGAGGTGAGGTATCGTGAGCGAGAAGCCCCCCGGGGGTCTCTTCATCACGCTCGAGGGCGTCGAGGGCTGCGGGAAGTCGACGCAGGCCGAGCGCCTCGCCGCGTGGCTCGTGGAGCGCGGGCACGAGGTCGTCTCGACGCGCGAGCCGGGCGGCACGCGGCTCGGCGAGCGTCTGCGGGACGCGCTGCTCGACACCGGCGGCGAGATGCTCCCCGAGACGGAGCTGTTCCTCTACCTGGCGTCGCGTGCCGAGCATACGGAACGCGTCATCCGTCCGGGCATCCAGCGCGGCTGGGTCGTCATCTCCGACCGTTATGCCGACGCGAGTGTGGCATACCAGGGCGGAGGCCGCGAACTCGGCACCGATCTCGTCCGGACCTTGAACCAAGTGGCCACGCGCGGCGTCAAACCTGATGTGACGTTCCTTCTGGACCTCGATCCGCAGGAGGGGCTTCGCAGGCTGGATGGTCGCACCTCCGGAGGAACCCGCGACCGCATCGAGCGGGAGGAACTCGCGTTCCACCGCAGGGTGCGCGACGCGTACGTCGCCGAGGCCCGTCGTGAGCCGGAGCGGTTCGTCACCATCGACGCCGGCGAGGGTGTCGACGCCATCGCCGCCCGCATCACCGAGACACTCGAACGGAGATTCCTGGAACCCCAAGACAGCAACTGAGGAAGGCTCCCATGACCAGACGCTTCGGAAGGCTCGGGCCGATCGTTACGGCTCTCATCGTGGGCGCGCTCATCGGCGGCTTCGTCGTGGAGCGCGTCAGCGCGCGCAACGACCTATACACCTACCTCGATCTCTTCAACGACGCGCTCTCGAAGGTGGAGCACGCGTACGTCGAGGACGTCGACTCGAAGGACCTGATGTACGGGGCCATCCGCGGCATGCTCTCGAGCCTCGACCCGTACTCCGTCTTCCTCGACGAGGAATCGTTCGCCGACTTCCAGGTCACGACGGAGGGCGAGTTCGGCGGACTCGGCATTCAGATCACGGCGCGCGACGGCGTGCTGACCGTGGTGAGCCCGATCGAGGGAACGCCCGCGTACGATCTGGGCATCCAGTCCGGCGACCGCATCATCGCGATCGAGGGCGAGTCGACGCGCGGGATCACAGTTGACGAGGCGATACTCAAGCTCCGCGGCGAGCCCGGCACGAAGGTCGACATCACCATCTACCGCGAGGGTCTCGACGAGAACCTCGATTACACGGTCACGCGCGACATCATCCGCATCGACAGCGTTCCGTACGCTCTGCTCATGGACGATGACATCGGCTACGTGCGCGTCTCCCGCTTCTCGAGGACCACGGCGACGGAGCTCGAGGCGAAGCTCGACGTGCTGGATGCGCAGGGCATGCGGGGCCTCGTGCTCGATCTCAGGAGCAACCCCGGAGGGCTCCTGTCCGAGGCCGTCGACGTCAGCGACGTGTTCCTGAGCGCGGGAGAGCTCGTCGTCAGCACGCGCGGCCGCCTCAAGGAGCAGAACAAGGAGTTCTACGCGACGACGCCGGCGCGCTACCCGAGCGACTTCCCGATCGTCGTGCTCGTCAACGGCGGGAGCGCCAGCGCCTCGGAGATCCTCGCGGGCGCCATTCAGGACTGGGACCGTGGGATCGTCGTCGGCACGACGAGCTTCGGGAAGGGCTCCGTGCAGACCCTGATGCGCCTGAGGCCGCTCACCAAGGAGTGCGCCGTCAAGCTCACGACCGCGAAATGGTACACGGCCAGCGGACGGCTCATCGAGAAGCCGGAGCGCTGGGACGAGGAAGAGGTGGTGGTCGCAGGCGAGGAGGAGAACGGCGGCGAGGCGGATGAACCGAAGCCGGAGTTCCGAACCGCGGCGGGTCGCATCGTCTACGGCGGCGGCGGCGTGACGCCGGACGTCTCCGTCGAGAGCGGCCGGCGTTCCGATCTCGTCGTCGATCTCGAGCGGCGAGAGGAGTTCTTCGAGTTCGCCATCGCGTATCTCAGTGACCACGAGATCGCCGGTCCCGACATCGAGATTACGGAGCCCATATGGGACGCGTTCCTCGACTTCCTCGATGAGGACGGTTTCGAGTACACGCGCGAGGAGATCGCCGAGCGCCGCGACGAGGTCGAGCTCTCCATCCGCCGCGATCTCGCCCGGAAGCTCTGGGGACGGGAACGCGCCTATGAGATCGCCATCGACGGCGACACCCAGCTCAGCCGGACGATAGAGATCGCCAGGGGAGCGACGGATCTGACCGACCTCTTCTCGCTGGCGGAGGAACTGGCTGATACGCCGGAGACCGCGCTGGAATAGAGGGACGCGTCGTGCGCGGTCCGGCCCGGACGGCGCACGACAGGCGTCCACGATCACGCCTGGCGGGGCGGGGGCCGAGAGCTCCCGCCCCGCGTTCGTGCCGGGTGGGGTGATGGCGCTCCGTCGCACACGTGTCCGCGCGCATGGCCGTCTCGCCCCGTTCCCTTGACGCTCCCGAAACGGCGGGCCTATACTCCATTCATGCGTATCCGAGACATTCCAGTCGACCCGCCCCTTGTTCTGGCGCCGCTGGCCGGTCTGACCGACAGCCCCATGCGCAGGCTCTGCCGCCGACACGGCGCCTCGGTGGTGTGGACGGAGATGGTCAGCGCGGAGGGCGCGGTCAGGAACAGCTGGAAGACCTTCGAACTCCTCGCGTTTCACGAGGAGGAGCGGCCGATCGTCTTCCAGCTCTTCGGCAGCCGGCCGGAGGCGATGGCGGAGGCGACGCGACGCGTGGCCTCGCTCAGCCCCGACGCCATCGACATCAACGCGGGCTGTCCCGTCAAGAAGGTCGTCAAGTCGACCTCGGGCGCGGCGCTCATGCGCGACCTGAAGCTTCTGCAGGATGTGACCCAGGCGGTGATCGAGTCGACGTCGCTGCCCGTGACGGTCAAACTCCGGAGCGGCTGGGACGATGACTCCGTGAACGCTCCCGAGGCCGTCGGGATGCTCGCCGAGCTCGGTGTCGCCGCCGTGACCGTGCATCCGAGGACCCGCGCGCAGGGGTTCAAGGGGAAGGCCGACTGGAGCCTTCTCTCGGAGATCAAGCGAGCGTGCTCTGTTCCCCTCATCGGAAGCGGCGACGTGCGTGAGCCGGAGGATGCGGTGCGGATGCTCGAGCAGACCGGCTGTGACGGCGTGATGATCGGACGGGGCGCCGTCGGGAACCCGTGGCTCTTCGAGCGGACCGCGGCTCTTCTGTCGACCGGCGAGACGCCCGCAGAGCCGACGGTCGCCGAGCGGTTCTCGCTCGCCATCGAGCACCTTGACCTCATGGTGGAGGCCAAGGGCGAACGTCGCGGCGTCATGGAGATGCGCAAGCATTTCGTTGCAACGCTCAAGGGGTTCCCGGGCGCGCTCGAACTCAGGCGCGAACTCGTCACGATGGAGGGTCACGCGAACGTGCGCGGCAGGCTCGCTCGCGCTCTGGAGGAGACTCATGGCTAGATCCCGTCCTGCGAGGGCGCTCATCGCGCTCTCGAGCATCGCGGCGCTCGTCCTGCTCGCGGCCGGTTGCGGCGGCCCGCCCTCGACGACGGGGAGCGGCGTCGACACGATCGAGATCGTGACGCACCCCGTGGCGGAGGGCGAGACGCTCGCCTCGATCGCGGACGACTACTACGGGACACCCGACGCCTCGGTCTACCTCGCAGAGGTCAACGGGACGTCGCCGGAGGCGGCTCTCGACACCGGAGCGCTCGTGGACGTTCCCGTCGGAGAGATCGACGTGGCGAGGTACGCCCGCCGCAACGAGGCGAAATCCCACTACAACCGTGGAACGGGCTACGCCGGCGAGGGGCGGCTCGCCGAGGCCGTGGAGGCCTTTCGCGACGCGCTCGGCGGCGATCCGACGTTCGTGGATGCCGGCTACAATCTGGGGGTGGTCCTGCTCATGATGGGCGAGCCCGAGGCCGCGGTGGGCGTGCTCAGGAACGTCGTCGCGTCCAGGCCCGACGATGCGTCCGCGGAGTTCGCAATGGGGAAGGCGCTCTTCGACGCAGGGGACGCCGCGAGCGCCGTCACGCACTTCGAACGCGCGCTCAGACTCGACCGGTCGCTCGAGGAGGCGGACTTCGCCAGGGCCGTGGCGCTCTTCGAGGCGGGACGCATCGAGGACGCGGTCGTCGCCCTCGACGGGTACCTGCGGCGCTACCCGGACGGGGCGTGGTCCGAGGCCGCGCGGACCCGTCTGATCGAGCTCGCCGGGGAGGCGGCCATCGAGCGGCGCCCGGAGGACTCCGCGGCCACCGGGGCGGTCCCGGACCACGGGAACGGGGACCCGGTCCCGGACGGGGGCGCGCCGTGATCGAGCTTCGCGACGCGCGGGTGAGGTTCCGAGGCGCCGGTCGCGACGCGCTTGTGGGCGTCACGCTCGAGATCCCCGACGGCCGGACGGTCGCGGTCGCCGGGCCCAGCGGTTCCGGCAAGACCTGCATGCTCAGGCTCATCAACGCTCTTCTTCTTCCGACGTCGGGCCGCGTGACGGTCGACGGCCTCCGGACGGATGACGAATCGAGTCTGTGGGAGATCCGACGACGCGTCGGATTCGTCTTCCAGAATCCCGATGACCAGATCGTGAGCACGACCGTCGAGCGCGAGATCGCCTTCGGTATGGAGAATCTCGGTCTCGCCCGCGACGTCATGCGGTCGAGGATCGCTGAGATCCTGCCTCTTCTGGGGCTCGAGGATCTGCGGGATCGACCTCCACACCGTCTCTCGGGAGGGGAGAAGCAGCGGGTCGCCGTCGCCGCCGTCCTGGCGATGCGGCCGCGCCACCTCCTGCTGGATGAACCCACCTCGCTCCTCGACGCCGCGGGACGGCGGAGCCTCTGGTCGCTGCTTGCGACGGTCCGCCGGCACGAGCGCCGGACCGTGATCTTCGTGACCCAGTTCCCTGAGGAGATAGCGTACGCTGACCGGGCGATCGTTCTCGGCGACGGACGCGTCGTCTTCGACGGCGAGCCGCGCGAGCTGTTCGCGATGCCCGATAGGACGAGGGCGTGGGGGCTCAGACTTCCGCCGGCGATGGAGCTGGCCGCGACGCTGCGTGAGGCGGGGTTCACGCTCGAAGAGGACGTCATGACCATGAGCGAGCTCATCGACGCGCTCGCGGGAGCGCCCGCATGAGGATCCGACTCGAGGATGTCACCTTCGTGTACGACCGGGGGCTTCCGACGGCCCGAGAGGGCCTTCGGGGCGTGAGCCTCGTGCTGCGGCCGGATGAGACGGTCGCCGTGATGGGGCCGACGGGGTCGGGCAAGACGACGCTCCTCGAGGTCACCGCCGGTCTCGCCCATCCGTCGCGCGGCTCAGTGTCGGTCACGGAGGGGGACGGGGCGACGCTCCGCTCCTCGGTGGGTCTCGTCTACCAGTTCCCCGAGCTCCAGTTCTTCGAGGAGACGGTCTTCGACGAGGTGGCCTTCGGGCTGCGGGCGGCCAGGGCGTCCGAGGAGACCGTGCGGGTCCGTGTCCGAGCGGCCCTGGAACGGGTCGGACTGGATCCCGATCGGTTCCTCACGCGCTCACCGGTCACCCTGAGCGCCGGAGAGCAACGTCGAGCGGCCATCGCGGCCATCGTTGTGCTCGAGCGACCGTTCCTGCTGCTCGATGAGCCGAGCGCCGGCCTGGACCCGGACGCCCGCGAGCGCATCCTGGAGCTGCTGCTTCGGGAGAGAGAGGAAGGTCGCTCGATCGTGCTCGTGACGCATGATCCGGAGCTGGCCGAGCGCGTGGCCGACCGGCTCGTCGTCGTCGCCGACGGGCGGATTGAAGCCGACCGGGCGCCGGACGATGCTTTCAGCGATGCGGGGCTTCTGAGCCGTCTCGGGCTGGAGGCGCCTCCCGCCCATGAACTGGTCAACGCGCTGGCCCGTCGCAACGCGGCGCTGGCTCGTGAGGTGGGGGCGGTGTTCGGGAGGGCCCGCTTGCGACAAGTGCGCTGAGGTGGTAGATTCTGGGCGGTTTCGAGAGGGCGCGGAGGACCCGCGCGCCCGGAGGCGATGGTCAGGGACGCTTACCGGAGGTGGCACGACGTGAAGACCAAGGCCCGCGTCATGAGCGCCGATGACATGCGCCGCGCGATCACGCGAATCGCTCACGAGATCCTCGAGAGGAACGGGGGCATTGAGGGGCTGGCCGTGATCGGGATCCAGACAAGAGGGGCGTTCGTGGCGAGGAGACTCGTGGATGCCATCGAGGAGATCGAGAAGGTCAGGGTTCCCGCGGGCGTTCTGGACATCACGCTCTACCGGGACGATCTGCAGACCATCGCGGAGCAGCCCGTTGTGAATGAGAGCAACATCCCCTTCGACATACAGAGCAAGACCCTCGTCCTGGCGGACGACGTTCTCTTCACGGGGCGCACCGTGCGGGCCGCCCTCGACGAGATCATCGACTTCGGGCGTCCGAAGGCCGTCCAGCTGGCTGTCATGGTCGATCGCGGGCACCGTGAACTGCCGATCAGGGCCGACTACGTGGGAAAGAACGTGCCGACCTCCGACCGTGAGGTCATATCCGTGCGGATGGAGGAGAAGGACGGCGAGGATGAGGTCCTGATCCTCTCCCGCGAGGACGGATGAAGGCCGCGGCGCGTGCAGTGAGCGCCCGGTTCGGGAGACCCATCGTGACGAACAGCACGCGCGCCGCCATCGCCGTCGCGGGCCTCGCCGTCGTGGCCGCCCTCGTACTGAGTGGTTGTGTCTACTACAACACGTTCTACCATGCGAAGGCGGCATACGCCGAGGCGGAGTCGATGCGCTCCAACCGCGCGCCCGACTCCGATCCGTCCTCGCAGGAGATCGAGCTGCTCGACCGCGTCATCGAGAAGAGCGGCCGCGTGCTCAGACTGCACCCGGAGTCCGATTGGGCGGACGACGCCCTCCTGCTTCTCGCCACGGCCCTCTATCACCAGGGCAAGTACGAGACTGCCGAGACGAGACTCACCGAGTTCTCCCGTCTCTACCCCGACAGCGACCTTGCGCCGGAGGCCGGGTATCTGCTCGGCGCGGTCATGCTCGCGCGCGACAATCCCGTCAGCGCCGAGCAGACGCTGGAGGATCTCGCCTACTCCGATCCGCCCGCGGATCTCTCCGATGACGCGATGATGATGATCGGCCGGGCGAGGCACTCGCGCCGGCGTTACGACGGCGCGGCCGAGGCCTATCTGACCGCGCTCGAGCGCTTTCCGAACAGCGAGCTCAGGGCCGAGATCCGGTTCCTCGCGGCTGAGAACTACGTGGCCATGGGGAAGCTCGAGGACGCCGCGCACCAGCTCGCGCTGGTGAGCGAGGAGCGCGGGGCGCGTCAGCTCGCCTTCGAGGCGCGCGTCAGACTGGCCGAGGTCTCCATCGAGATGGGGCGCCTCGACGAGGCTCTGGAGGTCCTGGCCGAACTTGAGTACCGCACGACGGATCGGGATGATCTGGATCGCGTGCTGCTCCTGAGGGGCCGGACGCTCGACCTTCGGGGAGACCTGGAGGACGCGATCTCGACCTACGCCGGGATCGCCGCCTCGCACCAGCGTTCGGAGGCCGCCGCGGAGGCCCTCTACCGTATCGGCCTCATTCGCCGTGACGACTACGGGAGCTTCGATGAGGCCATCGAGTCGTTCCGGCAGGCGAAGGACGAGGGGCCGCGCACGGAGGTGGCTCGCAGGGCCACGGACGCCATCCGCGACGTCGAGAACCTCAAGCAGGCGCTCGATGCCATCGAGCGCTGGCGCTCGGGCGCAGACGCGAAGGCCGATACAACGGAGGCTCTGTCCGAGGACCAGTCACAGTTCGTCACGGTGCTCGACGATTCGCTGCTCTCACAGACGGGAGAGGAGGCGGCGGACACGACCGCGCTCGCTGTGGCGGATACGGTCGCGCTCGCTGTGGGGGACACGACCGCGCTCGCTGTGGGGGACACGACCGCGCTCGCGGCGGCGGACACGGTCGCGCTCGCGGCGGCGGATACGGCCGCGCTCGCGTTGGCGGACACGGTCGCGCTCGCTGTGGCGGACACGGTCGCGCTCGCTGTGGCGGACACGACCGCGCTCGCTGTGGCGGAGCCGGACACGGTGGTGACTCCCGACGTCGCGCGGGCGATGTTCCGCGCGGGGGAGATCTATCTCTTCAAGATGGACGACGCGGAGCGGGCGATCGAGCACTACTCGATGGTCGTGGAGAATTTCGGGGGGACCCGACTGGGACCGAAGGCCGCGCTCGCCGCGGCCTGGGCCCGGGACAACGTGCTGGGACAGGCCATGCGCGCCGCCGAGGCCTATCGACTTGTGGTCGAGCGATACCCGGGCACGAAGTACGCCGAGGAAGCGCTCGAGGCGCTCGGAGAGGAACCGGAGGCGGGCGCGGACGAGGTTGGATCGGACGAGGTTGGGTCGGATGAGGTCGGATCGGACGAGGAGGCGCCATGACGCTCATCAGGAGCGTGGCGGGCGTGCGCGGCATCGTGCCGCGGGACCTCGACGCGACCATCGCTCGCCGCTACGCGCGCGCGTTCGGTGACATCGTGGGCGGGCGCATCGCCGTCGGGTGGGACTCCCGCCCGGGAGGCGAAGCGCTCGAGGAGGCCGTCGTGATGGGGCTTTCGGACTGCGGAGCCCGTGCCGTGCGGCTCGGCATCCTGCCGACTCCGACCGTCGGGATCGCCGTGCGCTCGCTCGAGCTGGCCGGCGGGATCTGCATCACGGCGAGCCATAATCCGGCCGAGTACAACGGGCTCAAGTTCTTCTCGAACTCGGGGGTGTTCGTCACGCGAGAGGAAGGGGAGAAGGTCTTCGCGCGGGCCGACGAGCTCTCGGGCATGGCGGCGGCCCCGTGCGAGCACGCGGGCGAGTTCGAGCGCGCCGATGCCGTCGAGATCCACATCAAACGCGTGCTGGGGTCAAGGCACGTGAACGCCGACGCCATCGAGCGCGCGGCGCCGCTCGTCGTTCTCGACTGCTGTAACGCCGCGGGCGCCGTGATCCTTCCCGATGTGCTCACACGGCTCGGATGCCGCGTCGAGCTCATTTACGCCGACGCGGGTGCCGGGTTCCCCCGCGTGGCGGAACCGATCCCCTCCAGTCTGACGGCTCTCGGGGAGCGCGTACGGGAGCTCGGCGCCTCGGTCGGGCTGGCCTGCGATCCCGACGCCGACAGGCTGGCGATCGTGGACGAGGCGGGGACAGCCGTCGGCGAGGAGTACACGCTGGCACTGGCGGCCGATGCCGTCCTGGCGTCCGAGCCTGGTCCCGTCGTCACGAACGTATCGACGAGCCGCATGATCGACGACGTGGCGGCCCGGTATGGAGCCGAGGTCCTTCGGACGGCCGTCGGGGAGGCGAACGTTGTGGCGAAGATGGCCGAGGTCTCGGCCGTCGTAGGTGGCGAGGGCAACGGCGGTGTGGTGATGCCGGATGTCCATCTCGGACGCGACGCGGCCGTCGCCGCGGCGATCGTCGTGAGTCACATGGCGGGATCCGGGGCGGACGGCATCGGGGAGCTCGTCCGGGCGCTCCCGTCCTACGTCATCGTCAAGCGAAAGCTCCCGGCGTCCGTCGCGGGAGGCGACACTCTCGAGGAACTCCTGATGGAGCGGATGCCTGGCGGGGAGGTGGACAGGACCGACGGGGTGAAGATCCTGTGGGCGGACAGCTGGGTTCATGTGCGTCCTTCGAACACGGAGCCGATCGTACGTGTGATCGCCGAAGCGCCCGACGCCGAGCGAGCGGAGAACCTCGCGACGCTGGCCGAGGAAGCGCTTGCGGACTCCGGGGAAGGAAGTGGATAGATGTGCGGGATCATCGGATGCGTGTCGCGTCGGGAGGACATGGTGCCGACGCTCGTCGAGGGACTACGGCGCATGGAGTACCGGGGATATGACAGCGCGGGCGTGGCCGTCGTGCACGGCGGGCGCATCGACGTGCGGAAGACCGTCGGCAAGATCGACGCGCTCGCTGCCGTGCTCGCCGAGCACCCTCTCTCGGGCAGCACCGGCATCGCCCACACGCGGTGGGCGACGCACGGGGAGCCCTCCTCGATCAACGCGCACCCCCACTCCGACAGCTCCGGCAGGGTCGCCGTCGTGCACAACGGGATCGTCGAGAACTACCGTCCGCTCCGGCGACAGCTGGAGGACGAGGGCCACACGTTCCTCACCGAGACGGATACCGAGGTGCTGGCGCATCTCATCGAGAAGTACTACGCGGGCGATCTGGCCGCGGCCGTGAGGGCCGCGCTGGCGGGCGTGCACGGTGCGTACGGGATTGCAGCGATCCACGCCAACGAGCCCGAGAAGCTCGTCGCGGCCAGGAACGGCAGCCCGCTCATCCTCGGCATCGGGCGCGAGGGGTACTTCGTGGCCTCGGACGTCGCCGCGCTCGTGCGACACACGAAGGACGTCGTCTATCTCGACGACCGGGAGATGGTCGTGGCGTCGCCTGATGGGTTCTCAACGACGACGCTCCAGAACGAGCTCATCACGAAGGACGTCGAACGCATCACGTGGAACGTGGACCAGATGCAGAAGAACGGCTTCCCGCACTTCATGCTCAAGGAGATCAACGAGCAGCAACGAACCGTCATGGACGCCGTCCGCGGGCGTCTCATCGAGGCCTCCGGCGACGCCTTCCTGGGCGGTCTCAGGGATCATCGGGACGCGCTCAAGACGACGAAGCGGATCATCATCCTCGCCTGCGGAACGTCGTGGCATGCCGGTCTCATCGGGGAATACATGCTGGAGGATCTGGCGCGCGTCTCCGTCGAGGTCGAGTACGCATCGGAGTTCCGGTACCGGAATCCGGTCATCGAGCCGGGCGACATCGCGGTCGTGATCAGCCAGTCCGGCGAGACCAGGGACACGCTCGCGGCCATGGGCGAGGTCCAGCGGCGCGGAGGCACCGCGCTCGGGATCGTCAACGTCGTCGGCTCCTCGATCGCGCGACAGAGCGACGGCGGCGTCTACACGCACGCCGGTCCTGAGATCGGCGTGGCCTCCACGAAGGCGTTCACCTCGCAGGTGATGGTCCTTGCGGCGATCGCGCTGTCCATCGGTCGGGCGCACAGCATCTCGGTCATCGACGGGCGACGGATCGTGCGCTCGATGCTGGCCGTTCCGGAGCAGATCGGGAGCATCCTCGAACGGAGCGACCAGATCGAGCGGATCGCTGAGAAGTACGCGGGCCACCAGAACTTCCTCTACCTCGGCCGCGGCTACAACTTCCCGGTCGCGCTCGAGGGCGCTCTCAAGCTCAAGGAGATCAGCTACATCCACGCCGAGGGCTATCCGGCGGCCGAGATGAAGCACGGACCCATCGCGCTGATCGACGAGAAGATGCCGGTCGTGTTCATCGCGACACAGGACCCGTTCTACGAGAAGATCATTTCGAACATGGAGGAGGTGAAGTCGCGGGGCGGCAGGGTTCTCGCCATCGCGACGGAGGGGGACACGGAGGTCGCGAGGATCGCGGACGACGTCTTCGAGGTCCCCGACACGCTCCCGCACCTCATGCCGCTCCTGGCGGTCGTTCCGCTCCAGCTTCTGGCCTACTACATCGCCGTGCTGCGGGGTTGTGACGTCGACCAGCCGAGGAACCTCGCCAAGAGCGTGACAGTCGAGTAGGAGGCAGTGTGTCTCGTGAGGAGATCTACAAGCTGACCCAGAAAGTCCGCTGCTCCGGCTGAGCCTCGAAGCTGGGTCCGGAGGACCTCGCCGAGGCGCTGAGCGGACTCTCGCCGATCGTGGATCCGCGGGTGTTGGTCTCGACCAGCACGGCGGACGACGCGGGGGTGTATCGTCTCGATGCGGAGACGGCGCTCGTTCTCACGCTCGACTTCTTCACGCCTGTCGTCGACGACCCGCGGGACTTCGGGCGAGTCGCCGCGGCCAATTCGATCTCCGATGTGTACGCGATGGGCGCCGAGCCGCTCGTGGCGCTCAACATCGTGTGCTTCCCCGACGGCGAGCTCCCGAACTCAGTCCTCGGAGCGATCCTCGCCGGGGCGCAGGAGAAGGCGCTCGAGGCCGGAGTGCTCACGATCGGAGGACACTCGGTCAGCGACCAGGAGCTCAAGTTCGGTCTTGCCGTCGTCGGCCGTGTGCATCCGGACCGGGTGTTGACGAACGCCGGCGCCAGGGAGGGTGACGCGCTCGTCCTGACGAAGCCGCTCGGAAGCGGCGTCATCTCGACCGGGATCAAGTACGAGCGTGTATCGCCCGATGGCGTCAGCGCGCTGACCGAGGTCATGGCGTCGCTCAACGCCGACGCCTCGAGAGCCCTTGTCGCCGCGGGCGCGCACGCCGTGACGGACGTGACAGGGTTCGGCCTGGTGGGGCACGCGCTCGAGATGGCCGAGGGAAGCGGCGTGAGCATCGTCATCGACGCCTCCGCGCTGCCGCTCCTCGACGGGGCGCGCGAGCTCTGCGCCGACGGGATCGCGCCCGGGGGCCTCGGCACGAACCGGCACTTCTACGCGCCCCGGGTGTCCGTGGTCACGGAGGACGCCGTGGCGGCGGAGCTTGCGTTCGATCCTCAGACCTCGGGAGGGCTGCTCTCAGCGCTCCCGGAGGAGGCGCTTCCCGTGTTCGAGCGGGAGATGAGCGAGCGCGGCGCACGCTGGTGGAGGATCGGCAGCGTCGAGGCGACCTCGGCGGTCCCGCTCACCCTCCGGTAGCCAGCGCCCCGCATCTCGGTTATACTCCTCACGAGTCACGGTGCCGGTCCCGAGCCGAGGGCCGCCGCCGTGTCGACCAACCGGCATGCGGGGATGGATGGGTCCTGGTGGGCCCCGAGGGCTTCAAACCCTTATGCTGGGCGGCTGATCCCGTCCGGGGTGGGTTCGATTCCCACACATTCCCGCCACAACCATTCCACGTTCGGGAGGCTCCAACAGGTGAAGGCGCTCGCGCTCCTCTCTGGCGGCCTGGACAGCCTGCTCGCGGCCCGGCTCATCATGGACCAGGGCATCGAGGTCATCGGCGTCAGCTTCGTCACGCCGTTCTTCGGGGCGGAGGGCGCGAAGGTGGGGGCCGAAGAGCTCGGGATCGAGCTCGTTGTGATCGACATCACCGAGGACCTGTTCCGGACGATCGAGCGGCCTCGTCACGGCTACGGCAAGCACATGAATCCATGCATCGACTGCCACGCGCTCATGGTGCGCCGTGCGGGCGAGATCCTGGACGAGCTCGGCGCCTCCTTCGTCATCACAGGCGAGGTCGTCGGGCAGCGGCCGAAGTCCCAGATGCGGTTCGGCCTGGGGGCGGTCGAGAGGGACTCCGGCCTGAGCGGAAGGCTGCTCCGACCGTTGTCCGCGAAGCTCCTCGCTCCGACGATTCCCGAATCCGAGGGCTGGGTCGACCGCGAGCGGCTTCTCGGCCTGCACGGACGGACCCGCAAGCCGCAGATGGAGCTCGCCGAGCGCCTCGGCATCGAGCGCTACACGTCACCGGCCGGCGGCTGTCTGCTCACCGACGAGAACTACGTGCGCGCCCTCCGGGACGTCAAGGACCACGGAGGGCTCTCGGACGTCGACGTGCGGCTCATCTCGATGGGCCGGCAGTTCAGGCTCTCCGAGGACGGCAAGCTCATCGTGGGGCGGAACCACGCTGAGAACGAACGGCTCTTCGAGCTTGAGTCGGAGGACGTCCTCTACGTGAAGGCGGTGGACCACAAGGGGCCCGTCGGGGTCTTCCGCGGAGAGCCGACGGCCGCGAACCTCGACAAGGCGGCGCGCATTGTCTCCCGGTACGCCGACACGGAGGGACAGGAGAGCGTCAGGGTCCGTTGCTGGAGCCTCTCCCGGGAGCCGGTGGAGCTCATCGTCGAGCCGATGGCGTCGCGTGATGTGAAGGAGCTTGCGGTCTGATGAGAGCCGGGTGCGTGGTCGCGTTGGTCGTTCTCCTCGCCCTGTGCGGGGCGGTGGGAGCGCAGGTCGTCGAACGGCAGGAGGACGCCCCCGACGCGGAGGAGATCGCCGGGGACGTCGCGCCTGAGGATGGTCGCGCTGACGGCGCCGAGCCCGACCGGCCCGGTGAGGGCGCGGACAGCGGGCGAGGGCGCCCGGACGGGAGCAGGGTGCTCGTCGCCTCCGCGGCCTATCCGGGTCTCGGACAGCTTCTGAACGGCACGGAGCGCAAGGCGGCGATCATCGGGGGCGTCGAGGCTCTTCTGCTCGCTCGGCTCCTTCTCGAGGACCGCTGGACGCGTAACGCTCTGAGGCACTACCGCGAGACCGGCGATATCAAGTTCTTCGACGAGTACTCGGAGCACTACGACCGCAGGCAGTCGCTCATCTGGTGGACGGCGATCATGGCGCTCTACAGCATCGCGGACGCCTACGTCGACGCGCACCTGTCGGGATTCGAGGAGGACGTGCCCGGCGGGCTTGACGCGATCGTCGCGTCCCCGACAGCCGGGGGCGGGTTCAGGATCGGGTTCGAGGTCCGGTTCTAGCGCACGGCGGACCCCGCCGACGCCGCGAACACATCGAAGTAGCACACCCAGGGGAGGGAACGATCGATGGCGAGGAAGGCGAAGAGCCAGCGGAAGCCGGCCACACGCAAGCAGGTGTATCGTGACTTCGTGGAGACGGTCGTCACCGCGGTTCTGCTCGCTCTCATCCTCAGGGCGTTCGTCGTGCAGACGTTCCGGATCCCGTCCGAGTCCATGGAGGACACGCTCCTCAAGGGTGACTTCCTCGTCGTGAACAAGTTCCTCTACGGCATCAAGGTTCCCTTCACCGACGTCAGGCTCCGCGGCGTCCGCGAGCCCGAGCGGGGCGACGTCATCGTCTTCGAGTACCCCAACCCCGACCCCAGAGCTCCGCGCGAGAACTACGTGAAGCGATGCATCGGCACGCCGGGCGACGAGGTCGAGCTCCGGGACAACGTTCTGTACATCAACGGCGAGCGCGTCGAGGAGGAGTACGTCAAGCTCGAGCCCGTCGGGAACCCGCAGGAGCTCAGACGCATCGCCAACTTCGGCCCGGTCACCGTTCCCGAGGGGCAGCTGCTCATGCTCGGGGACAACCGCAACCGGAGCGCCGACAGCCGGTACTGGGGCTTCCTCGACATGACCCGCATGCAGGGCAAGGCCATCATCATCTACTGGTCCTGGGACGCCGCCAGCAACCGTCTGCGCGTCGAGAGGCTCTTCAGTCTCATCCGCTAGCTCCTCCCGAACGCCCGTGTCTTCGGAGACCCCCGGGGACGCGGCCCTTTCCGCTTGACACCCCCTGAGCGCGGGGCTATGTTGGCACGTGTTAGCACTCTCACGGTGGGACTGCTAAGCGTGACGGGAGGCCCTGTGGCGAACGAGCGACTCACGGAGCGGGAGGAGAGGATCCTCGCCGCCATCATCCGCGACTACGTGCGCACGGCGAAGCCCGTGAGCTCGCAGGCCGTCGTGAGGCGCTCCGGGCTCGACGTTTCCTCGGCGACCGTTCGCAACGTGATGCGCTCGCTCGAGGAGCGTGGACTCATCCGCCAGCCGCACACGTCGGCCGGGCGCGTTCCCGCGGACGGAGGGTACCGCTACTACGTCGACCGGCTCATGGGCCCGGCGCGACTCCCGGAGCGCGACCGCGTGCGTCTCGACGCGGAGCTCTCCGTGCTCCGGGGCCACGACGTGGCCACGGTGCTGTCCGAGGTCTCCCGGATGGTGAGCGACGTCGCGCATCAGCTCGCCGTCGGGCTCGAGCCCGCGGTCGAGAGCAGTGTCATCGAGCGGATGGAGGTCGTGCCGCTCGACGCATCAAGGTGCCTCGCGGCCGTCAGCATGCGGTCCGGGCAGACGCGGAGCGTCGTCTTCGAGAGCGAGCCGGGCGTCGACCGCCAGTCCGCGCGGGCGGCGACGGAGCTTCTCAACGACTGGATCGCCGGGTTGGCCGTCGGCGACGCGGAGAGACTCCTGGCCGCGAAGGTCGCGGGGGAGGACGTCCCGTTCGTGAGCGTCTTCCGGCCGCTCATGGAGCGGTGGCCCGATCTCTTCCACCTCCACGACTCGGAGCGCGTCCACTACGAGGGCGCCCGCTATATGCTCAGGCACCCGGAGTTCTCCGAGGACGCCTCGATCCTCGGCGAGATCCTCGACAGCGAGGAGGCTCTCGCCGATCTCGTCCGCGGTCCCGCGGACCCGAGCAGGGTCTGTGTGATCATCGGAGCGGAGAATCGAAGGAAGAGGATGAGCAACGTTTCGCTGATCGTGGGCAGCTACCGCGTGGGCGAGACCGCGGGACGGATCGGCGTGATCGGTCCGACCCGCATGCGGTATCGCCGGATCGTGGGGCTCGTCGGGCATCTGTCCGGGCTCCTCGACGGCTTCTTCGCAGCGCGCGAGCGGTAGCGGCGAGCGCACACACCGTGTAACTGAAGAGGAGCACCTGGTCAGTGATGAGCGAACGCAGGAAGAAACCAGAAGACGCGGCGGGCGCCCAGCAGGAGCGAGCGAACGGTGACGCCGCCACGGGCGACGAGCTCATGGCCGAGCTCGACGCGCTCCGTGAGGAGGTCGAGGAGGCCAACCGCAAGTGGCTCCGGGCGCTCGCGGACCTGGACAACTACCGCAAGCGCGTCGAGCGCGAGAAGGCCCGGTGGGACATCGAGGCGCGGGAGGGGATCCTGCTGCCGCTCCTCGAGGTCGTCGACAACTTCGAGCGGGCGCTGGCGGGAGATCCCGTCGGGCCCGACGAGTCGGAGATCCCGTTCCGCGAGGGCGTGGAGCTTATCTTCAGGCACCTCATGGACGTCCTGGAGAAGGCGGGGGTCCGCCTCGTCGAGACCGACGGCGGGTTCGATCCGAACGTCCACGAGGCGGTCGGGAGTGTGCCGTCGGAAGAACACGAGTCGAACGACATCGTTGAGGTCATGCAGAAGGGATACACGCTGGGCGAGAGACTGCTCAGGCCGTCGCGCGTCGTCGTGGCGAGCTGACGGGCCTGACGAACGCCGTCTCGCCGCTGGAACGATTCCCCGCGCGGCACGTGAGCCGCGCACGGCGGGGAGGAAGGAAGCGAGCGTATGAGCAAGGTCATTGGAATCGATCTCGGCACGACCAACTCGGTCGTCGCCGTCATGGAGGGCGGCGAGCCGACCGTCATCGCGAACCCCGAGGGCGGGCGCACGACGCCGTCCGTCGTCGCGTTCACGAAGACGGGCGAGCGGCTCGTCGGGCAGGTCGCGAAGCGACAGGCCATCACCAATCCCGAGAACACGATCTTCTCGATCAAGCGGTTTATGGGGCGCCGGTACGGCGAGGTCTCCGAGGAAATCAAGCTCGTCCCGTATAAGGTCGTCAAGGGCGAGGGTGGAGCAGTGCAGGTCGAGGCGCAGGGCAAGCTCTACGCGCCGCCCGAGATCTCCGCGATGATCCTCCAGTCCATGAAGAACACGGCCGAGCAGCACCTGGGCGAGAAGGTCGAGAAGGCCGTCGTCACGGTTCCGGCCTACTTCAACGACGCGCAGCGCCAGGCGACGAAGGACGCCGGCAAGATCGCGGGGCTCGAGGTCCTGCGCATCATCAACGAGCCGACGGCGGCGTCGCTGGCATACGGCATCGACAAGAAGGGGCAGGAGCAGATCGCCGTCTACGACTTCGGCGGCGGCACGTTCGACATCTCGATACTCGAGATCGACGAGGGGCTCGTCAAGGTGCTCGCGACGAACGGCGACACGCACCTGGGCGGCGACAATCTCGACCAGCGTGTCATCGACTGGATCGCCGAGGAGTTCAAGAGGGAGAACGGCATCGATCTCAAGCAGGACGCGATGGCGCTCCAGCGGCTCAAGGAGGCGGCCGAGAAGGCCAAGAGCGAGCTCTCGACGACGCTCCAGACCGACATCAATCTGCCGTTCATCACGGCGGACTCGTCCGGGCCGAAGCACCTCAACCTGAGTCTCACGCGCGCGAAGTTCGAGTCGCTCGTCGAGGACCTCCTCGAGCGGACGATCGAGCCGTGCAAGAAGGCGCTCGCGGACGCGAAGCTCAAGCCCGCCGACATCGACGAGGTCGTGCTCGTCGGCGGGTCGACGCGCATCCCGAAGGTCAACGAGATCGTGAAGACGCTCTTCGGGAAGGAGCCCCACAAGGGCGTCAATCCGGACGAGGTCGTCGCGGTCGGCGCCGCCATCCAGGGCGCCATCCTCGCGGGCGAGTCGGACGTCAAGGACGTCCTCCTGCTCGACGTGACACCGCTCTCGCTCGGCATCGAGACGCTGGGCGGAGTCATGACGACGCTCATCCCGAGGAACACGACGATCCCGACGAAGAAGAGCCAGATCTTCTCGACGGCCGAGGACAACCAGCCCGCGGTCTCGATCCACGTGCTGCAGGGCGAGCGCCCGATGGCCTCGCAGAACCGGACGCTGGGGCGGTTCGACCTCACGGACATTCCGCCGGCGCCGAGGGGCCTGCCTCAGATCGAGGTGACGTTCGACATCGACGCGAACGGTATCGTCCACGTGTCGGCGAAGGACCTTGGGACCGGCAAGGAGCAGAAGATCCGCATCGAGGTGTCGAGCGGGCTCGACGAGTCCGAGATCGACCGGATGGTCAAGGACGCCGAAACGCACGCCGGCGAGGACGAGGCGAAACGCAAGGAGATCGAGCTCCGCAACCAGGCAGACTCGCTCGTCTACACGACCGAGAAGTCCTTGAAGGAGCACGGCGACAAGCTCGACGCGGGCGAGCGCTCGTCGATCGAGGAGGCCGTCTCGAAGCTCAAGGAGACGCTCAAGGAGGGCGACGCCGCGGCCATCGAGCGCGACATGGAGGCGCTCACGAGCGCGTCGCACAAGCTTGCTGAGAAGATGTACGCCGACGCCACCGCGCAGCAGCAGGCTGCGGGCGCCCAGACCGGCGGTCCGGGCGCCGGTGCGCAGGCGGGCGGGCCGGGAGCGGCCCCGGGCGGCGACGGCAGCTCGGATGACGACGATGTCGTCGACGCCGACTACGAGGTCGTGGACGACGACTAGGATCGGCGAGATGCGAAGCACTCACAGTGCCTGACGGGCACAGCGGGCCAACGCGCGCTGTGCCCTCAGCCGTGACAGGGGGTACCATGGCAGGCATGAAGAGGCCGGCCCGACCCGCGGGCCTTCTGGTCGTGGGGATTGCGCTCATAGCCGTCGGTATCTCCCAGGACACGTCGATGGCATTCATCGGTGCGGGAGTGCTGTTCATCATCGCGGGTGTCGTGTACATGAGAAAGAGCCCGGCCTGACGACGGCGCGATCCGGAGTAGACGAAGTCGAGGTCGGCGGGGAGACGGTCTTCAGGATCGATTGACGAACGGACGGGGAGGCGCATGCCGTCTTCGAAGGACTACTACGACATACTCGGCGTGGGCCGGGACGCGAGCGCGGACGACATCAAGAAGGCGTATCGTGCGCTCGCGTTCAAGTATCACCCGGACAAGAACCCGGGTGATGCTGAGGCCGAGGAGAAGTTCAAGGAGGCCACCGAGGCGCACGAGGTGCTCTCGGACCCGGACAAGCGCGCCCAGTACGACCAGTTCGGCTCGGCCGCGTTCTCGCAGGCCGGCGGGGCCGGCCCGCAGGGCTTCGGCGGCGCCGGGTTCCAGGGCATGGACCTCAACGATGCGCTCAACGCGTTCATGCGCACGTTCGGCGACTCCGGCCTCGAGGGGCTCTTCGGGTTCGGCGGCGGCAGGCAGCGGGGACCGACGGTCCGGCGCGGGTCGAACGTCCGCGTTCGGCTCAAGCTCACGCTCGAGGAGATCGCGAAGGGCGTCAAGAAGAAGATCAAGGTCGCCAAGCTCACCCGATGTGACGAGTGCGGCGGGTCCGGCGCGAAGCCGGGCACGAGCCCGAAGACGTGCACCACGTGCGGCGGCTCGGGGCAGGTGCGCTCGCAGAAGTCGATGGGGCTCTTCGGCACGTTCATGAACGTCTCGCCCTGCTCGGCCTGCGGCGGCACGGGCGAGGTCATCGACGAGCCGTGCGCGAAATG
The DNA here is from genome assembly GCA_964487295.1 of uncultured bacterium. GTDB lineage: Bacteria > Joyebacterota > Joyebacteria > Joyebacterales > Joyebacteraceae > JAPEKQ01. Next base: position 12,592 of record CAZAQL010000013.1, on the reverse strand, counting down.
TGTGGGGAAGGGGCTCGTCCGGGCGAAGGAGACGGTCGAGATCGACGTGCCCGCCGGCGTGTCGACGGGCAACTACCTTCCCATGCAGGGCGCCGGCAACGCCGGGCCGCGCGGCGGTCCTCCGGGCGACCTGATCGTGATGATGGAGGAGGTCCAGCACCAGGCCTTCGAGCGGCACGGGGACGACATCATCGTCGAGATGCCGGTCTCGATCTCGACGGCGGCGCTTGGGGGGCAGGTGACGGTCCCGACCCTGGGCGGCAAGGCGAAGCTCAAGATCCCCGCCGGCACGCAGTCAGGGCAGGTGCTCAAAATGCGCGGCAAGGGGATCCCGCACCTGAGGGGCCGAGGCACCGGGGACGAGCTCGTGCTCGTCAAGGTGTGGGTGCCGAAGCGGCCGTCCTCCGAGGAGAAGCGGCTGCTCAAGGAGCTCGGCGAGATCAGCGACAGGAGCATACCCGGGCCCGGAAGGCCGGGTCACGTGAAGTAGCCCGGACAACGAGCCCGCACCGTCAGGGGGGCGCCGGCCGGCGACCGCACCGGATGGGACCGCGGCGAACGAGACAGAGATCCCGCTTCCGCGGCGGGGAGACCTGAGAGGGACCACATGAGGCTCTGCATACCGACCGATGGGGGAACCGGCACCGACGCGCAGGTCTACGGACACTTCGGCTCGGCGCCCGTGTTCGTTATCCACGACACCGCGACCGGCGAGACGCGCGCCATCGGCAACGCCAAGAGCGAGCACGAGCATGGCGCCTGCAATCCGCTCGCCACGATCTCCGGTGAGACGATCGACGCGGTCGTCGTCGGCGGGATCGGCGCCCGGGCCCTGATGGCGTTCAACGGCGCGGGCATTCGCGTCTTCCGCGCGGTCGAGGGGACGGTCGCCGACAACGCGTCGGCTGCTGAAGAGGGAACACTCCTCGAGCTCACGCCGGAGAACTCGTGCTCGAACCACGAACACGGCTGCGACTAGCAGCGGGAGCGACGCATGGCCGGACTCAGTGATGCCGGACTCTGGCGCCTCTCCACCTTCATCGTCCCGCCGGGGGGTCTCACCGGCGGGACGTGTCGCGTTGAGGGGCGCGAGGGGCACCACGGCGCCGATGTGGCACGCGTGCGCGCGGGCGACACCGTCCGTTTGATCGACGGCGACGGCACGGAGGCGCTCGCCCGGGTCGACGCCGTCGGGGGCGGCGCGCTCGAGTGCACGGTGACCGACCGCCGGAGGCACGACAGCGCGGGCGCTGTCTCGCTCACCGTTGCGCAGGCGCTCCTCAAGGGCCGCGCGTTCGACGAGGTCGTCCGAAGGCTCTCCGAGCTGGGCGCCGCGGGCATCGTGCCGCTTGTGACGGAACGGGCGATCGGGCGCGTGCCGCCCGACGCGCTCGAGTCGAGGCTCGAACGCTGGCGGAGCGTCGCGGCGGCGGCCGTCAAGCAGTCGCGGGGCGTGTTCCTGCCCGAGCTCGTCGAGCCCCTGGAGGTGGCCGGGCTAGTGAGGAAGAGCGATGAGTTCGATCTCGTGCTCGTCGCCTGGGAGGATGAGACGGGGAGGACGCTCGCTGAGGCCCTGTCCGGAGTGACGCCGTCAGGATCGGCAACTTCAGGCGGCGCGGCGGACAGCCTACCCGCGGCCCCGCGCATCCTCCTTGTCGTCGGCCCCGAGGGCGGGCTCTCGGAGAGCGAGGTCGCTCTCCTGGCGGAGGCGGGCGCGGTGAGCGTCTCGGTCGGCCGGCGCGTGCTCAAGGCCGACTGGGCGGCTGCCGCCATCGCGGCGATGATCGGCTACGAGCTCGGCGGCCTCCTGCCCTGATCAGGAACCCATGATCGTCGCGACGTCCACGTGCTTCCTGACGAGAGCGGTCAGCCGTTCAAGCTTGGACTCCTCGTCGCTTCGCAGCAGGTAGTTGGCCTCGTCGACCGCCTTCGCGACCTTGAACGTGTCGTCGGCCGTCAGCAGCATCGGGATGCCCCGCTCGGTCGCCTGCGAGATGATGCTCGAGTGCGGGGCTATACCGTTGGTGAGGATGAGTCCGACCGTGTCGCCCTCGAGCGCCAGCAGGATCATGTCGTCGCGATCGCCGCTCGTGATGACGAGCTTGCGCGCCTTCTTGAAGAGCGGCTGGCGCCTGGCGGCGTCGGCGGACATGGCGCCGACGAACACATTCTCGACGACGCTCCCCATGGCGTCCGCTCCGGTGACGACCTTCGCGAAGAGCGTCTCCGAAAGGAACCCGACGGAAGGGTAGTTGAGCTCCGGGTCGTTCGGGACGAGTCCGAGGATGTTGACCCCCTGGTCTCTGAGCTCGGTCTCGTACGTGTTCCGGAAGTCCTCGACGTCGGGGAGCTTGTTGACGACCACGCCCATGAGCTCCACGCCTTCGAGGTTCACGTGCCGCTGCACGAACGCGATGTCGTCAAGGACCGTCTGGTCTGCGCCCGACATCAGGATGAGAAGCGAGGCGTCCATCGCGCGCGCGAGCGAGACCGCGTCGAGGTTGACCGCCACGCCGTGCGTGAGGTCCCCGCCGCTCTCGATGAGGACGGCGTCCTTCCCGGCCTCCGCATTGGCGACGAGCTCGCGGAGCTTCTGCTTCGTCGTCTCCTCGTCGTACATGAACCTGAGCTTCGAGTGGTCGAAGCCGATGCTCATCTCCCTCGGGTCCATCGTGAGCCCGAAGACCTCGGCCACGAGCGCGGAGTCGTAGTCCCAGAGGCGCTTCTTCCGGTACAGAAGCCGGTCCCCGAAGGGCTTGAGATAGCCGAACGGCTTCCCCGACGCCCGGCCCAGGCCTACGATGAGGCTCGTCTTCCCCGCGTTCTCGCGGGTCGATGCTATGACCAGCCTACGCATCAGTGTCACCTCCAGCGATGTCCCTGAGGAGTATTCTCACGTCGACGGCCTTCGTTCCCCGCCCCTGTTCGTATGCAACGAGCGGGTTGACCTCGATGTCCGAGATGTCCTCGACGTGACGGATGACCGTCCCGATCCGGATGACGGCGTCGAGCACGCTCTCGATGTCCTTCCGTCCCTCACCGCGGACACCGAGCAGGAGAGGGTAGGCTCTGATCTCCTTCATCATCTCGAGCGCCTCGGCCCGGTTCAGGGGCACGGCGCGGAACGAGATGTCCTTGAGGACCTCCACGTAGATGCCGCCCATGCCGAACATAATGATGGGACCGAACCCGGCGTCGCGCCGCGCGCCCACGATGAGCTCGACGCCCGGCGGCGCCATCTCCATGACCTGGATGCCCTGGATGCGGGCGCCGGGGACGTTCGTCCGGCAGTTCCGCATGATGGCCTCGTACGCGTCGACGACCTCCTCGCGGTTCTCAAGGTCGAGCGCGACGCCGCCCGAGTCGCTCTTGTGGAGGATGTCGCGCGAGACGACCTTCATCACGACGGGGTAGCCGATCTCCTCAGCCAGCTCCACCGCCTCGGCGACGCTCTTCGCCGTCTTCGTCGCGGGGAGCGGCACGCCGGCGGCCTCCATGACACGACGCCCCTCGTCGGCGAGGAGGAAGCCCCGTCGGTCGTCCCTGGCCTCCGCGATCACCTGGCGGATCGCGTCGAAGTCGATCTTCTCCTCGTGCACCTCGTCGGTCCACTGCTCGAGGTAGCGACGGTAGCGATAAACGCCTCCCAGGCAGGCGACCGTCTCGTAGACGTCGCCGAAGACCGGCATGCCCTCGCGCGAGAGCTCGTTCTGGATCCGTTCGGTCTCTTCGCCGCCGAAGACCGAGAACGCGATCGGCTTGCCCGCCGCCCGGTAGCGCTTGGTGTTCTTCCGGATCATGTCGCCCAGGTTGTCGGCGTCGAAGACCGCGGTCTCGCAGTAGAGTGCGAGCGCCGAGGCGATCGACTCGCTCTCGAGAGCCGCGTCCATCGCGAGCGTGTAGTCGGCCGACGTGGCGCCGCCCGTGATGTCGATCGGGTTCTTCGTGGAGCCGAACGCCGGTGTGGCGGGATCGAAGATCTCCTTCAGGGCCGTGACGTCGTCGTACATCCTGACGTCGTACTTCTCGCACGCGTCGGTGGCCAGCACGCCGATGCCGCCGCCGTTGGTGACGATGACCGTGTTCTCGCCCTTGGGGATCCCGGTGCCGGGAAGGAACTTGCAGAGGTTGAAGGCCTCGCGGATGCTCTCCGTTCGAAGCACACCGCACTGCCGCATAACCGCGTCGAAGATCTCGTCCGAGCCGGCGAGCGAGCCCGTGTGTGACGCAGCCGCGACGGCGCCGCGCTTGGAGCGTCCCGACTTGATGACGACGATCGGCTTCTTGCGCGTGGCGGTCTTCAGGACCTCGACGAGGCGGTCGCCGTTCTTCACACCCTCGATGTACATGAGGATGACGTCGGTGATGTCGTCCTCGACGAGGTAGGAGATGAGCTCGGCTTCGTCGATGTCGGCCTTGTTGCCGACCGACACGATAGCCGAGATGCCGACGTTCTCGACGGCGGTCTTTCCGATCATCGCGAGGCCCAAGGCACCACTCTGCGTGATGATGGCGACCCCGCCCTTCCTGATGCCGCCGGGTCCGAAGGTCGCGTCGATGTCCGCAGCGGCCGAGTACATCCCGAAGATGTTGGGCCCGATGATCCGCATGTTGCTCGCCCGGGCGCTGTCCATGACCTGGCGCTCGAGCTCGATGTTGCCGACCTCCGAGAACCCGGAGGTGATCACCAGGTTGAACGCGGCGCGTCGCTTCCCCGCCGCGTCGACCGCAGCCAGCGTGTGCTTCGCCGGGACGCACGTGACGATGAGGTCGACGTCCATCTCGACGTCGTCCATCGACTCGGCGACGGGAATCCCCAGGATCTCGCCGCCCTTCGGGTTCACCGGGTAGATGCGTCCCTCGAAGCCGCCGCCCACGATGTTCGAGAGGATCTTGTAGCCGATCTTCGACTCTTTGGCGGACGCCCCGATGACCGCGACGGAGCGCGGTTTGAAGAGACGTTCGATGTCAGGCGCTGCGTGCGTCATCTCGACCTCTGAATCCGATGTGGAGCTCGACGACCCCCGCCTCTGCCGTCCTGTGGATGTCGTATCCCATGCGTTCGAAGAGGTGCAGCATGGGCGCGTTCTCGTAGAGGACCTCCGCCGTGAACCCGAGCAGTCCCTGGTTGCGCGCGAGCTGGGTCAAGTACTTGAGAAGCTCGGTCCCGACGCCCTGGTCCTGGTGGTCGTCGCGGACCACCAGCGCGACCTCGGCCGTGTGGCTCTGCTCGTGGATGCCGTACTGCCCGACGCCGACGATCTCCTCGACGCCCTCCTCGAGCTGTTTCACCGCGAGGATGACCATCTCCCTGGTGAAGTCGATGACGACGAACTCCTGGAGCCGCTCGTGCGGCATGTCCGTTCTGCTGGACATGAAGCGACGCCTGACGCTCTCGTCGGAGAGCGAGTAGAAGAAGTCCTTGAGCAGGGGCTCGTCGCTGATCTTGACCGGGCGAATGAGGATGTCCAGGCCGGATCTCGTCGTACGGTAGACCTCGAGTTCCTCGGGGTACTCGCCGCGCTTTCCGGCGATGAACGCCTGGTCCTTGTAGACCATCGAACGCTTCTTCGCCTCGCTGATGAGCCACGACCGGTGCCTGGGATGCGCGATCGCGGCGAGTTCCATGGCGCGCTCCCGGATGTTCTTCCCGTGCAGATAGGCGATGCCGTACTCGGTGATGACGTAGTGCACGTCCCCGCGGATGAGCGAGACCCCGGCGCCCTCGTCGAGCACCGGGACGATCCTCGAGATCTCGTCGTCTCTCGCCGTGGACGGCAGCGCGAGGATGGTGCGCCCTCCCTGGGCCAGCACGGCGCCGCGCATGAAGTCGGCCTGTCCGCCGATGCCGCTGTAGAACGTCTGGCCCAACGAGACCGCCGTGGCCTGCCCCGTCAGGTCGATCTGGAGCGCGGAGTTGATCGCGGTCATGTTCTCGATCCGGGCGATCGTGAGCGGATTGTTCGTGTAGTCGATCTCGCGGAAGGCTACGGCCGGGTTGTCGTGGAGGTAGTCGTACGTCTCCTGACAGCCCATGCAGAAGGTCGCCACGGTCTTGCCCCGGTCGATGGTCTTCCGGGTATTGTCGATCACGCCCGCTCGCATGAGCGCGACGATGCCGTCGCTGATGAGCTCCGTGTGGACGCCGAGGTGCTTCTTGTCGAAGAGGTTCTCGAGGATCGCGTCCGGGAGGCTCCCGTACCCGACCTGGATGGTGTCGCCGTTCTGGACGATCCGTGAGACGTACTTCCCGATCCGCTCCGCGATCTCGCCGGGGACGGTGGCTTCATACGTCAGAAGCGGTTCGTCGTGGTGGACCACGAAGTCCACGTCGTCGATGTGCACGAACGCGTCGCCGTGGATGCGGGGCATGTAGGCATTCGCCTGGGCGATGACGGTCGTCGCCATCTCCGCCGCCGACTTCGAGATGTCGACGGCGACGCCCATGCTCATGAAGCCGTGCTCGTCAGGCATCGACGTCTGGATGAGCGCGACGTCGATGGGCACCCGGCGCTTGCGGAAGAGCGCCGGGACCTGGGAGAGGAAGACGGGCGTGTAGTCGGCGATGCCGGCGTTGACCGCGCTGCGCGTGGACTCGCTGACGAAGAACGAGTTGTAGCGGAAGTTGTACTCGAACTTCGCGTCGGCATACGGCGCGACGCCGAGCGTCCAGACGTGCAGCACCTCGGCATCGCTGAAGGCCTTGGGGTGCGACTCCACGTACTGGATGAGCGCGTTGACGAGGAACTGGGGCTCTCCGCACGCCGTGCTGATGAAGATCGTGTCGCCGCGGTGGATGTGGCCGAACGCCGTCTCGAGGTCCGCGAACTTGTCGGGATACCGCTCGCGGAGCTTCTCGAGCGCCTCCCGTCCGCAGGAACGGTCCATGTGTCCCCTCCGAATGGCCATTCAGGAATCCTGCATCTCTTTGGATGCTCTCGCAATCCGGCGCGAAAGTCAACGGAAATGGCCATCAGCGTGGCCGATACGAGGTGCGAGAGCGCCATGTGACGATCCGGGGAGAGGGGCAGGAGGCGCGGTCGCACGCGTGGAGCGAGGGTGTGAGAAGATGCGACAAACCGGTTGACACTCGCTTCAGCAATCTCTATACTCAAGCGTTTGTACGCCGAACCAGACGGTGGGGTCCGAGCGACGCGACGACCTCTCCCGGAGAGGGGATATCTGTCTCTCCGACCATCTGTTCCCACCAACCCGCGGAGGGGGGTGAACACCGAATGCCAGGAGTCCGAGTCAAGGACGGAGAGTCCTTTGAGCGGGCACTGCGCCGTTTCAAGAAGCGCTGCGAGAAGGCGGGGATCCTCTCCGATCTTCGCAAGCACTCTCACTTTGAGAAGCCCAGCGAGCGACGGAAGCGCAAGCGTAGTGCTGCCAAGCGCAAGCTGAGGAAGCTCAAGATCAAGCAGCAGAAGAAGCGATAGCCTGTGTTGATTCCGGGAGGCGCTATGAGCATCCTGGACCGACTCAAGAGCGACATGATTCACGCGACCAAGGCTCGCGAGAGCGAGCGGTTGGGCGTCATCAGATTCGTGCGCTCCGAGATGCAGAACCGGGCCATCGAACTCGGTCGGGAACTCGAGGACGACGACGCCCTCGAGGTCCTCGCGCGTCTCGCCAAGAAGCACCGCGAGGCGATCGAGCAGTTCGGCGGCGCCGGGCGGGACGACCTCGTGGCGAAGGAGAAGGCCGCGCTCGTGGTCGTGTCCGAGTATCTCCCCGAGCAGCTCAGCGAGGAGGAGGTCTCCTCGCTCGTTGATGAGGCCGTGGCGGAGACCGGCGCGACGAGCGTCCGGGACATCGGCCTCGTCATGAAGACCGTCATGCCGCGGGTAAAGGGCCGGGCGGATGGGAAGGTCGTGAAGACCGTCGTGCAGGAGCGGCTCGCCGGAGGCGAGAGCTAGCGTCACGGGGCCTGAAGTCCCCGTGTGGAAAGGCATCGATGAAGCTCAGGAAGCTCTACGAAGCGGTCGTGAAGGTCGGGATCGACCACGACCCGCGCGGCGCGGCCGCGGTGCGCGCAGAGCTGGCGCGTCTCAAGAAGAAGTACAGCGGACTCACGGGCAACGACCGGAAGGTGTTCGACAAGGAGCGCCTGACCAATCCGTACTCCGACTCCCGGATCCTCCACGGAGAAGACGACGAGAACGTGACGAGCGTCATGATGGGCATCGACATGGAGATCGGCGAGATCCTGCTCGCGGACCGTCTCCGCGAGAGGGGTACGAAGATCGACCTGGTGTGGGCTCATCACCCCGAGGGGGGAGCACAGGCGAACCTGAGCGGCGTCATGGCGATGCAGGCCGACATCCTGAACGCTCACGGCGTACCGATCAACATCGCCGAGGGCATCATGGGGCCGCGCATCAAGCAGGTGGAACGCGCGCTCATGCCGACGAATCACATGCGTGCCGTGGACGCCGCCCGCATCCTCGACATCCCGATGATCTGCACCCACACGCCGGCCGATAACTGCGTGGCCGCGTACCTCCAGACGCTGTTCGACAAGAAGAAGCCCGAGACCGTCGGTGACGTGCTCGGCCTCCTTCGCGACATCCCCGAGTACGCCGAGGCCGAGAAGCTGGGCGCGGGGCTCAAGGTCTTCGTCGGAAGCGAGGAGCGTCGGACGGGCAAGGTGCTCGTCGACATGACCGGCGGGACAGGCGGTTCGCACGAGGCCTTCGAGAAGCTCGCGAACACCTCCGACATCGGCACGATCGTCGGAATGCACATCTCCGAGAAGAACCGGGAACAGGCAGAGAAGCACCACATCAATGTGGTCATCGCCGGGCACATCGCCAGCGACACGCTGGGGATGAACATCCTGCTGGACGGCGTCGAGAAGGCCGCCAAAAGGAAGTTCGATCTCGTCGAGTGCTCCGGCTTCAGACGTCACCGGCACTAGGACGGGCGGGATCCGACCGGTCGCCCCCGTTGTGGTGTTCGGGAGCTTGAGAGGCCCCTGGGCTGCGGTCACGGCTGCGGCGCAGGACCAGCCGGAGTCTCAACGCCGTCTATGAACGTCCACACGCTTGAGGTTCTGGAGTTCCAGAAGGTCGTCCGGATGCTCGTCGACAGAACGTCGTTCGAGCCGGGCGCGGAGCGCGCAGGTGCGCTCAGTCCAACCGTCGATCTCCCTTCGATAGAGCACGATCTGACCCTCACGACGGAGCTCCGCTCGCTCATCGACGACGGCGAGCGGCTTCCGATCGACCGCGCGCGCGACGCCCGCGCGTTCGCGGAGCGGAGCTCCCGCCAGGGAGCCATGCTCTCGTGCGCCGACCTTCTCGAGGTCCGCGGCGCGCTCGCGGCGATGCGTGAGGTCCGCGCGTTCGCCTCACGCAAGCAGGAGCGTGCACCGTCGACCTGGGAGGCCGCCGAGCCGCTGTCGTCACTGCCCGAGATCGAGGACGCCATCGAGCGCGCGATCGACGATGTGGCGGTCGAGGTCAAGGACGGGGCGAGCCGCGAGCTCGCGAAGATCCGCCGCGCGCTCGAGCGGACCCGTGCGCGCATCGACGAGAAGATGCAGTCGATCCTCCAGAAGGAGCTCCGGGACGACACCGTGCAGGAAGCGGCGGTCCACATCAGGAACGGTCGCCTGGTTCTGCCGGTGAAGCGCGCCAGCAGGTCTCATCTCCCGGGCATTGTTCACGACCAGTCCTCGACCGGCGCGACGCTCTTCGTCGAGCCGATGAGCACGGTTCCACTCAACAACGAGCTGGCCGAGCTGGCATCGGCGGAGAAGAAGGAGATCGAGCGGATCCTCCGCGCGTTGACGGCCGCGGTCGGCGAACATGCCGCGGAGATCCGCGCGTCGATCGACATCCTGGCGGAGCTCGACCGCTATCGCGCGGCGGCGATGCTCTCGAGGGACCTCGACTGCGTGCGGCCGACCGTGACGGACAACGGGAGGCTCCGCATCCGTGGCGGGCGCCATCCGGTCCTCGACGCGCTCTTTCGCGAGTCGGGTGGAAGCATCGTGCCGCTCGATCTTGACCTCGGGTTCGAGGGGAGCACGCTCGTCATCTCCGGACCGAACGCGGGCGGCAAGACCGTGACCCTGAAGACCGTCGGGCTTCTCGTCGCCATGGCCATGTGCGGTCTGCACGTTCCGGCGGGGCAGGGGACCGAGATCTCGACCTTCCGCGAGATGTTCGCGGACATCGGCGACGAGCAGTCGATCGAGATGAGCCTCTCGACGTTCTCGTCTCACCTGAGGACCATCCGCGAGATCCTCGAGGAGGCCGACCGGAGAACCCTCGTCCTCCTCGACGAGCTCGGGGCAGGGACCGATCCCGACGAGGGGGCCGGCCTCGCCATCGCGATCCTCGAGGAGCTGACGCGGCGCGGCGCTGCCACCGTCGCGACGACACATCTCGGAGTCGTCAAGAACCACGTGCACGAGTACGACGGGATGGTCAACGGTTCGATGGCGTTCGATCCGGACACTTTCGAACCGGCGTTCCGCTTCATCCGTGGCATACCGGGGGCGAGCCACGCCCTCTCGATCGCTGAGAGGCAGGGGCTGCCGCAGGGGGTCCTCGAGAGGGCACGGGAGCTGCGCGACGCGGACGCCGCGCGCGTGGACGGGCTTCTGGCCGATCTGGTGGGGAGGGAGCGTAAGCTCGACGAATCGCTCGATCGAGCCGAGGTCGAGCGCAGACGCGCCGAGCTTCTCACCAGAGACTACGAGGACAGGCTTGCGGGTGTGAAGGACGAGCGGAAGGAGATCCGCAGGAGGGCGCTCGCGGAGGCTCGCGAGATCCTCGACCGAGCGCAGGGCCTCGTTGAGAAGACCGTCCAGGAGATCCGGGAGAGCGAGGCGGAACGCGAGGCCATCAAGGAGGCGCGGCGCAGGGTTCAGGAGTCGCGACGGGACGTCGTACAGGAGCTTGCGGAGGTGACCGAGCCGGTGATCGAGCGGGCGGATGCCGAGCCTCTCACCGAGCTCTCGGTCGGGATGCGCGTCCGTCTCAGGAGCATGGGGCGAGAGGGCGACCTTCTCGACCTCCCCGATGCCCGCGGACGGGTAAGGGTGCGCGTGAAGAACGCCACGCTGACCGTCGATGCCGATGAGCTCGTGGCGCCGGGGCCGGAGAGGAAGCAGGAGAGCCGATCGAAGGTCGACTACGAGCTCTCGGTCGACACGGAGCCTGCGACGGAGCTCCATCTTCGTGGCATGACAACGGACGAAATCGGCGACGCCATCGACCGCTTCCTGAGCACGGCCGTCATGCAGGGGTTCACCGTCGTGCGAATCGTGCACGGGAAGGGTACGGGAGCGCTCCGCGACAAGACGCAGGAGGTGCTCCGGGGCATTCCCGCGGTCAAGTCGTTCCGGCTCGGCAAGTGGGGTGAGGGCGACACCGGCGTGACCATCGTGGAGTTGAAGTAGGCGTCCGGCGTGTCGAGCGTGGTCGCGGCGCTGTCGCTCGTCGGGCTCGGGAAGGAGGAGCGAGGTGGATCAGAACGAGAGGTATGAACGCGCGAAGAAGCGGGCGGAGGAGCTCAAGGAGTTCTACGGCCACCTTACGTCGTACGTGTTCGTGAACGCGTTCCTCATCTTCGTCAATCTCTGGACCAGTCCCGGCTACCACTGGTTCTGGTGGGTTCTCTTCGGGTGGGGCATCGGCCTTGCCATTCACGCGGCGACGACGTTCTTCCCGGGCATGTTCTGGGGCAGTAAGTGGGAGGAACGCAAGATCAAGGAACTGATGGAGAAGGACCGGGGAGAGTAGATGGCGCGCCTGCCGGACGAGCTCATCGATCGGATCCGCGAGTCGAACGACATCGTCGACGTGATCGCAGAGCGTATCCCGCTTAGGCGCGCGGGAGCGAACTACAAGGGCCGGTGTCCGTTCCACGACGAGAAGACACCGTCGTTCAACGTCAACCCCGAGCGCCAGATCTACCACTGCTTCGGATGCGGCGCAGGCGGGAACGTCATCTCGTTCCTCATGGAGTACGAGAAGCTGACGTTCCTCGACGCGGTCCGGGAGCTCGCGCAGCGCGCGGGCATTGCGCTGCCGGAGCGCGGAGCGGGACGGGCCGTCGAGGACGATCCGGTCTTCGCCGCCAATCAGATGGCGGTGGCGTTCTTCAGACAGGCGCTCAAGGGCGAGCCCGGCGCCGCCGCCCGCGACTACGTGGAGCGCCGGGGACTGGGAAGCGAGATCGTCGAGGCGTTCGCCCTCGGCTACGCGCCGCCCGGGTGGGACAATCTGCTCAGGCACGCGAAGGCGGCCGGCGTCGGAGAGAGCGTCCTCGTGGAGGCCGGACTCGCCGTTCCTCGAGAGGGCGGGGGCGCGTACGACCGGTTTCGCGACCGGCTGGTCTTCCCCCTCCTCGCGGGTGGCGGGAAGGCGGTCGGCTTCGGAGGGCGCGCGCTCGGCGACGCCGAGCCCAAGTACCTCAACTCGCCGGAGACGCGCGTCTACCGCAAGAGCCACTTCCTCTACGGGCTCGTGCAGGCGAGGCAGTCGATGCGCATGACGCGCGAGGCGATCCTCGTCGAGGGGTACATGGATGTTCTCAGTCTCGTGCAGGCCGGCTTCCGCAATGCCGTCGCGTCGGC
>CAZAQL010000012.1:0-35175 GCA_964487295.1 uncultured bacterium | reverse complement strand
AAGTTGCCGCACGAGAGCTGCTCGCCCTCGTCCGGGAAGAAGAGCGGGTTGTCCGTCACCGAGTTCATCTCGATCTCGATCTGGCTCCGCGTGTAGTTCAGGGTGTCGATCGACGGGCTGTAGACCTGCGGGATGCACCGGATGCTGTAGGCGTCCTGGACCTTGCCCGAGCCGCGTTTGATGAACCCGCTGCTCTTCAGGAGCTTGCGCATGTTGTCGGCGACGGCGTTCTGCCCGTTGAACGGACGGAGTTCGTGGATACGAGAGTCGAACGGCGTCATCGGCGTGCGCAGGGCGTCCGCCGACATCGCGCTCGCGATGATGGCCGTCTTCATGAGCCGCTCGGCGTCGTAGACGCGGAGCGCGCCGCAGGCCGTGAAGAACTGCGACCCGTTGATGAGCGCAAGTCCTTCCTTGAACTTGAGCGTCACAGGCTTGACACCGGCGCGCTTCATCGCCGTCTTGCCCTTCATCAGGCGGCCCTTGTGATACGCCTCCCCCTCTCCCATCACGACGAGCGCTATGTGCGCGAGTGAGCAGAGGTCGCCGCTGGTGCCGACCGACCCCTTCTCAGGGACAGCCGGCGTCACACCCCTGTTGAGCATCTCGATCAAGGTCTCGAGCAGTTCGAGCCTGACGGCCGAGTAGCCTCGCGCGAGGACGTTCGCGCGCAGGAGTATCGCCGCGCGCACCTCGTCCTCCTTGAAGTGCTCGCCGACGCCGGCCGCGTGGCTCCTGACGATCCTGCGCTGGAGCTCCTCGCCGTGCTCGGGCGAGACGGTCACGCGCGCCAGCTCCCCGATCCCCGTCGTCACCCCGTAGATGAGCTGCCCGCTCTCCCGCAGGTCCGTTGCGACCTTCCTGCACCGCTTCACGGCCTTCCGCGCCGCGGGCGCCAGCGCCACGGGAGCGCCCTCCCGGGCGACCCCGTGTACCTGCTCGATGGTCAGACTCGCTCCGTCCAGTACGACCTTCATTGCGACCTCCCGATCTGTCATTCCGCTTCGGCGCTCCGCGCGCCGGTGCTATGCTGTCAGAGTGCCGTGTAGTCCACGGCGCCCGCATGATCCCTCATCGAAGGAGCGACTCGATGCTCGTCGAGATCCCGTACGCCGGCACCACGATCCCGCTCGAGCTTCCCGACGAACGCCTCGCCGGCGTGTTCGAGCCGCACGACGTCTCGCTCCCCGCGCCGTCGACGGCCATCGCCGCCGCGCTCGCCAATCCTCTCGACGCACCCGACCTCTCGCAGTTCCTCGCGGGAGCGTCCCGACTCGTCATCATCGTCAACGACCGCACGCGAACCACTCCCACGGCCGCCGTTCTCCGCGAGATCGAGCCGATGCTCACGGGGCTCGACATCACGGTCATCGTCGCGACCGGCACACACCGTGACCCGACCGACGAGGAGAAGCGCGAGATCCTCGGAGGTCTCTCCGGGAAGCTCGGGCCTCGGCTCATCGTTCACGACTGCCGGGACGAAGACGGCCTGGCGTACGTGGGCACCACGCCCCGCGGCACGCCCGTGCACGTCAGTCGGCTCGTTCGCGAGGCGGAGCGCGTGCTCGTCATCGGGTCGGCCGAGCCGCACTACTTCGCGGGCTGGACGGGCGGCCGGAAGTCCATCCTCCCGGGCGTCTGCGCCTACGACACGATCGTGGCGAACCACTCGCACTCGATGTCGCCCGACTCGCTCCCGACAGCGCTCGAGGGCAACCCGGTCCACGACGACATGATGGACGCGGCCGCGCTCGTCGTCGACGAGCGGTTCTACTCGATCCAGGCGGTGCTCGACCGCAGGGACCGCATCTACGCGGTCACGGCGGGCGAGCTCGACGTCTCGTTCCGCGCGGCGGTCAAGCACGCCGAGAAGCTCTTCGTCGTCGACACAGGTCCCCGCGCGGGTCTCGTCATCGCCGTCGCCGCCCCGCCGATGGACATCAATCTCTATCAGGCGCACAAGGCTATCGAGCACGCGAAGCTCGCGGTCGCCGACGGCGGCGTCCTTCTGCTCGTTGCCGCCTGCTCGGAAGGCGTCGGCGAGGAGAACTTCGTCAACACCCTCACTGCCGCACCAACGCCGGCTGACGCACTGAAGGCCATCGAGGGGCCGTACCGGTTCGGACTCCACAAGGTCGCGAAAGTCGTCGACGCGGTGACGCGATGCAGCGTCTGGGCGATGACCGAGCTTCCGGACCAGATCGTCGAAGGCGTCTTCTTCCGCCCCGTCCACGACCTCCAGGCCGCGGCCGACGAAGCCCTCGCCGCCGATCCGGGGACGAGGGCCGTCGTGCTTCCATCCGCGACCATCACAATCCCGAGGGCAACGGACTAGAGCCAAGCCCTGCGCAATGCCGTACCCGAAGGGCGCAGGCATTGCGCCAAGGCGACCGCAGGTCGCCCCTAGACCGGGAACATCCCGAAGACCTTCCCGCTCAAGAGATACACCGTGATCGCCATGACCACGAGTCCGATTAGGTGCAGCCAGAACCCCGTCCGCATCATGTCCGAGATCCCGAGCTTGCCCGAGCCGTAGACGATGGCGTTCGGAGGCGTCGAGATCGGCAGCATGAAGACGTTCGAGCACGCTACCGTCGCGGGGATCGCAAGCAGGAACGGTGAGACGTTGATGGCGGTCGCGACCGCGATCAGGAGAGGGATCATCATGTTCGCCACGGCGGTGTTCGACGCCACTTCGCTCACGAACGATGCGATGACCGTGACGATCATGATGAGGATGAACGGATGGAGCGACGCCGAGAGCGGAAGCGACTCGGCGATCCACTGCGCCGCTCCGGATTCGAAGAGCCCCCTGCCGAGCGCTAGCCCGCCGCCGAACAGATAGAGAATGCCGAAGCTGATCGAACGCGTGTCGGCCCAGACCAGCGGGAACTCCCACTTCTTCACGTCCGTCGGGACCAGGAAGAGCAGGAGCGCGCAGAACATCGCGATGAGCGCATCGTCGAAGCGCTCCTGGATGAGCGGCACCACCGGGTGCGGGATGATGTCCCAGAACGGGCGCGTCAGCCAGAGCGTCGCCACGAGCACGAACGCCGCGATCGTGTACTTGCCGCCGCGCTCGAGCGGCCCCAACTGCTTACGCTCCTCCTCAATGGTCGCGCCGCTCTCGATCGTCGTGACCTTGGGCTTGTGCATCACCCACAGGAACCACCAGGTCAATGGGAGCATGACAAGCGCGTACGGCAGTCCGACCTCGAGCCACTCGAAGAAGCTGATCTCGGTGTCCAGAAGCTGCATCGAGAACCCCGCGAGGAGCACGTTCGGCGGGGTTCCCACGAGCGTCGCCACGCCGCCGATGGTCGAGGCGTAGGCGATGCCGAGGAGGAGCACCGTCCCGTAGCGCGACTCCGCCTTGAGCTTCGAGTTCGTGAGGATGGCCAGACCGATCGGGAGCATCATCGCGGTGGTCGCCGTGTTCGAGATGAACGCGGACAGGAACGCGGTAAGCCCCATGAAGTAGAGGACGAGCATCTTCGAACTGGAGCCGACCCTGCCGAGGATGGCGAGCGCGAGCCTGCGGTCGACGCCCCACTTCATCATCGCGCGCGCGATGAGGAACCCGCCGAGAAAGAGGAAGATGAGCCGGTTCGCGTAGGGCGAGAGCGCGTCCGAGAGCGGCAGGATGCCCATCAGTGGCAGGAGCACGGCAGGCAGCAGCGCGGTCGCGTAGATCGATATGGCTTCGGTCCCCCACCAGATGGCGCAGAGCGCGAGGAGCCCGAGCATCCTCTCGATCATCGGGTCGATCCCGAGCGGCACGAGAACGAAGAACAGGAAGACCAGGATGCCGCTCACGAACCCGGCCTTGTGCTTCACGAGCGCGGCGCCGTCGCCCTTGGCCGCCATGTCTGCTGACCCCCGGTTGCCGCGCGCCGACCGTGTGTGCGAGGGGCCGGCACGCGCGCTCTGGTTCCCCGGCGCGACACTCCGTCGCGCGGACTCACAACGAGACCCGCCTCGGACGGCAGCCTCGCCGGCACGAAACGGGTATGTTCCATTATGAATGGAAGCTCACGAAAAGGCCAGGGAATTCCCTCCACGGGAGATGCCCGGCACCCCCCATCCCCGACCGGCCGAGACGCCCGGTCCCCGAAGGCGACCCAGGCGACATTCTAGCCGCGTCGGCGCGACGTCGCAAGCACAGATGAGAGATGCTCAGCGCAGGAGAACGATGCGCGCGGCCGGTCCGGATGCCGCCCCGACACACGTGCCTCGCGGCCGGCCCGACTGCACGGCGGCCCGGGCGAAGTAGACGCCGCTTGCGACCGCACGGCCCCGCTCGTCGCATCCGTCCCAGTTCGCGGCCCCCAGATCATCGGTCCTGATCTCGCGCACGAACCGGCCGGCGACGTCGTGGATCCTCACGGACGCCCCGCTTGAGAGGTCGCGCTCGACGCCGGTGAGCGAGAGCCACACCGTCCCACGACTCGGGTTCGGTGCGGCCGTCAGCCGGGCCCGGCCCCCTTCACCGGGCGAGCCGGGCTCGTCACCCGCGACCCCCGTCACGACGTCGCCCAGAACCAGGAGGTCGTGCGGCGGCAGGCCGACGTCGAGCAGCCCGCCGAGCTGCACCCCGGTCGCCGCGTCGAAGACGCGGACGCCGGGCGCCGCGTATGTCCGGTCGGCGACGAATAGCTGCCCCGATCCCGGGTGGACCTCGACGTCCGGCACGCTCCATCCGCCGGGTCGCCACACGGTCTCGAGCAGCGAACCGCCGTCCCAGTCGAAGGCGACGCAGTAGGACTCTGCCGGCGACGTCCTGCTGACCACCGCGTGCGCCCGGCCGTCGAGCGGGAGCGCGAAGTCCTCGACGTTCCCGCCGAGCTCCGACTCCGTGATCACGAGCCCCAGCGTCGTGAGGGTCGCCGTGTCGACGGCCTCGATGCCCCCGTCGAGCGCGCTCCACGTCCCGCTCTCCCCGATGTAGAGCGTGGTCCCGTCGTCACCAAGGAGGAGGTCCGTGTAGGGGTTGGTCGCCGTGAGCTCGACGCCCTGCATGCCCGGCGTTCCAGGGTCCACGTCGACGAGCGCGTTCGTCGAGGTATCGATCACCGCGAGCCACGATGGCGCGACCGGAGTCCAGTAGAGATCGCGATCGATGCGCTGGATGGAGACGAAGAGGCGGCCGCCGACGACGGCCATCGCGGCCGGCTCCGGAAGCCCGTCGCCGTCGGCGAAGACCGACAGGTCGATCGAATCGGTGACGGCTCCCGTCGTCGCGTCGACCTCGAGAAGCCACGGGGTCTCGTAGCGGGACACGTAGGCTCGCGTCGCATCGACGAACGCGATGTCCACCGGGTTGGTTCCCGGTCCCACCGAGAACTGCCGCACCGTCGAGAACCCGTCCGAGGGATCGAGCACCTGGATGTTGTCCGCGTAGAGCCTGTTGACGATGTACACGAGTCCCTCGTGCTCGCGGGCGATGGCATCGCTGTGGACCGAGGCCAGCCCCGTCTCAACGTCCCACGGCGGCAGCACGCCGACGCTGGCGCACTGTCCGCTCACGGAGTAGTCGGTGGTAACGGTGAAGATGAGGTCGGACAGTGGCGCCTGTGCCGATACATCGCCACTCGTGACAGAGAGCAGCGCGAGAGCGGCGAAGAGCATCGCTGCACTCTGCGCCGGCGGCAAGGGTCTCGCCGACCGCAGCTCCGCGTTCGCCGATCCATACTTCGTCATCTCTCCCCCATCCATGAGTACTCGAGCGTCACGTAGGCGGACCGTCCCGGAAGCGGGAACCCCTCCACGTCCGCGGTCCGGACATTCCCGGCGTTTGCCACCTCGCCCGAGAGCGAGAGCGCGGGCGACAGGACGAAGCGGAACCCCGCGTTGGCGAGATGCCGCGCGGGCGCCCGATTCTCGGGCAGGTTCGCGCGGTCGCGCCAGGTCTCGCTCATCCAGCGGTGCTCGTACCAGAAGCTCGCCGTTCCATCGGACCACGCGGCGCGCGCGAAAAGCTCGCGCTCCGGCGTGTGCGGCAGGCTCTTCCCGTGGTAGACGGGCGACGGGCCGGTGTTGACCGCATTGAGATGAGTGTACGCCCCCACGACGGACCATCGACCGACCGCGCCACGCGCCGAGAGCTCTATGCCCTCGGTCCGCGCCGAGTCGAGGTTGAACGCCTTGACGGTCCGCTGCGAGTTCTGCAGGAACACGATGAGCTCCTCGCTCTCGACGCGGAATGCGACCGCCTCGATGAAGAGCGCGCCGCGCCAGGGGGTCAGCACCACGCCCCCGTCGATGCTCGTGGCGGCCTCCGGGGCGAGCTCGCTGTTGCCCTCGACCGCACCGCTCGCCCCGAACGACTCGAGCAGCGTCGGAAGCCTGCCGCTCTCCGAGACGCCCGCCTTCACTGTGAACCAGTCCCATGGGGTCACACGCAGCCCGAGGCTCGGGCTCGCGATGTCGACGCGATGGAGCGCGTCGAGCGGCTCCGGCGGCGCTCCGAAGGGTGGCGGTCCGGTGTAGTTGTCGCTCGACGAGGTGCGGCGATAGACGCCCGCCAGCTCGAGCCGGCCGTCCAGGAGCCTCAGCCGATCCTCGAAGGCGACGGTCACCGTCGTCCTCTTCCGTGTGAACCCTCTGCCGATGCGCGGATCGGTATCCTCGGGGATGAAGCGCTCGCCTCGGATGGACGCGAACGCCGTCAGCGTCTGCCGCGCCGCGGCCCAGTGCACCGTCGCGCGACCGTCCACGCCGAACGTCATGGTTCGGTCGATCGTGTCGGTGCGGTTGAGCCCGACCTCATCGGTCGGGTTGTAGAAGCGGTCGCGCCGCGTGCTGAGCCACGCACCGAGTCGGCCGCTCACGGCTCCGGGCGGAGTGTCGGCGGACACGCGCAGCAGGTTGCTCGCGGCGTCGGCGTGCGCGTTGAGGATGGGGACGTTCTCGATCCCGGGGATGCCGTGCTGCTTGAGCAACAGCTCGTCGGTCAGAGCGAACGTCCACCCCCCGACCGCGTCGCTCTCGACTCTCACGAGCGCGTTCGTCTGCTCGAGGTGGTTATTGCGGCGAGCGACGACCGCATCGTCCGCGGAGTTCTCCGGCGTGCCGTTCCGGTTGAGGTACTCGAAGTCGCCGCGGCTGATGAGACGGCTGACGGAGAGCCCGCCCGCGACCGGTCCCGCGCGCCCGGAGACGGAAAGACCGGTCCGCCACGTCTCGTAGCTGCCCGCGGTCTGTCTCACGATCACCGATGGCCGCTCCGGCGGCCGCGTTACGAGGTGGACGACTCCCCCGATCGGCGACGTCCCGAACTCGACCGGCGCCATGCCCCGGAGGACCTCGATGCGCTCGACGCCCGCGATCGGAAGCTCGGAGAGATCGGTCACGCCCCACTGTCCGGCGCGGAGCGGGACGCCGTCCAGGTAGACGTCGACCTGCCCCGGCGTCGAGCCGCGCACCGACGCGACGCTGTACGCGCCGAGTCCGCCGTAGCGGCGGACGTGGACGCCGGCGCCGCGCTCGATGATCTCGGAGACGGTGACGGGCCGGGATGCGTCGGGGGCGAGCTCGTGGACGGTCGCGAACCCGGTGCGGAGCGCGAGGACCTCGTCGCGCGACGGGCGTTCGGAGGACACCTCGAGGGTGTCGGGGGCGACGTAGGTGCGGACCGAGGGCTCCTCAAGCGTCGCCGCCAGGCCCGCGTCGGCCTCCTGCGCCGCCGCCGCCCCGTGGAGCGCGGCACACGACAGGACGACGCACAGGACGGCCGGGACCGTCGCGCCGCGCGCGGCGATGCAGTAACGCATGAGAATGCGCGCGAGGCGACCCCGCGCGCGTGCGGATCGTTCGCCCACCATGGTCTCTCCACGGACCTGGGACGACCCACCGGCAGGCGTTCTGGCTCCCGGGACGGACCCCGGCTACAGCTGCGGGACAGCACCGGCTTCGGACCGGTTTTCCCTGACGGCCTTTCGGCACCCGGTGGGTGTGATGTCGCGCTACCTCAACAGCACCATCTTGCGGATCCTGCTCCACTCCCCTATCTCGGCGCGGCAGAAGTAGATGCCCGAGGCGACCGGGCGCCCGTCGGCGGCGCGGCCGTCCCAGACGATCTCGTGGACGCCCGCGGCCATCGGCCCGTCGTGGACCGGCGTGATGAGGCGACCGGCGATGTCGAAGATGTCGACCCGCGCGTGCGCGGACTCCGGCAGCGCCAGGTGGAGTGTCGTCACGTCGCGGAACGGGTTCGGCGCCCCGCGCCCCAGCGCGAGCGTCGTGACGACGTCCGGCACGCTGTTGCCGTCGTCGATCGTGGCGACGAGGTGGACGACGAGGTCGTCGAGCGCGCCGCCGCCGCCCGGGATGCCGGACTCGCTGCGCGTGCTCAGCGTCAGGTCGGCCTCATACGTCGCGCCGCTCCCGCCAGAGCAGTCGAAGTTGACGACGATCTCGGCCGCAGTCGCGCCCACGTCGATGGGGCTGAACCCGCCGACGATCGAGAAGCGCCCGTCGCCGCCGACGATCTCGGCGTCGTAGACCTCGAGCAGCGCCTGCAGGCTGTCGAAGCCGAGGTTGTGCACGAACGCGCTCATGTCTGCGAACTCGCCGACCTGGTGAATGCCGAAGTCGAGCGTGTCGAGCGTATCGACCTCGAGATCGCTCAGGCTCGGGACCGCGTAGTCGAGGACGGTGCCCGAGAGCGCCACGTACTGCGTCGCGTTCTCGGCGGCGTTCGAGGTCACGGTGAGGACACCCGACTTGACGCCGGCCGTGAGCGTCGACATCGAGATGGCGTGCCCGTAGGACTGCTCGCCGGCGAGGTAGAACGTACCGGGCGGGGCGCCGAAGCCACTGGGCGCTGCGAGGGTGTAGGCGAGCTGCTCGGCCGGGTCGAGCGCGGCGTTCGTCACGGTCAGGTTCTCGCTCACGGATGACCAGATCATGGCCCGGCCGATGTCGAGCGACGACGCGACATCGAGGATGGCCGGCACCTGAAGCTCGAGGACGACGGGGATGTGGTCGCTGGCGTAGTAGAGCGCGTCGGCGATCTGCGCGCTCACGACCTGGTTCGTCGGGTCGTTGATGTCGCCGTTGAGGCGGTAGCCATCGTTGCCGTAGGCGTCGTAGCTGCCGGTGACGTAGTCGAGCCCGCTCCCGTCCTCGAGCGAGGCGGAGATCAGGAGCAGATCGTACCGGTCGTCCATCCCGCCGCCCGTGTAGCTGCCGCTCCCGTCCTCGCGCGGCGACTGCGTGTGAATGTTGCGGAACGTGTAGCTGTCGTGCCAGTAGCCCGGCTGGTTGATCGGATCGAAGCAGCGGCCGTCGTTGTCCGCCTGAGACCCGACGAGGTCCTGAAATCCGGCCTCCGAGCTCGAGTACATGTTGAAGTCGCCGCCGAGGATGAAGTTCGTGCCGGACGGGTAGTCGTTCATGTGCGCCCGAATGTCCTGGCACTGGTCCTCGCGCGTGTCCTAGTCGCTGCCCGAGCTCCCGGCCTTCAGGTGCGTCGACAGGAGATGCAGCTGCCCCGCGTCCCCGCTGTACCCCGCGAGCTGCACCGTGTAGTCCATCGTCCACCGCACGTCCGTGTAGATGACGTCACTCGTTACCGTGTCGACGACGCTCCTCTTGAAGAAGATCGCGTTGTCCGTGTCCGGGCCGTTGACGAACAGAGCCGCGCCGTATTCGTTCGGGACGGTCGCGTTCAGGCAGTAGTCGAGGTAGTGGTTGACGCCAGTCTGGCTCTCGATCTCCTGGACGATGATGATGTCCGCGTCGAGCGCGTCCATCACGACCTGGTGGTCGTCGTAGCGTCCGGCGATATCGAAGCTCGGCCAGTTGAGGATGTTGTACGTGACCACTCTGACCGCATGGGCGGGGGTCGCCGTCATGGTTGCGACAAAGAGCAGGAGCGCGCCTGCAAGCGCCCACTTCAGGGGTCGGTTCTTCATCTCGGGGTCCTCCTCACGGAAAATGTACGCCTCCAAAGTCTATTCTAGCACAATCTTATGAGTTTCTCAAGCTGCGGACGCGATGAGGGTCTGTGCCTCCGGTTCCGGGGCCGCCGGGGCCGCCGGCCGCGCGGGGCGCCCCGGGATTGCCCGACGGGCGCCCGTCGACTACACTCGTGCCATGTCCTATGGAGCCTTCCTCATCCAGGCCGTCCTCATCTCGCTCTCGGGCGTCATCGGCCCGGGGCCGCTGACGGTCGTCGTCGTCGGCAAGGGCTCGCGTTCTCCGTACGCGGGGGCCATGATCTCGATCGGTCACGCGATCGTCGAGTTCCCGCTCATGGTGCTCATCCTCGTCGGCCTGGGCCCGCTCCTGGAGCGCCAGCCGGCCGCCGCCGTCATCGGGACGGCCGGGGGACTGGTCCTCCTCTGGATGGCCTACGGGATGCTGCGCTCGCTCCGCGCCGGGGTCGAGAAGGAGACGCACCGCGGAACGTCTCCGCTCATGGCCGGCATCCTGATGTCGGCCGGCAATCCCTATTTCCTCGTCTGGTGGGCGACGGTCGGGGCGACGCTCGTCTTCCGGGCGTGGGAGTTCGGCCTCTGGCAGTTCGTCGTCTTCGCGGTCGTTCACTGGTCGCTCGACCTCGTCTGGTGCTTCTTCCTCTCAGCGGCGTCGTATCGCGGAACGCAGCTTCTGGGTCAGCGATTCCTCATCGGCCTCAGGCTCGCGTGCGGGGCGCTGCTGCTCTTCTTCGGCGTCCGGTTCATCCTCGACGCCGTCCCAGGGCTGCTCTAGGTCATTCCCTCTATCTTTCGGCCTCTTGCCATGTTATAATGATGATGATACTGACGAATCGAGAATCCCCAATTGCATCCAATGGAGGACGAACCATGCTCCGTTCCGTGAGACGAGGCACGGCCCTCGTGGCCCTGGTGCTTCTCGCCGCGCTGCTCGCCGCCACGGCGGCCGTCGCGAAGGACGCGGTTCGCGAGAACCCCTACGAGGACTCGCTGCCGATCTGGATGACGCCCGAGGAGCAGACGCGGGCCCACGAGATCGGCACATACCAGCAGCCGACGGCCGCTCCGCCGGGGCCGGTGAGAAACCCGGGCGAGTACGAGCCGATGACGGGCGTCCTCGTGCGCTACCCCTTCGGGAACCCGACCGACCTGCTCGCGGAGTACTCGCAGGACACGGAGCTCTGGGTCATCGTCACGAGCTCTCAGCAGAGCTCTGCATCGAGCGCGCTCTCGAGCGCCGGCGCGAACATGGCGAACGTCCACTTCTTCAACGCATCGACGGACAGCTACTGGACGCGCGATTACGGCCCCTGGTTCATCATCAACGGAAACGACGAGCAGGGTATCGTCGACCACGACTACAACCGCCCGCGTCCGAACGACGACGTCATCCCCACGCTCCTGGGCTCGAGCTGGGGCATCCCCGCGTACGCGATGGACCTCGAGCACACCGGCGGCAACTACATGTCCGACGGCCGCGGCGTGGCGATGTCATCGGAGCTCGTGCTCGACGAGAACTCGGGGCTCACCGAGGCGCAGATCGACGCCATCATGGAGGACTACCTCGGCGTCACCCGGTACGAGAAGCTCGGCTATGTCCAGGTCGGCGGTATCCATCACATCGACTGCTCGGCCAAGCTCCTCGCGCCCGACAAGATCCTCTACAAGCAGGTCGACCCGGGTCACTCGGACTACGCGCGCATCGAGGCCAACGTGACCTACCTCTCGCAGATCCAGAGCTCGTACGGCACGCCCTACGAGATCATCCGGGTCTACACGCCGAGCGACGAGCCGTACACGAACTCGCTCATCGTCAACGACAAGGTCTACGTCCCGATGTACGGCACGCAGTGGGACGACGACGCTATCGCGACCTACGAAGCGGCGATGCCGGGCTATGAGATCCTCGGGTTCGACGGGGCGTGGCTCACCGACGACGCCATCCACTGCCGCGCGATGGGCATCACCGACCGCTACATGCTCTATATCGACCACATCCCGCTCCTCGACACGGCCAGCTCATCGCAGGACTACCGGGTCGAGGCGTATGTCCACGACTACAGCGACGCCGGGCTCAAGGCCGACTCGCTCCTCGTCTACTGGAAGACCGACGGCATGGGGAGCTACTCGTCCGTGACGATGACGGCGGCGCCGACGCGCTCCGGCATCTACGAGGCCGACATCCCGGCACAGTCCGTCGGGACCGAGGTCTCCTACTACGTCTTCGCGGCCGACAACTCAGGGCGCCGTGAGACGCACCCGTACGTCGCGCCCGGCGACGCCCACACGTTCGAGGTGCTCGTCGACACCGAGGCGCCGGTCGTGGCCCACACGCCGCTCACCGACACGCCCCTCATCGGGTGGCCGGCGACGGCGAGCGCGACGGTGACCGACAACATCGAGGTCGGCGCGGTCGTTCTCGAGTCGTGGATCAACAGCGTCCGCCAGGTCGACGTCACGATGACGAACGTCGGCGGCACGTTCACGTACGAGGGTGACTTCCCCGGCTCCGTCGGCGTGGGCGACCTCGTCGAGTACCGCATCCGCGCCGAGGACGCGGCCTCGCCTGCCAACGTGACGTACGAGCCGGACAGCGGCTACCACAGCTTCGACATCGTCGACGCCATCCCGGTGCTCATCGTGGAGCTCGACGGGAACAACACGTCCGGGGCGGCTCTCATGACGGCGCTCGACGCCGAGGGCGTGAGCTACGACTACACGGCCTCGTGGCCCGACGATATGACCGGCTACCAGGCCGTGTTCGTGCTGCTCGGCGTCTACTCGCAGAACTACTCGCTCTCGACGACCCAGGCCAACGAGCTCGTCGCCTACTTGAGCGGCGGTGGCCAGGCCTACATGGAGGGGGGCGACTGCTGGGCGTACGACTCGGCGCGCTCGGTCTACAACGGACACTTCGGCATCAGCGGCGACGCCGACGGGTCGGGCGACCTGTCGACGGTCAACGGGATCGCCGGCACGATGACCGACGGAATGAGCTTCAGCTACACCGGCGGGAACAGCTACATCGACCACATCTCCCCGACCGGAGGCGCCGTCCTCATCTTCCGGAATCCGTCCGACAGCCAGGGCTGCGGCGTCGCCAACGACGAGACGAGCTACCGCACGATCGGCTGCTCGTTCGAGTTCGGCGGGCTCGTGGACGGGTCGTCCCCGTCGACGAAGGCCGACCTCATGGCGGAGATCCTCGGGTTCTTCGAGCTCATCGACACCGCCGTCGAGGACGATCCGGTCGCCGCGCTCTCGTTCAGGCTCGAGCAGAACCGCCCGAACCCGTTCAACCCGACGACGGCGATCGCTTTCGAGCTGCCCTCGCCGGGCAGGGCAGAACTCGCGGTCTACAACGCGGCCGGACGGCGCGTCGCGACGCTCGCGAGCGGCGTGCTCGACGCGGGCCGTCACACGGCCATCTGGAACGGCAGAAACGAGGCCGGAGACGCTGTCGCGAGCGGTGTCTACTTCTTCCGCCTGACGGCGGGCGACGAGACCACGACGCGGAAGGCGGTGCTGCTGAAGTAACGCGGCGGCACGGTCACTCGGGCCTCGCCACAAGGGTGGCCCGGTATCGTCAACCGGATGGACAGCCCCGGCCGCCGGCACGCGGAATGCGCGCCGGCGCTGGGGCTGTCGCCGTTCGGCACGGAGTTCGCTTAGCGGAACGGCCACGAGCGCATCGAGAGTCCCACACTCGGGAGGAGAGAGCATGTTCAGAGGAGCCGAAACGTCCTGGCTTCCCCTTGTCGTCGTCGCGGCGGTGGTCGTCCTTCTCCCCTGCGCCGCATGGACACAGGAGCGCTACGACAACACCTGGATGAAAGACTTCATGATGGACGCGCCGTGGCGGGTCAGGGACGCTGACACGGCCATCCCGCTCACGATCGTCCTCAAGGACTGCGACACCGACAACATCCGCGAGCTACACTGGATCCGATGCTGGGACGTCACGGGCGGCGGCGAGACGGTGCTGTGGGACCACGACTTCGGGGACGAGCAGCTCGGCGATGACGCCACCGAGCAGAACTTCTGGACGTACATCACGACCGTCACCGAGGGCCATCCGACGCTCCCGGACGACACGCCGCTCACGCCGGCCAATCTGGGGTACGGTCCGGGCGACGCCATCCAGCTCAGGGTGAGCGTCTACTACCGGGACGACTGGTTCAACTACACCGAGACGCGGCACCTTCGCGTCCGGGTCGCACCGGCGCCCTATCCGTGGCCCGACGGCTGGTACGGCGGCGACACGCACTACCACACGATGTACACGAACAACATCGCCGAGTACGGCGCGCCGGTCCCGGCCGTGGCGCTCGCGGCGGAGGCGATGGGTCTCTCGTGGCTCACGGTGACCGACCACTCGTGCGACCTCGATGAGACGGGCGACGGCTCGTTCTCCTACGCGACGCCACAGTGGGAGTACACCATTCAGGACGAGAGCGGCATCCAGACGGTCGCCCGCGACAACACCGCGTTCGGATCGTCGTGGAACGCGCTGGGCGACGACATCGCGAACCACACGTCCGCATCGCTGCGGCTCTACCGCGGCGTCGAAATCAACCTCGCCTCGATCGACGCCGACAGCTACAACAAGACGCTTCACTGTCTCTTCTACAACGATGACTACGTCAGCTCTCCCCTCTCCGGCGCGCTCGGCGAGCGCCCCGTGACGCCGTCGCTCCCGGACGGCCTCTCGCAGCTCTCGGGTGGCGGGTTCGCGTACGCGGCGCACCCGCTCTCCGACCTGGGCGCCGAGTGGGGCGGCATCGACTGGACCGTCAACGGGGCGCTCTGGGGCGACGAGGACCTCGCCCTGGCGTCCCAGCATGAGCCCTTCCGCGGGCTCCAGGCGTTCAACACGCGTCCGACGAGATACTCGAGCGACCAGATGGACCCGTGGGCCGACTTCGACGCCGGCGTGACGCCCGACGGGGCGTACCCCGAGGAGCTCCTGGAGGGCATCGACGTCTGGGACGCGATGAACGCCGCGAATCTCGACCCGCTCGCGAAGACTTTCCTCGCCGGTGGCAGCGACGCGCACGGAGACCTCAACTACTCGCCCTATCTCTCGCTGGACAACTACGCGACCGACAACGCCATCGGCAAGGTCCAGACCGTGGCCTACGTGCCCGGTCCGTACGGCCCCGGCGCGCTCCCGCCGATGAGCGAGATCCTCGCCTCCTATCGGGACGGACGCACAGTCGTGACGGACGGGCCGTTCGTCACGATGGGCGTGGACGCCACCGGCGACAACGACCTCGACGATCCGGAAGATCTCATCGTCGGCGAGGACGGGGCGTGGAACGCCGCCGAGCCGCTCACGCTCGTGCTGACCTGGGCGTCCACGAGCGAGTTCGGCAGGCTCGCACGCATCGAGCTCGTCCGCATCGATGGCGCCGGAGCGAGTACGCTCATGCTCTTCGACCCGCGGACGACCGGCGAGGGGTTCGGCGGCTCGCGGATCATCGAGCTCCCGGCGGGGAGCTTCGAAGGAACCGTGGCGTTCCGCGTGGAGGGCGCGACCGGGGCAACGGGCGACGACTTCCGCGCGTACGCGAACCCGGTCTGGGTCGCGTTCGACGCAACCGGCGTGGCGCACGACGACACGCCGACGCTATCTCTGGCGTCACGGGTGAACCCGTCGGTCCGGGCGGCGACGCTCCTGTTCACGCTGCCAACACCCGGAGGGGCGACCATCGCGCTCCACGACGTGCGCGGGCGGCTCGTCCGGACGATCGACTGCGGAGCGCTCCCGGCCGGCGCGCACGAGGTGGCGTGGAACGGCAGAGGCGACGCCGGAACCGACGTCGCCTCTGGAGTGTACTTCGCCGTGCTGCGTCACCGGGACCTCGAGGCCACCGCGAAGTTGGTGCTGGTGCGGTAGCACGAGACCGCGACCTTCGCGTCGCACGACACCGTCGACGGATACGGAACCGCCCCCGGAATGACTCCCGGGGGCGGTTCGTTGCT
Organism: uncultured bacterium; assembly: GCA_964487295.1. Classification (GTDB taxonomy): domain Bacteria; phylum Joyebacterota; class Joyebacteria; order Joyebacterales; family Joyebacteraceae; genus JAPEKQ01. The sequence continues at coordinate 19,249 of CAZAQL010000012.1, read as the reverse complement.
CTGTGATCGCTGTTGAAATCGCTGTCACTTGACGAGCACGAGCTTCTTGACCTCAGTCCCCTGTGGAGCTACGACCCGCACGAAGTAGACGCCGGCCGCCACGGCATTCCCGCGGTCGTCCTTCCCGCTCCACAGAACCTCATACGTACCTGGCGCAAGTTCCTCTGCACCAAGATCGCTCACGACGCGCCTCGCGATGTTGTACACCTTCACCCCCGTCATCCCACCGGGATGGGGAACGGTGAACCTCAACGTCGCCTCAGTACTGACCGGGTTCGGATACGCCGAGATGCTCACGCTCGTAGGAAGCGTCTCATCGTTGCCCTGCTCATGAGCACGGTCCACGTGCCGGTACTGACCTCTGCTCACCAGGACATAGAACCGCTCGGTTCGCGGGGCTTGATCCGAAACAGCGAACTCGAGATTGATGAGTCCTCGAACGCGATGGCGCAGACCAGAACTGCAACAAGGACAACAAGGAGTGCAGCGATGCTCCTGACGAACATGAGTCACCTCCAGCCTGGATTGGGGTACTCATGGTGTGCGCGATCGTCTTCAGCTCTATCTGACTATGGTCACCTGCCGCCTTTGCCCTTCCACGGGGACTCCGTCGAGTCGAAGTTCCACAAGATAGACACCGCTCGCCACGTGGTTCCCTGTCGAGTCGGTTCCGCCCCAGCAAAGCGCATCGTTCATCGATGTGTATGAACCCGGCGCTCGACTCGGGGACGAGACCATCGATACGAACCGACCGGCGACGCTGTAGATCACAGCCGAAACAGCACCATCCACGGACTGCTCGTAGCCGATCCGGGCGCCGCTTCGCGATGGGTTCGGGGAGACAAACAGAAGGCGCGCCGATACAGATGAGTCAGTACCTGATGTCGCCACCGAAGCCGGCCCGGCGTAGACGCACGAACCGGGACGTACCCACTCGATCCAGTAGAGGACTTCAACTCCGGATGGTGGTGACGCATCCTCCCACTCGTAGGGAGGCGCCGTGAGAGAGGCATCTGTAAGACGCTCGGCTGCGTCCGGCGGCTCCCCCGGAAGACCGTCTGCAGCTCCGGCACTCGCACGCCACACATGGAAGGGACCCGACGCAGCCTCACCGGCCGCGAACCAGGACAGGCTGACAACATCGCCATTCAGGTGAGCGTTCAAAGACCCGAAGTCCACTGGTGTCATGACCGGCGAACAGACCGTTCCTCGGATGTCCTCATCCCAAGGTGGCGCGATCTCCTCGTAGGTAACCCACGCCGACCAGAGGTTCCCATCCTGATCCACGCCGGCACAGGAGTAGGCCGCCGTCGCGATGTCGCTCGCACCGCCCACGATCTGCTCCGGAGTCCAACCGCTCCCGGTCCATTGGGATACGTAGACTCCTCTGTCGAAGTAGTCATGGTGGTTGCCTGCCGTCCATGTCGCGAAAATCTCGCCGCCGGGGCCGGTCACACACTCCCCGACGTAGTCGTAGTCCGCGATCGTCGAATCAGGGAGATTCACAAGCTCGGGCGCGGTCCACTCCCCCTGCTCGAATCGGCTGTACTCGATCTCGATTGTGGCCGCGTTGTTCCCAGTCCACATGACCATCGGCACATCCCCGTCGAATACAATCTGAGACGATTCTCCGTTGTTCATGTCGCCGTTGACCGTGTCCGCCTCAGCCCATCCCGTCGCGGTCAGGTGCGTGTACATGATCGGCACATGGTAGCCGGCATCCTGCGAGAGAGCAAAAGTGACCCATGGGGCCCCAGAGGAATCGAGGGCGACGTCCGGAGCCACGCAGCTGTACCCGGGCGTGTCGAAGCCATGCCGCCAGACCTCAGCCCACTCGCTCCCATTCCAGTGGTAGACCAGGATGCCAATGCCGGACGCGTCGTCCACACATCCGTCCGTCGCCACCCACACGTCACTCGAGGTCGCGGCACAGATATCGTAGTCATCGTAGCGGTCGGCGCCCGTCCGCAGGATCGCGGGTGTCGCCCACGCTCCATTCTCATGACGTGAATACCAGAGCCTCTCTCCGTTCGCCTGCGCCCGATACCAGACGACCCACGCCACGCCGTCCGAGCCGATGGAGATCTCCGGATATCTGTCTGCGCTCGAGTTGTGCCCGTGGAGCGTGTCCTGCGCGGTCCAACCGGAGCCGTCGTTCGTGCAGTAGTAGATCTCTTCATCCCCGTCCACAGGATCGTATCCAGTCCAGACGAGCCACGCCGTGCCTGAGGGATCGACGTCCAGCGCCGGTCCCTTGTCGTTGTATTCGTCGTCGCCGGCGATGAATGTCTCCGGTCCGCAATCAAGGGGCGTCGCAAGCTCTGGCGTACCGACGACAGAACACAGAACCACCAGCACGGCGGGCCACAGCCGGCGGGCAACTCGATCTGACCGGACATCAGCACCCATGGCTCGCTCCTTGGATGAAGCTCGCAGGACCAACCGGCTGCCGCAGACCACTCCCTCGAAGACATCCCATCTCCACATCTAGTATACCACTCTTCCCGCAGCCTCTCAAGCACTCGCACCTGCGCGGCGACCTTCGCATCGCACGACGCCGCCGACGGATACAGAACCGCCCCCGGGATGACTCCCGGGGGCGGTTCGTTGCTTTGTGATCGCTGTTGAGCTCGCTGTTATTTGAGAAGCACCATCTTCACCGCGTCGTCGAACCGCTCCGAGCGCATCCGGCAGAAGTAGACGCCGGACGCTGTCCGGCGGCCGGCATCGTCCGTGCCGTCCCAGACGACGCTCATCACGCCGGGGTCCTGCTCACCATCGACGAGCGTCCGCACCAGACGACCGGCAACGCTGTAGACCTCGATGAGAACATGGGCCCGCTCCGGCACGGCGTAGCTGACGACTGTCACCGGGTTGAAGGGGTTCGGCACGTTCTGTCCGAGCGCGAACCGCGCCGGCAGCCCGTCAGGTTCGTCCACGGACGTGGCGGACCCGCCGGAGCTTGTGAACGCGATGTCATCGACGTACCAGCCCTCCTCCGTCACGTATCCGTCGGAGGCGAAGCGGAAGCGGATGCTCATCGACTCGCCGGCGAAGGCGGAGAGGTCGAAGGTCTCCTCGCGCCAGCTGAAGGACCCGGACCAGCACGGCGTCCCCTGCGGCAGCGGGTTAGCCGGGTTGTCGTTCTTGAGGTGGCTGTACCCACCGTCGGGCGTCAGGGTGAGCCAGGTCGCCCCGTCGTCAATCGAGTACTCGACCAGACATCCGTCCCACGCCCAGGTCGCGTCCTCCTCCTCGGCGGCCAGCCAGTGCCAGAACGAGAACTCGGCATCGTTGCCGACGCAGACGGTCGGCATCACGAGAACACCGTCCGCGGAGTTACCGTAGACGTTGGACCCCGTCCCGCCGAATTTCCAGCTGTGGCCGGCGGAGTTGTAGCGATTGGTCTCGATGTGCCACTGGTCGATGAAACCGGTTGTCGCGTTCGTGTGCGTCCAGTTTCCCTCCCCGCTCTCGATGTCGTCGGCGAAGTTGCCGCCGCCGGTCATGAGCGAGAAGGCCTCAACCACTGAGTAGCCCCACCCGTCCGTGACGGTCAGGTCGAAGTCGATGACGTAGTAGTCGGGGCATCCGGGCAGGATGGCGACGACGAAGTCGTCTCCGAGCGGCGCGTGCGTCCCTGCGTTGAGGAACGGCAGACCCGCGCCCGCCTCGTGGACGATCACGTACGGGTCGGCCGAACTCAGCGTGGCGCTGATCGACGGTGAACGCACGCTGCCGTCGTTCGCGACCTCGACCGTGATCCCCACCGTCTCACCGGCCTCGAGGCAGCCGTTGCCGTTACCCCCGCCCGGCGAGTCGTCCGCCAGCACGTCGTAGATGGAGAGCACCGGCGCCACGACCGGCACGGAGAAGTAGCTCTGCCAGACGTCGACGCCGTCGAAAGCCTCCACCTCGAACCCCACGCTCTGTCCGTCCGGACAGCTCGGGTCGATGGTCACGACGTAGCTCAGCTGGCTCGGGGCCGTCGCGCCGTCCGGGATGTCGCCGTAGCCGCTCAGGCTGTCGACGATGGTCGCGTACTCGCTCTGGCTGCGAAGCACCGCGCTCACGCCGTAGGCGGTGTCCACACCCACGTTCTCGAGCTGGATCACGAACTCGATCGTCTCCCCCGCGCCCGCCAGACCGTCGTCGTTGCCGTTGCTGCCGCCGACTGCGTCGTCGTCCAGCGTCTCGCTCTCGTGGATGCAGTAGGCGCCGGAGGGCGGGATGATCGCGACATCGGACGAGTAGCGGTAGTGGTTCGTCTTCGTCACCGTCACGCGCATCGTACCCGGGACCGTCTGGGGCTCGATGGGCACGCTGAGGGGCGACCCGGTCCCGTACGCCGTCCCGATGATCTCGCCGTCGACCGTCAGCGCGATGACGGAGCCCGCATCGGCGGTCACGACGAAGCTCGGCACGCCGATGGTCATGGCCGCGTCGTGCGTGACGGTCAGGGCCTGGGGCACCTCCGAGTAGAGCGTCGTGAAGGCGTCGCCGTGCATGTGGAAGAGGTAGTACGTCACCTCCTTGTCGCCTGTGTTCCAGGGCCAGCTTGACGCCTGGAGGTAGTACTTGCCCGACGCGTTCGCGAACGCGGGCCTGAGGTCCTCAGGACCGGTCTCACGCTGCTTCGAGGGGTAGCCGGGGTCGAACTCGGGCCACATGCAGTCGTACGTCCCGAAGACGTAGGCGTCGTTCACGAACGAGTAGGACGACTGCGTCGCGGCGATGAGCCCGAGCGCTCCGTGCTCCATGCGATGGAACGCCTCGGCGAAGCAGCTGCCGGAGAGGTCGAACTGGCCCGTGAGGCAGTTGATCGAGAACACGAACGTGTGGTCGTCGTTCGTGAGCGAGGCGAGGTCGTCGATGCCGTAATCAGGCTCGCCCCAGCCGCTCGTGCTTCCGTGGTCGCGGTGCTGGAGGATGAACGCGCCGGAGTTGATGTCGCTGTTGAGGCGCGTCGCGTTGCCGCCCCAGTCCGTCAGGTGCGCGGGCGTGGCCGGAATGTAGCCGAGGCCGTTCGGCCCGAAGTAGTCGACGAGCATGTCGGTATTCTCGCTCGTCGACCAGACCGTGCCGGGCGTCCCGCTGTAGATGGCGTACTCCCTGACCGGCGTCTTGCCGTGCTCGTTCGCGAGGAACCCGTAGACGATCTCGGTGCAGATGGTGAACCAGCGCTCCGTCTGCCACCCGCACGCCATGATCGGGTTCTGATAGAAGCCGGGGTTGGTCGGCGGGTCGCGCTCGTACTCGATCGCCTTCAGGACGAGCTGGCGGAGCTCGAGCGCCGTGCGGGCGGTCATCCTGGCCGTGACGATGTCGGGCAGATGGTCGCCGTCGACGTCCGCGTAGATGTTGTCCGAGATGCAGTAGCTCCCGTAGATGGGCGACGTGATGCCCGTCGTTCCGCCGTTGGAGACGTAATCGCCCAGGAACAGGATGGCGGCGGGGGGCGTCGCCCAGGTGTTGTAGGCATTGTTCACCCACGCCTCGATGGAGGCCGACGTCGCGCCCGTCTCGGTGAGCGTGACCACGCCGGTGTCGATACCCTGATACGTCCGCCACGCAACGAGGCTGTCGGCCCAGGCCGTGTAGACCGGGTCATCCGGACACACGATGACGTACTCGTACTCCGTGTCGCGAGTGTTCGGTGTCCGGAACTCGACCTCCGGGAGCTGGTCGTAGTTGACGAGGTTCGCGCGGAGGATGGGCTCCCAGTGACGGCTGCGGAGGCGCTCGTCCCCGAAGATGCCCGTTCCGCCCTCGAATGACACGCGCACCGAGACGTCGGTGTACACGGTCAGTTCACGCGTGACGGGATTGTACTCGAACGGCGTCACGCCCACCGTGACGACGTCCACGCCGCGCATCCTCATCGGGTCGGAGAGTCGGATCGGCTCGGTCGGATACGGTGCGTCCTGCTCGTAGATCGCCGGATCCTTGACGTACCGGAGCGGCTCGTCGCTCGACTCGAGAGGGATGTCGGGCGCCGGCAGAATGTCGACGCCGGAGATGACACGCGTGCCGCGAGTGATGACCTCGAGCCGCGGCGTGGAACCGACCGGGATGGCTATCGTGCGCCCGAAACCGGGGAGGTTCGGCGCGCCCTCGTCGTTCGGGAGAGCGAGTCCCGACAGCGAGAGCGACGTGAACGTCTCTCCGCCGAACTCGACCTCATCGAGGGTCAGGGACTGCATCCGATAGTCGATGACCGCCATCGAGGGCGTCGACACGGCGAGTGATATCTCCTCGTGCCCCGCGTTCTCCTCGAAGACGATCCTCTCGACGGCGTGAGCCGCAAGCGGCAGGACCGCCGCCAGCAGACCCGTCAGGACGATGACGAGGCTCTTGCGTGCGAGCACAGATCGCATCCTTTTCCTCCTCCGGGGTCGCGGCCGACTCGGCCGCAGGGACCGACGCGCACCCCGGCGTCCCGGATGGCGGGCGGACGCCGTGGCCGCATGTGGGCATACAGCTGTTTCGCAGCGATTATACCACGATTTCGGCAAGATGGACAGAGCATCCTCCAACGCGACGGCCCCCCGGAGAACGCACCGGGGGGCCGCGCACTGACTCACATCCGCATGTCGCCCGCGGCCGACCCCGGCCGCGAGACTGTTCGCTCGGTCTACTTCAGAAGCACCATCTTCACCGCGTCGTCGAAGGCCTCGGCGGTCATGCGGCAGAAGTAGACGCCGCTGGCCACCTGGTGACCGTCATCGTCCCGGCCGTGCCAGACGGCGGTATGGAACCCCGCCTCGACGTGGCCGTCGACCAGGGTCGCCACGCGCTTGCCGGCGATGTTGTAGATGGCGACCTCCACATCGCCCGGCCGCGGCGCACCATAGCTGATCGTCGTCATCGGGTTGAACGGGTTCGGCGTGACGCCTCCGAGGACATACGATCTCGGCGCGTCGAACTCCTCGTCCACACCCGTCCACGGCGAACTCGCGGTGACCTTGAGACACCACGTGTGCAGCGTGCCCACGTCGGCGCCCGCGTTGTCGCTCACCCAGATCTCCCAGTCGCCCATCGCGTTCTCGCCGATGAAATCGTCGAGCGAGCCCGGGCCTGTGACCGTGAGCTCCGTCGGATACCACCCGACAAGGTCGTCGGCGCTGCCACCCGAGCGGTTGTGAAGCCGCACGACCGTCCCCTCCGGTGACGTGAGCTCGACGATCAGATCGCCCACGTACGTGTGCGTGAGGTTCAGGTAGACCTCGACCTCGGAGACCGTGGCGTCGTCGGGGAAGCTCAGATAGTCGTAGACGCCCGCCGGGTTCGAGTCGGGAATCGGCAGCTCGGGGGCCTCGCAGTACTCGTAGACCGTCACCGGCGTGAGCACGAAGTCCACACCGGACGCGTGCGATCCGCTCGCGATCTCCACGCCCTCGACGACGGACGAGCCCCAACCGTCCTTGCTGGCAGAGACCGTGTACGTGCCGTCGTAGAGCCCGTCGATGATCCAACCGCCGTCCTCACCGGTCACGGTCGCACCGCCGCCCGGCGAGATCGAGATATCGATGCCGCTGTGGTTCGACTCGCCGGCGAGGAGCGCCGTCCCGGACATGCTGCCCTCCGGCAGACTCTCCTGCGCGAGCAGGTACGTCACCGTGTTCTCCAGAAGCTCCGCCCGGCCGGCGCCGGCCGCAGCGTAGTTGAATGAGTAGAACACGATCTGACCACTCGCCGGATCCGGCGTGTTGTCGTAGACGAGCACGCTCGGCAGCGAGCTGTAGCTCGCCCAGCTCATCACGATGTCGGCATCGGCCGTGGGGATGTAGCTGTCGTGGTCGCCGTAGCCGCTGTAACTCACGGGTACGTCCCCGACCAGATTCGGCGTGGTCGCGACCGGATGCGTCGCATCGTAGACGATGATGTTCGAGCCGCTCGAGTCGTGCTCCCAATCGCTCGAGTGCAGCACGTTCGCGGCGAACGTCGGGTAGCCCGGGTAGCTCGATGCGTCGTACGAGAGCTCGCCGCCCTCGATGAGCAGCTTCCCGCCCTCCGCGACGAACGTCTCGAGGTTCGTGCGGTACGCCTCTTCGAGCACGGGGCTCGTGTTGTTGCCGGTCGACCAGATGATGAAGTCGTAGTCGAACCAGGTCTCGGGGTCGGTCGTCGCGGCGGTCTCCATGATCACATCGTAGCCGAGCGCGATGAGGTCGGTCTCGAGCTCCTGCGCGGCCGCGTCCTGCGGACCATCGTAGGCGTCGAGCGCGACGCCGGTCTTGTCGAGCTTGACCGTCTCCTCCTTCGACCCGCCGTCCTGGATGACGAGCAGGTTCGCAAGGGTCTGCTCGAGGTAGAACTGTTCCGCCTCGTTCGGCTGGTCGATCACCACACCCCGCGTCTCGGGGATGTGATGGTACGCCCGGACCTTGAACGTGTAGTTGAAGTACGGGAGCGTGACCTGGAACCTGCCGCCCGCGAGAGAATCCGAGAACACCTCGGTGTAGAGCTCGCCGTTGTCCGCGCGGTAGATCTTCACCGACGCCGTCAGCGGCTTGACCGTCTCCGCCTCGAACACCGAGCCGAGCACGAATCCGGACGGCGCCGGATCGAGCAGGAAGTCAACGTCGTTGACGTCGTACTGAACGAAGAGCTCCTCGGAGTGTGTGAGGTAACCGAACTTCATGACGTAGACGTCGTAGTACCCGATCTCGAGCTCGCCCTCGACGACGTACGTGCCGTCGGCGATCGTGAGCGCCTCGAACACCGGGTCGGCCCCGGTGGTGTCCGCGCCGGCCGCGTATCCCTTGATCTTCGCGCCCTCGAGCGCCGGGCCGCCGTTCTCGGCGACCGAGCCCGCGAGCGTGCCGAAGACGACCTCGACCGGGATCTCCTCGAGATAGACGTTGAAGCCGGTCTTCCCGATCGCCGCGCTGACGGTTCCTGTCTCGGTGCAGGTATCGAGGATGTCGACCGTCGTCGCGCCGCCCGAGCCGGCCACCGCATCGATGCCGCACCCGACCGCGTAGAGGTCGAAGCCGGTCTCCGACGCCGTGCCCGTGATCGTCCCCTCGTAGTACGGCGCGAGGAACCCGTAGAGTCCGATGGACGGGACGCTCGCCTCGATGTCGGCCGAGGCGAAGTCCGCGGCCCCGGTCACCGGGAGCACGTCGGACAGGCAGTTGTACGTCTCGCTCAGACGGCTGCCGATGACCGTCAGGTCCTCGCCGTACGGAGCGGTGACCGTGAGCACGGCCTCGCCGTTCGCGTCCGTCGTGTCGACGACGGCGTCGATGCCCCAGCCGTCGATCGTGATCTCGACGTCGGGCTCGAGGAGACCCTCATCGTCCCAGACCGTGATGGTCACGTCGGTCGTCGTGTTGACCGGGATCGTGTCCGGGACGATCGTGTAGGTCACGGGATAGATGACCGGGACGTCCTCGGAGTGGCGATAGTAGTTGGGCTTTGTGACCGTGAGCTTCATCGTGCCCGGCATCGTCGTCGGGATCACGGTCATGTCCATCGGAGCGCCGGTGCCCTCGGCCACGCCGATGATCTCCCCATTGAATGTCAGCGCCACGATCGAGCCCTCGTCCGCGGTGACGTTGAACGTCTCTGCGCCGATGGGCAGGACGCCCTGGTGCGTCACTGTGAGATCCTGCGGAACCTCTGAGTACATCTGCGTGAAGGCATCGCAGTGGGCGTGGAACAGGTTGTAGGTGACGGCCTTGTCTCCGGGGTTGTACGGCCAGCTCGACGCCCAGAGATAGTGCTTGCCGGAGGCGTTGCCGAAGGCCGGACGGAGGATGCCGTTCGGCTCGTTGAAGCGTCCCTCGACAGGATAGCCCGGGTCGAAATCGGGGAACATCTCGTCGTAGATGCCGAATATGAACGTGTCGTTCACGAACGAGTACGAGACCTCGGAGGCGGCCACGAGCCCGAGCGCGCCGTGCTCCATCCGGTGGAACACCTCGGCGAAGCACTCACCCGAGTAGTCGTACTCGCCGGTCAGGCAGTTGATCGAGAAAACGAACGTCAGGTCGTCGTTCGTGAGCCCCGCCAGGTCGCTCGACTGGTAGTCGGGCTCCCCCCAGCCCGTCGTGCTGCCATGGTCACGGTGCTGGAGGAGGAACGCTCCCGAGTTGATGTCGTTGTTGAGGCGCGTCGCGTTGCCGCCCCAGTCGGTCAGATGCGCCGGCGTCTCGGGGATGTACCCGAGCCCGTCCGGGCCGAAGTAGTCAACGAGCATGTAGGTGTTGGCGTTGGTCGACCACGAGCTCCCGGGAGAGCCCGAGTAGATGGCGTACTCGCGCACCGGCGTCTTGCCGTGGACGTTCGCGAGGTAGCCGTAGATGATCTCGGTGCAGATGGTGAACCACCGCTCCGTCTGCCAGCCGCACGCGACGATGGGGTTCTGGTAGAAGTCGGGGTTCGTCGGCGGCGTGCGCTCGTAGTGGATCGCCTTCGTGACAAGCGTCTGGATATTGGCCGGCGTCGCCGTCATCCGCGCCATGACGATCTCCGGCAGCATGTCGCCGTCGTAATCGCCATAGATGTTGTCGGAGACGCAGTAGCTGTTGTAGTAGGGCGACGTCACACCCGTCGTCCCGCCCTCCGGGACGTAGTCGCCCAGGAGCAGGATGGCGACCGGCTTCGTGGTCCAGTTGAGGTAGGCCGCGTCGATCCAATCCTCGATCGCGGCTGAGGTCGCGCCGGTCTCCGTCAGGGTCACGACACCGGTGTCGATGCCCTGCTCGAGACGCCACTGCTTGAGCGAGTCTGCCCAGGAGGTGTAGGTCGGGTCGTCCGGGCAGATGATGACGTACTCGTACTCGGCGTCGCGCGTGTTCGGCGTGCCGTAGTCCATCTCGGGAAGGAGATCGTAGTTGACGAGGTTGGCCCTGAGGATCGGATCCCAGTAGCGGCTTCGGTACTCGTTCTCGCCGAACCGGCCCGAGCCGCCTTCGAACGTCACCTCGAGCTCGACGTTCTTGTAGATGATGAGCTCGCGCGTGACCGGGTTGTACTGGAACGGGGTGATGCCGACGGTCGCGACGTCCACGCCGCGCATCTGGTGGATCTCCGAGATGCGAACGAACTCGGCGGGGTACGGCGCGTCCACGTTGTAGATCGCCGGGTCCTTGATCATGGGCATCGGCGAGTCGTCGGTCTCAAGCGGGATATCCGGCGCAGGGGCCACATCGATGTCGTGGATGATCTCGGTCGAGAACGAGATCATCTCAAGCCGGGGCGTGGCGCCCTCGGGCACCGCGACCAGCCGCCCGACGCCCGGGAGGTTCGGCGCGCCCTCGTCGTTCGGGAGCGCCAGCGCGGCGATGGTCACCTGCTGCATGATCGCGCCATCGGCATCGATGTCATCGATGCTCACACTCTCCAGCGCGTACGACAGTCTCAGATGCGAACTCGACAGCTCGTCGACGGCGAGCCCCTCCTGTCCCGCGTTCTCCTCGAACACGATCGTTCTGGCGGGACAGACTGCCACCATCAGCACGAGCGCTGCCACGACCCACGGGGCGACTCTCATCGCGTCCTCCTCAGGCAACACCCACGGACAGACGAAGCCGGCGCCACGATCGCGCGGCGCCGGCCTCCACGACCATTCCGGCAATTACACCACCACTTGTGCAATTTTTCCAGTGAAAGGTTAGTTCTGGCCGTACTGTAGCGGTTGTGCAGCGTGGCATGACCGTATGCGCCGAGACGGAGCCGGTCCAACCGACCGCAGGCCTCGGACGGCGCGCGTCTGGCGCCCCCCGCCCGGCCGGAACGGCCGCAGGAGTCGGGTTCCGCGTCACTCCTCGGGCTCGAGCGTCCCTCGGATGTAGCGGCACCAGACGGCCGCCGCGGGGTTGTGGGCGAGCACGCGATCCTTCGCGATGAGCGTGGTCACGGGAGCCTCTGAGCGGGCGGTGAAGACGGCGTCGTGGCCGACGCAGAGCCCGCAGATGATGTTGAACTCGGTCCCGGCCTGGTTGAGAAGATGCGCCTGGCCGGCCGAGTTGCAGATGGCCTCGAAGCGGTTCTCGTCGATCTGCTCGTAGGTCATGTGTCGCTTGTCGATGCCGCCGGCCTTACAGCAGACCGAGACGACGTCGAACTCGCGTGAGAGGATGCGCTCGACGACCTCCGCCTCCTCGGTGAGACCGACGCAGAATACCAGCCCGAGCCGCTCGAAGCCCATCTCACGGGCGAAGAGCATGATCTCGCCGAGCCTCGTCTCCCGGCAGTAGTGCCGCCCCTCGATCGCCGTCGCAGCGCGGTGCATGCGCTTGAGGAGCTTCGGCAGCCCACCGTCGTCCTCGTCGTCCCGGTAGAGCGCGAGGTGCTCCTGCGCCCGACCGAAACAGTCCTCGCCGCCTGAGCAGACGTGGCTCCTGCAGCGCGCGCAGCGCGGTTCCGTCCCGCTACTCGACACGACGCGCCATCTCCTCTGCGATGCCCCGGCCCCAGGCCCGAGCCGACTCGAGCGTCCCGGAGTCCGGCACGAACTTGTGCTTGAGCGGGTCTGCCACGATCTCGACCTTCATCTCCTCGAGCGCCTCGGTGAGCTGGCCGACGGCCTCTCCGCTCCAGCCGAACGAACCGAACACCCCGCCGACGAGGTTCCTGGGCTTAAGCCCCTTGAGGTAGCTCAGGATGTCGGCCATGCGCGGGAACATCTGGTTGTTGATCGTCGGACTCCCGAGGATGAGTGCGCCGGCCTCGAGGATCTCGGTCGCCACCGTCGCCCGGTCCGTGCCCGAGAGCGGCTGCAGACGGGAGCAGGCGCCGCCATCGTGAAGACCCTCGGCGATCGACCTTGCGAGCTTCTCGGTGCTCCCCCACATCGTGTCGAAGGGAATGACCGCCTTCATCGTCGGCTTCATCTCCGCCCAGCGCACGTATCGTCCGATGATGCCCGAGATGTCCTTGCGCCAGAGCGGGCCGTGGTCCGGCGCGACGACGTCGAGGTCGAGACTCAGCTCACCGAGCCGGGCTGCGAGCTTCGTGATGAGCGGCGCGTACGGCATGAGGATGTTCGCGAAGTACTTGCCCGCCTCGTACTCGAGCACGAACGGATCGAGCTGGTCGTCAAAGCGCTCGCACGTCGCGTAGTGCATCCCGAATGCGTCCTGAGAGAACAACACCCGGTCGGCCCCCAGATAGCTGAACATGCTGTCCGGCCAGTGGAGCATGCGGGTCTCGTAGAAGTCGAGCTTCATGTTCCCGAGATCGAGCGACTCTCCGTCCTTCACGGCCTCGACCTCGCGACGTCCCGGGAACTGGGCCGCGATCGTCTTCTGCCCCATCGTCGACGCGACGATCCGGGAGGGTCGGATGATCTCGGCCACGTCGAGGAGGCACCCGGTGTGGTCCATCTCCGAGTGGTTCGAGACGATGAGATCGATCTCGGTGGGATCGATGACGGAGGAGATCCTCGTGAGGAGCTCCTCCCTGAACGGAGCCTTCACCGCGTCGACTAGCGTGACCCTGTCCGCCATCACGAGGAAGGCGTTGTACGTCGTTCCGCGCGGCGTCGAGTAGCCGTGGAAGTCCCGGCTGACCCAGTCGACCGCGCCGACCCAGTGAACGTGCTCGCTGACCTTTACCGCCTGGAAGTGCTTCGGCATCGGCTACTCCTCCTGGGCCGGCGGGGTGAACGTCCGCTGCCCAAGTTCCTTGTCGAGCATGTAGAGCGCGTTGCCGGTCTTGCCGACCATCTTGACCTTCTGGAGGATGCTCTCCGCCGTCGCCTCCTCCTCGACCTGCTCGTCGACGTACCAGCCGAGGAAGCTCTCGCTGGCGTAGTCGTCTTCCGCCCGGGCGAGCTTGACGAGCTTGTGGATGAGACCGGTGACCTTCTGCTCGTGAGCGAGCGTCTCCGTGAAGACGTTCTCGGCGGACTTCCAGGTGGCCTTCGGCGCATCGATCGCCTTGAGGATGACGCGGCCTCCGCGCTCGCCCACGTAGTCGAACATCTTCATCGCGTGGAACTCCTCCTCCTGGTACTGCGTCCGCATCCACTGTGCCATGCCGGCGTAGCCCTCGGACTCGAAGTAGGAGGACATCGACAGGTAGAGGTACGCGGAGTAGAGCTCGGCGTTGATCTGCTCGTTCAGGGCCTTCTCCATCTTCTTGCTCAGCATGTCCGCATCCTTTCTGATGGGTCCGCGGTCGACCGCGAACCGTCCCTCAGACGCTCGCGCAACTCGCGTCGAGCATGTCCCTGCAGTCGGGCCTTATGCCGATCCGTGTCAGTGCGAAATCGTACCTCACCGGGTCGTGCGGTGCGAACTCGCGGAGTGACCTCGTCACATCGAGGGCAGTCCGCAGGTCCGCCTGCGACCGCGTCGTGAGGCGCAGCCGCCGCGCGATGCGGTGCATGTGCGTGTCGAGAGGCACAATCAGCCTCGCGGGGTCGACCTTCGTCCAGACGCCCGGATCGACGGCGTCCCGCCGCACCATCCATCGGAGATAGAGATGCAGCCGCTTGCACGCGCTCCCGCGCTCGGGGAGCGGCAGCAGGCTCGCCGGGCGCGCGCCCGCCGCCCGCCCAAGCTCTCTGACGAAGCCCTCCAGAGCCGGGGCCGTGGTCTCGTCCCCGCGTCGGAAGTGCGACAGGAAGCAGCTCTCGAGGGATCCGTGTTCGCGCATGACGCGACCCGCGCCGACGAGGAGGTCTCCGAGCTCGGCCGGAGACGTGAAGCGATGTCTGACCTTCGCGGCCGCGCGCCTGACGTTGCGCGGCTGCTCGTCCGCCACGAACCGCGCAGGCCGGTCGCCCAGCCCGTCCAGAACGCCACGGGCGCTCGACAGGATCTGCGCCACGCGTCCGTACGACAACGTCGACGCGACCAGTCCGACGAGCTCCCTGTCGTCACGACGGCTGTATTCGTGCACGAGTTCGAGCGGGTCGGGGCTCAGGTACTCGAGGCGGTTCAGCTTCGAGTAGAGGTCGTCGAGAAGTCGCTTCACGGATCCTCCAACCTGTGCCGCGAAACCGCCGCGGTCCGAGACACCGGGGCGCTAGCCTTCGAGGTTGAACTCCCGGACGTCGAACCAGTAGCCGGTGCCGGTGAGCTCGTCGATCTGGGCCCTGACGAGCGCCAGGTGGCCGCGCTCGATCTCGAGGAATCTCGCGAACAAGCCGCGCTGCTCCTCGGGAAGCTCAGACACGACGCGCCCGTAGAACTCACTCGTCGCGGCCTCGACCTCGTCCGCCTTCCTGAGCCAGTCGAGCTCGGCGCCGCTGGACTCTCCCGACAGGCCGCCCTTCACGGTGGCGAGACCCTCGGCAATCGCCTCCCTGTCAGGAGTGGTGCTCCTCAGTTCCGCCTCTCCCATCACGCCCGTGTCCCGCCAGCGCTTGAGCATCGTCACGAGAAGGTCAACGTGCTCCTGCTCCTCCGCCGCCATGAGGCGGAAGAAGGCCTGGCCTCCGGAACCCACGGTCGCCTCGACCGCGTCGCGATAGCAGTCCCGCACTCTCGTCTCGTATTCGATCGCCGTCCTGATGGCCTCTTCGATCGTCAAGTCGTCCGCCCTCCGTTGCCCGCGCGTTGCGGGGCGCCGCCGCCGAACGGCCGCGCGTTCTCTGACTCCGGCGCCTCGGTCTCCCGGTGCTCGAGCTTCCCCCGGGGAAAACCCGACCATCCGGTCCCCCCGGCGGCCTCCGGACACGACCCGGCCGGCGTGCCGGTCCGGGCCGCGTCCGAGGTCGTGATGCACAGATCGCAGATCGTGGCAACGGGTCCTACGCCTTCCAGAGCCCGTGGAGATTGCAGTAGGCGCGCACGACATCGTAGTCGGCGATGCAGCAGAACTCGGCGACGGGCGCCTCACCCGGCTTGAGATGCTGCCGGTACGCGCGCCCTCCGGAGACCGCCTCGATCCACTCGATGTGGTGCTCGTCGGTCATCGGGTGCTCGACCTCGCCGACCTTCACCTTGATGCCGCCGTTCGACTTCTCGACGACGGGCACATGCTTCTCCACGGCCGCGTCCACCGTGTTCTCGCTCATGAGGATCATCGGCTCGCCGCAGCACACGAGCTCGCCTGCTCCGCCGTGCAGCACCTCGACGATGTTCCCGCACTTCTCGCACTTGTATATCTCGAGCTTCTTCGCAGCCATGTGTCTCTCCCCTTCCGAATGAGTGATTCTACATGAGCTTCTTCGCCGCGTCCAACGCGGCCTCGTAGTCGGGTTCGTGGCTGAGCTCCGGCACGATCTCGACGTACCGGACCACTCCATCGCGATCGACGACGAAGACGGCCCGCGTCAGGAGGCCGATCTCCTTGATGAGCACGCCGTATGCTGGCCCGAACCCGCCCCGGAAGTCGGACAGGGTCACGACCCTGTCGATGCCGGCCGCGGCGCACCAGCGCGACTGCGCGAACGGCAGATCCATGCTGATGGTCAGCACGACCGCATCGTCACCGAGCTTCGCGGCCTCCTCGTTGAAGCGGCGCGTCTCCGTGTCGCAGACGCCCGTGTCGAGGGAGTGGACGACCGAGATGACGCGGACCCTGCCCTCGTACTCCGATGAGTCGACCTGCGACATGTCGTTTCCGACGACCGTGAACGCCGGCGCTCTGTCTCCGACCTTGACCTCATCACCCACAAGTGTCAGCGGCTTCCCGCCGACAGTCACCAACCCGGTTCTCTCCGCCATGTATCTCTTCCTCCCACACCTGTCGGCTCAGGTACTCGCGACGCCGGCGCACCTCGTGGCGACACCGGCTGGAAGACAGCTACCAGTTCTCGCCAAGGATCTCGAAGTGAGCCTGCGGGTGCGCACAGGCAGGGCACTTGTCCGGCGCCTCAGTTCCCTCGTGCAGGTAGCCGCAGTTGATGCAGCGCCAGACGACCGGCTTGTCGCGCTTGAAGACCCGGCCGGCCGCGATGTTCGCCGCGAGGTCGTTGTACCGCTTCTCGTGCTGCTTCTCCGCGATGGCGATGGACTCGAAGGCCTTCGCGATCTCCTCGAATCCCTCCTCGCGCGCGACCTTCGCGAAAGACGGGTACATGTCGGTCCACTCGTAGTTCTCGCCTCCCGCGGCCGCCTTCAGGTTCTCGATGGTCGAACCGATGACGCCGGCCGGGAAGGACGCTGACACCTCCACCTCGCCGCCCTCGAGGAACTTGAACAACCTCTTGGCATGCTCTCGTTCCTGATTCGCCGTCTCCTCGAAGATCTCGGAGATCTGGCGATACCCTTCCTTACGCGCCGCGCTCGCGAAGTACGTGTAGCGGTTCCTCGCCTGCGACTCACCGGCAAACGCCGTCAGGATGTTCTTCTCGGTCCGGCTACCCTTCAGATCCATCTCGCTCTCCTTTCCCGCGGGCCGCACGACAGGCGGCCGCGCACGCTGGACACGTTCCGCTGAACGTCAGGTTGTGACCCGTGATCTCGTATCCGCTGGCCTCGGCCGCGTCGCGTTCGAGCTCGGCCAGTCCCGGAAGCGGGACGTCGACGACGCTGCCGCACACGGCGCATCGCGCGTGGGAGTGCGGTTGGAGCACCGCGTCGTAGCGACGCTGACTCCGCCCGTCCTCCACGACGCGAACCGCGTCCCGCTGCGCTAGGTACTCGAGGTTCCTGTAGACGGTGGCCAGGCTGGTACGCGGCAGGCGCTCACGGACGAGGCTGCAGATATCCTCGGCCGTCGGGTGCTCACAGGACTCCCTGAGCACGTCGAGAATGGCCCTCCTGCTGGGGGTCATCCTGAGATCGCCTCCCTCATGCATACCACACCTCGGGTGAGAACAGGAATGATTCTTATCCTACAGTGCCTATAGATGCGGCGAGGCTGCCGGAGTTTCACCACCCTTCGATGGCGGTAGAGGAGGCGAACCGAACAGCCAGCGCTTGACACACGTCCTCTTCCGGAGCATAAGAGGAGACGGGGGCGTCGCCGTCCCCGGCATCGCACACGGCTGAGAGGAGACTTGCTGATGGTCAAGGCCTCCACAACGACCGGCCTGCTCGCGCTCGCCACCCTGCTGGCGACTCTGGCCGCCTCGCCGTCGGCCGCATCGCCGGGTCACGCAACCCCGCTGGCGGCTCCGGCCACGGCGCCGTCGGCCGCATCGCCGGATCACGACGACTCACGAGAGAGTGAGGCAACCCTTAAGGTCACGGTTCCCGTCGCGCCCTACTCCTGGGTGGTCCAGCGGATCGCGGGCGCACGGGCCTCGATCACGACGCTCGTGGCTTCCGGGCAATCCCCCCACTCGTACTCCCCCGACCCACAACAGATCGCGACGCTCACGAAGTCCGACGTGCTCTTCCGCGCCGGTCTCGAACTCGAGTCGGGGCTCGTCCCGCGTCTCTCGGATCTCCAACCCGACCTGCTGGTGGTCGACCTCGCATCGGCGCCCCGGCCCGACGCGCCGGCGGCAGCGCACGACGGCGAGCACGGGCTGCACGTCGCAGGGGGCGAGCATGCGCACGGAGCACACACACACCGTGACGGTCACGACCCGCACGCCTGGCTCGACCCCATGGCGCTCCTCGACCAGGCCTCCATCATCGCGGAGACGCTGTCTCAGCTCGACCCGGCAGGCGCGAGTCGCTACGCCGCCGGACTGGACTCCCTCGCCGGCACCCTCACGGCCCTCGACGGGGAGCTCACGAAGACGCTTGGTCCGTTCGAGGGAACCCGGTTCTACGTGTTCCATCCGGCATTCGGGCACTTCGCCGAAGCCTACGGGCTGACTCAGGTAGCCGTCGAGTTCGAGGGAAAGGAGCCGAGCGCACGGCGGCTGGCGCAACTCGTCGAACAGGCGCGCGCGGACGGCGCGACGCTGATCATCGTGCAACCGCAGTTCTCAGACGCGGCCGCCCGGACGCTCGCTCGCGAACTCGACGCCGAACTGCTGGCCATCGACCCGCTCGCCCCCGACCCAACGGAGACGCTTCGCGAGCTCGCAGCCGCGGTCATCGAGAGCGCGACGGAGAGGACGCCATGAAGACTGTCGAAGGTGGCGAGAACCGCCGCCGATGCGACGGCGGGATCTCCACGACGGGCGACGCCGCAAAGAGCGCAGAGGTCGCGTCCGGCGACCGGACCCCGGCCGCCGAGCTCATCGACGTCACCTTCTCATACAATCGGCACCCGGTTCTCTCGAACGTCAACGTGAGGCTCTCGCGCGGCGAGTTCGCGACCGTCGTCGGACCGAACGGCGGCGGAAAGACGACGCTCATCAAGCTCATGCTCGGGCTGCTCACGCCGGACTCGGGCACGGTGCGGGTGCTCGGGACGACCCCCGCGGCCGCCCGGTCGCGCG
>CAZAQL010000011.1:5554-35539 GCA_964487295.1 uncultured bacterium | reverse complement strand
ACCACAGTCAGTATACGAAGCCTGGATCAGCGAGTGGGGCAATATACAAGGCGTCCGCAACGACGACGGACGAAAACGGCGGCGGAACAACTCGAGAAGGAGCATCAATGAGACGACTGCTCACCGTTGCGGGGATCCTGGCACTGCTGGCGTCTATCGCAGTAGCGACTCCTGTCGTCATCGACGGGCAGAGCCATTGCGCCACCGTGTTGAGTCTCAATCTCATCCAGAACTGGGTCAAAGTGTATGTTGGGGGGGGTGTGCGCACGATTACCCTGGAGGACTCGGACTTCGGCAGCCGTGCTGGGGCGAGCAGCCACATGGTGGTTGTCTACTGCGACCAGGTTGGACCGGCCTCTGCCGACCACCTGGTCTTCAGTCTCAACGGCATTGGGGACTCGGCTGACATTGAGTTCATGCCTGGGGGACGCGCGTTCCTCGGGTTTGTCGACTCCGTGTCGAGCGACAACGAGGGGGGGTCGACGGTCAGTATCTCTGGCGTCCCCGGTACGACCTATGTCGACGGCATCGACAACTGCACCGAGGCCCCCGGCATGTTCTCCAGCTTCTTCCACGCCCAGGGCTGTGGTTCTGGGGACTACACGGTGACACTTGCCGAATCAGATTTCGGGACGAACCCGGACGTTGAGAATCACATGGTCTTCGTGCTGTGTGACCAGCTCGACCCCTCCGCATCCGAGTTCTGGTTGTTCACCCTGAATGGCATCGGTGATGCGAATTCCTTCCCGATGCATGAGGGTGGGAACTTCTACCTCGGCTTCGTCGGAGGGTGTAGCAGCAATCACGGAACGTCCACGGTCGACATCGATGCCAGCTGTATGACACCGGTAGTCGGAAGTACCTGGGGTACTGTGAAGGCGCTGTTCCGGTAGCGGACGCCTAACTGGCGTTTGCAGCCGCCGGGCTTGTCCATCACGCCGGCTGCCAAGCGCAGCTGCGCTGCGCCCGCACCCACCGCGCCAGGCCGGCGCCCGCGGCTGAACAGCGTTTCGTTATGCCGCACGTGATACAATGCGGGAGTCCCCTTGATTGCCCCAAGTTGGAGGCATGCCCGTGAACGAGCAGTTGGAGTTCCTCAAGCTCATCGCGACACGCTTGGTGAGGGCAGAGCTCCCGTACATGCTCACTGGCTCGATGGCCATGTCTGCCTACGCACCGCCACGCATGACGCGCGACATTGATCTTGTGATCGAGTGCGGTCTTTCCGATGTTCGGCGGATCATCGAGCTCTTCGAGGCCGATTGCTACATTGACGAGTCGGGTGTGCGCGAGGCGATTCGATCACAGCGTTCCTTCAACGTGATTCACAACGAGTGGATCATCAAGGCCGATTTCATTGTCCGAAAGGACGACGAATACCACCGCCACGAGTTCGCCCGACGACGGGTGATATCGATGGGCGACTGGGACCTTTGGGTTGCCAGTCCGGAGGATCTTCTTCTGACGAAGCTCCAGTGGTCGGTCAGTGGGGGGTCGGCGTTGCAGCGAGGTGACGTGCAGCAGCTAGCGTCCAGCGTGCCGGGAATGGATTGGGATTACGTCCGCGCATGGGCTGCGAAGCTTGGCCTGTCGGCCCAGATCGAGGAGATCGCACCCCATGACTGATACCCCACCGGGAGTCAGCAAACGCTACTCCGATGAGCTCCTCGGCGTGTCGCCTTCTCGCCGCATTGAGATGGCCTGCGCGATGTTCAGTACTGCCAAGGCGCTCGTTCTCGCAGGCGCGCGAATGGAGCTCGGGCGGTCGGACGCGTCCAGTGATCGGCACCTCCTGCTGCTTCGGTTCTATGGAGCAGATCTAGACGAGCAGGTCCGGGCACGCATCGAGGCAGCTCTGCGGGAGGCATAACTGGCGTTTGCAGCCGCCGGGCTTGCCTGTCACGGCGGATTGCCAAGCGCAGCTGGCGCTGCCCCAGCACCCGCCGCACCACTCCCTGGCGCAGCTGAAACGCGTTTCGTTAGACTTCAAGCTTGACACCGGCGACATTTGGCGGTAGAATCTGGACAGATGGCGGTGGTACTCGTGTCTCGGTTCAAGGGGGATGAGCTATGAGTCTGTCCAACATCGGGAAGATCCTCGGTGGTCGCAAGACTCTCAATGTGGACATTCGGAGCCGCATGGACCTGGTGGACCTTGGTCATCGGGGCGTCACTAAGGCGGCTCTCATGAAGCTAGCTGTCTATCTGAACCGCTCGGTGGGGGAGATGGCGGACATTCTGCCTGTGGGCGAGAGGACGATCCAGCGATACAGGCGAGACCAACGATTCAAGAGCAACGTGTCCGAGCACATCCTGCAGGTGGCAGAAGTGGCTGCCCGCGGCGAGGAGGTGTTCGGCGACCGGGATAGATTCCTGGCGTGGCTCGGACTCCCGAGCATCGCACTCGGGGGCGAAGCCCCGGGTAGGCTCCTGCGGTCTCGTTTCGGTGCCGAGCTCGTGCTCGAGGAGTTGGGTCGGATTGAGCACGGGGTCGTGGTCTGATGGACGTGTTCCGAATCGCGAAGACCAGGCGCATTCGGGACCTGACGGGAGAGGGACCTCGGCTCTACGGGGGGCGATGGAACGCGAGCGGCACTGCCGTGATCTACACGGCGGGGAGTCGTTCTCTCGCCAGTCTTGAGTATCTCGTCCACGTGCCGATGCCCTATGAACCGCTCGACCTGTCGATTGCGACCATATCGCTCCCGGATGACTGCACCGCGGAAGCGGTGGACATCGATGAACTGCCGAAAGGGTGGCGAGACCATCCTGCTCCGGCGGTTCTGGCTGAGATCGGCACTGACTGGGTTCGCCGGGGGGAGTCACTTGTGCTCTGGGTCCCGTCGGTTCTAGTGCCCGACGAGTCGAACATCATCATCAACCCGGCGCACCCGGAGATGGCTGGTGTCGGAGTCAAGGACGTCCGTTCTTACGCGTTCGACGAGCGGCTCGTGAAGCGGGGACGTGAAGCCTAACTGGCGCTTGCAGCTGTCACCCCGCGCCACCCCGCCGGTGGCAGCCAGTGAGTTGAGATGAGGAGAGGGCGTCGCGGCCGCCAGTCGGCAAACTGACGTCTGGGGAGCGGACTGGATTCCTGCTACTCAGGAAGTCCGTTACGAATCACTGATCAACCTGCGTCCTGGCCAAGGCAGCCTCACGATGGACCTACAGAACGAGGAACTTCGGACCAGAATCCGGGAGATAGTGGAACGTCTACTGGGGGAGTAATGGGATCCTGGACAGCCATACGAACACGATACCTTCAGGACGGAGTTGACGTGCGCCTCGGTGGTCTCGCCGCGAACTTGCTTCGGATCAGATCCTACGCCGACCGACCGGACCACGGAGAGGTCGTATCGCGCCTCGTTCGTGAGAGCGCGTTGTTCATCGAGTGGACGGCAGCAGACGCGGATGCTCGTCACCAGCCCGAACTTGCTACTCTCCAGCGCGAGCTACTGCAGTGGCATCGTGCGTGGGAGAGCGTGTGGGGCAGCAGTGAGGACAGAGCGTCGATGTCCCGACAGGCCGGTGAGTGGTCACAACGTCTGCTGGAGATGTCGGGATTACTGGGGCGCGATGCCTGACTGGCGTTTGCAGCTGCCGGGCTGACTTGTCACGCCGGCTGCCAAGCGCAGCTGCGCTGCGCCCGCACCCGGCGCGCCAGGCTTCACGCCCGCGGTTGAAACGCGTTTCGTTAGGCTCTCCAGACGGAACGGACTCGATTGCAGATATGGAGACTCACGATGAAGGCTGTGATTGCACTTGCTCTGGTAATCCTGGTCTCGCCGATTCCAGCCATGGGTAGGATGATCACCGTGAGCTGCAACGAGGGCCAAGCGGACTTCAACAGCTTGCGTCTCGCCGTCATGTCTGCGAACTGGGGTGATGTAATCGTAGTTCATCCGTGCGTCTACGAAGTCGACAGTGAGTGGCCGGTCCCGTTGGATACCTATGCCCCCGATATCATCGGCCTGGTTCCCCCCGGAGAGGTGGTGTTCCAAGGCGACGGTACACGACCCGCGTTCATGGTGCACTTCAACACGACCGCACGTGTGTCGATCCGGAACATCACATTCCGTGGTATCTCAGAGGTCCTGTGGCGCCAGGAGCCGAGCAACCCCATACACATCGAGTTCCGCAACAACAGGATCGAATCATGTGAGGCGGGCCTGGATGCAGCCGGTGCGAGTCCGAGCAGCGTCATCGCTGACAACGTCATTGTCGGAAACCAGGGAGCGGGAATCGATGTGACAATCTGCGCTGGTCTCATCGAGGACAACGAGATATGCGGAAACACGGGTGACGGCATATCTGGTGCGAGCACGCACCAGTGCGAGATCCGTGGCAACCACATTCACGACAATGAGGGGTGCGGCATTGCCGTCGGCTACTTTGTCGACGCCTCGGATAACACACTTGAACACAATGGACTCCACGGCCTGAGATGGGAGGGACAAGGCAGCAGCTTGTCCGGCAACGTGATTCGCTGGAATGCTGGCAGTGGCGTCTATCTGGACAGTGCGTCCGGGTCACTCGGTCCGTTCTCCGGAAATGACATCTACGGGAACAGGCAGTACGACGTTGAAGTGTCCACGACCACTGGTCAGGGCACTGCCGACTTCCGAGAGAACTGGTGGGGCACGACCGACCCTGCGCTCATCGCCTCAGCCATTCGAGACTGCGACGACGGTCCGAGTGTTCCCATGTGTGTTGTATTCGAGCCCCCGTGTGGCGGACCCGGCTGTCCACCGACGCCGGTGAAGCCGGCGTCTTGGGGGACAGTCAAGGCGCTGTATCGGTAGATTGGTCTGGGAGCCTGACTGGCGTTTGCAGCTGCCGGGCTGACTTGTCACGCCGGCTGCCAAGCGCAGCTGCGCTGCGCCCGCACCCGCCGCGCCGCGCCGGGCTTAACGCCCACGGCTGAACAGCGTTTCGTTAGGCCGCGAAGCCAAGGAGTCCAAGATGGGGACGACAAGCTCGAGAGCTCTCTCGGTGGCTGTGGTCGTGTCCCTCATCGCATGCTCGGCGCTCACCGCGCAGGCGTACTACATCGAGATCACCGAGCCGGTGGAAGGAGCGACGTACGCACCATGCGGACCGGACACGATCTTCTGGAACTCTGATATCCCAGCCAGCCCCGGTTCGCCAGACAACCTCAGGTTGTCCTGGCGCCCTCAGGGAGGAGAGTGGGAGGTCTTCGCCAACGACAACAACGATGGGGCCCATCCTTGGCCGACGCCGCCGTGCTTCCTTGGATGGTACGACGTGCGCGTTCTCTACACAGAGGATCTGTCAGTTGGCGACACTGTGGGTTTCTTCGTGGATGGCACGCCGCCCCCTCCGCCGCCTCCGTTCTATATCGAGATCACGGTTCCTGAACCGCGAGGGTACTACTGTGCCCCGGATGTCATCGAGTGGGAGTCCGACATCGATCCTGGAGCCGGCGAGGTCATCCACGTGAGGTATAAACACGAGCTCTGGGCCGAGTGGGTGTCACTGGGCTACACGAGCAACGACGGGAACCAGCCATGGCCGTCCGCCCCGTGCTACACACCGGACTGGTGGGGTACGACCGAGCGGAGGGTGAGAGTGGAGTACACAGAGGACTTATCCGTGTACGACGAGGTGATCCTGTGGCTGACAGACGCCGGTTTTCCCCCCGTCGATGGTCCCTACGGCATCTTCATCGACTTCGCCGGCGATGCCCAGGATTTCTCAGAGGTCACCACGCGGATCGATCCGCCGCAGTACACTCCGGTGGAAGCCTACGTAGCGCTCTTCGGCTCCGAGGACTTCACAACCGTGTCCTTCGCGCTTGAGATCGTCCCGAACGGCGTGTTCACGCCGCCCGACTTCGAGTGTCTGCTTCCGGGCGGCCTGCATATCGGCCCGTGGGAGACGGGCGTCACGGTGGCCTCGACCGAGTGCATGGAGCCAGGCCAGGTCGTATACCTTGCCCGGCTGGATATGTTCTATCTCACCGGCTCGGCAGACATCGTGATTCGGGACCATGACACCTATCCCAGGTGGGTCGTAGACTGTGATGATTACTACACCTACTACGAGGTCGCGAGTCACGGAGGTGTGTGGAAGGATCCGATGAGCACTCCAGTGGAAGCCATGAGCTGGGGTGCGATCAAGGCGATGTACCGCGACTAGTGCTGCGGGCGAGCATTGGGGTTCGAGGCCTAACTGGCGTTTGCAGTTGTCGGGCTGGCTTGTCACGCCAGCTGCCAAGCTCAGCTGCGCTGCGCCCGCACCCGCCGCGTCAGACTTAACGCCCGCAGCCGAGACGCATTTCTTAGGCGGACGCGCAGGAGGAACGACATGAGGTGGTTCTGCATTGCTCTGATGGCAGTACTCGGACTTGTGGGCTGTACGCAGGAAGCGACGACATCAGGCGAAGGGGAGGCAACAGTGGTTCTTACTGTTCACTGGCAGCGCATGGTGACAAGCGACGGGGCGACATGCGACCGTTGCGGCTCCACGCGCGATGAACTGGGCAAGGCCGTGGATGTCTTGCGCGAGTCCCTTGCTCCGCTCGGGGTCACAGTGGAGTCTACGGAAGAGGAACTCACGACCGAGGAGTTTGCCTCGGACGTCATCGGATCGAACCGGATCATGATCGGCGGCCGCCTTCTCGAAGACTGGCTTGACGGCGCCACGGGCCAGAGTCCGTGTGAGTCCTGTTGCGAGGCTGTCGGTGACGATGTTGAGTGTCGCACCGTTACCGTCGACGGGACCACGTATGACGCAGTCCCCGCCGAGCTGATTGTGCGGGCGGGGCTCGTGGCAGCAGCAGAACTCATGCGTCCACCTTCTTCCGGAGCCGGATGCTCATGCGCCGGCGGTGACTCGGAGCAGGATGCACCCTGCTGTCCTGGGTCCGCGCGAGACGAAGGCGCCACTTCCTAGTGCGCCATCTGGCACAGCTGCGAAGCCACTCGGTTGGCCGCTCGGGGGAGCAGGAGACGGCATGGGAGTTCAGTTTGACGCGACAGGACGACGTCTCGGCATCGTGTCCGCGATTGCTGTTTCGGTGCTGTTGGTTGCCTATGCGACCACGCTGGTCGTGGGGTTCGCGTCGCTCGAGTCGCCAAGTGATCAGATCGGCGACCCGATGTTCTCGATCCTGGAGATCCTGATCCTCGCACTCATGCCTGCGATGGTGGCTATGATGGTCGCCGTGTATGCATGGGCGCCGGCGCGACAGAAGACGTTCGCCATGCTCGCCGTCATCTTCATGGGCTTGCTGGCCGGTGTGACCATGAGTCTCCACTTCGTCATCCTCTGCGTCAGTCGACAGCCGGCGTTCGCGGCGCTGCCGTGGCTTCCGCTGCTCACGTCGTTCACGTGGCCGTCAGTGGCGTATGCACTGGACATTGTAGCCTGGGATGTGTTCTTCGCGCTGTCCATGCTGTTTGCGGCACCTTGCTTTCGCGGCAGCGGACTGGCAGCGTGGATTCGCGGGTTCGCGGTGGCGAGCGGTGTTCTTGCCCTCGCCGGCCTGAGTGGTGTTGTGGTGGGCGACATGGCGCTGAGGAACATCGGCGTCATCGGGTACGTCCCGGTGTTCCTCGTTGTCACTGTGCTGCTTGCGCGGCTGTTCTTCACCACCGAAGTGGAAGAGAGGCGGGTGGCCTAGCAAGCGTTCGCGACCGACGCCCGCGGGGAGACACAGAACCTGGGTCCAGTGGATGCGTATCCCGCGCTCCCGAGCTCAGGATCGAGCAGGCCGCATCATCGCTCCACTCAATGAACAGCGGAGATGTTTGCACGATGTCGAGACGGCTGGTGACGGTCCTTCTGTTCGCTGCCGCGGTTGGTGTCGCGGGGCCTGCCGGTGCGCGTCACGGGGGCCGGGATGTTCCAGGCAAGGCGCTCATCGGCTACTGGCACAACTGGACGGGTTCACCGGTCACTCTGGATCTGACGGACGTCCCTGCGGCCTACGACGTCGTCGTGGTCGCCTTCGCGACGCCCACGACTCCCGCCGGAGCGACCATGAGCTTCGAACCCGACCCCGGCATCTACCCGACGGATGCGGAGTTCATTGCGGACGTCCAGGCGCTCCAGGCGCAGGGGCGGACGGTGCTGATATCGATCGGCGGCGCCGCGCACCCGGTCACAGTGGACGATCCCTCAGATGTCACCGAGTTCGTGACATCCATGAGCGCGATCCTCGACCAGTACGGATTCGACGGGGTCGACGTTGACCTGGAAGGAGGGTCACTGGCCCTCGAACCCGGCGACGGCGACTTCCGGTCACCGACGAGTCCTCGCATCGTCTACTTCATCGAGGCTCTCTCCGTGCTGATGGCCATCTATCCCGACCACGTGCTCTCCGCCGCGCCCGAGACCGCGTACGTGCAGGGCGCCTACCAGTCGTACGGAGGGATCTGGGGCGCCTACCTACCGGTGATTCACGCGCTTCGTGAGCGCTGGTCCTACGTTCACGTGCAGCACTACAACACAGGCTCCATGTACGGGCGGGACGGCAACATCTACGAGCCCGGGACAGCGGACTTCCACGTGGCCATGGCCGACATGCTTCTGGCTGGCTTCACCGTGGACGCATGGGGCAGTGCGATCCCGTTCCCGCCACTGCGCCAGGACCAGGTCGGCATCGGGCTGCCCGCGGGTCCGCTGGCGGGAGGCGGCTACACACCGACGGATGTCACACAGCAGGCGCTGGACTGTTTGATCCTGGGCACTCCGAGTGGTGGGCAGTATGTCCTGGCGAATCCTGCCGGCTATCCGGCGTTCCGCGGTCTGATGACCTGGTCCGTTAACTGGGACGCATACTACGGGTATGAGTTCTCATCGAGTCACAGGGACTACCTGGACGGCCTGGCGACCTCTGTGCCGGATGATGCCGACGGCGACATCGAGGACGCGCTCTCAGACCTCAGTGCCTTCCCGAATCCCGCCGGGCGGACCGTCGCCGTCAGCTACGCGCTCAGTCGGAGCTCCGACGTTGAACTGAAGCTCGTGGATCTTCGCGGGCGGGTCATCCGCACCAGTCGCCACCCGTCTCAATCAGCCGGAGAGCAGACGATTCGTCTCGATGTCGCGGATCTGCCCGGTGGTGTCTACCTGTATCGCGTCAGGGCAGCGGGCTTCTCGCGCGGGGGCAAGGTGGTCGTGCTCCCGGGACGCTAGCACGCCGACGGCGGGGCGGCTGGCGAGTCGAGATGAAGAAAGGGTGGCGTTGCCGGCAGTGTCACGGGCCGTGCAGTCAGAGGCGTTCAGCGCGTGCCGGTATGGACTGTCCGCTTGACGAGGAAGCTCACGCATGGATAGGGAGAGGGTCGCCGCATCCATTGAAGAGATGTTCCGAGAACAGGTGAGCAGGGATAAGAGAGTGAAGAATGCCTGTCTCCTGGTGCACTCGGACGAGGCGGACATTCATGTCAATCTTGCGGAAGGCGCGACGGACGGCTTACCTGCCGATCCGCGCCAACCCAACTACATGGCCAGCGTCGGCAAGCTGTTCACATCGACCATTGTCGGTATACTGCGTGAGCAGGGCATGCTGTCCTTCGATGACCGTATCACCGAGCATCTGGACCAAGAGCTGCTCGGGGGCCTACACGTTCACAAGGGCGCCGACCTTACGGGCGAGATACGGGTCAGGCATCTGCTGAATCAGACATCGGGCTTGTCGGACGATTTCGAGCCGCTGATGGACGAACTGCTGGCGGATCCGGAGTCCTTCAGGATCACCCCAAGAGAAGCGATCGGGTGGGCGAAGAAGTCAGAGGCCCGTTTTCCACCGGGGACCGGCTTTCAATATACGGACACCAACTATCATCTCCTCGGACTGATCATCGAAGAGCGCACAGGCCTTCCCTTCCATGAGGCGTTGAAGCAGTACATCTATGAGCCTCTGGAGATGAAGCACTCATCGATGCTCCACAACTCGGAGCCGATGGAGCAGTGCTCGCTTCCCATTGCCGACTTCTCCATCCGCGGAACCCGGCTGAACGAGGTGGAAGCCTACGGCACGCTCGACTATGCGGGCGGGGGAGTGGTCGCTCCTACCGAGGACTTGCTCAGGTTTATGAGGGCGCTTGTCTCGCATCGGTTGGTGTCGGAGGGCACCTTGCGGACGATGATGGCAGACAGGAACAGGTTCGCCATCGGGATCGAGTATGGGTATGGAACCTGGCATCTGATTCCAGTTCCTGTGTTGATGCCGAAGCGGTACGCGTCGTGGGGAGTGGCCGGGGTCACAGGGAGTTTCATGTTCTACCATCCTGCAATGGATGCCTACCTCATTGGTTCCTTCAACCACAGCTCCTACAAGCGAAAGTTTCTCAGGTTCATGGGGAGAACGATGAACCTGTTGTGGAAGGGCATGTAGGCGGCACAGGCAGCCACCAGCTCAAGCGCGACGCGTCAGACCGAGCGCCGGAGACCCGAGTCAGCAGGAGAGAGTGGATCGGGGTTCGCGCCGTGCTCCCGGCAATCCAGCGTCAGAGATCCCGGGCGATCCCCGGAGCGCCAATGGTTGATGGTGAGTCAGCCGTTGACTCAAGATGGTGTGTATGATAATATCTTATCGTATCGCTGGGCCGCCGCGGGTCATCGTTGCTGCAGCGCCTGAGGACTGACGCCCCCAGGAGTCTCAGCGTTGAGATCTCTTGCGGGGCGATGCTTCTTCCTGCGGGGCTGGCCCGACGCAGCTGAGGTGCGATCCACCGGACCGCGCTCAGCCCGACTTCCCTTCTTCGGATACACATGCGCCGCTTAATCGGTGAGCAGTGTCAGCGTGCGGACATGGCGATATCGGCCCGTATTCGTGTGAGACGCGGACGCGCCGACTTCATAGGCGGCGACATCGGCGCCCATGCCTGACCGGCGGATGAAGAGCCATGCGGAAGACGGACAGAGACTGGACGATTCTGGGCGAGAAGGACCCCTACTGGGGTGTCATCTCGCATGACCAGTACCGGCAGGGCAAGCTGAGCAAGGAGGGCATCAAACAGTTCTATGAGTCCGGTGTCAGGCATGTGGAACTGATCATGCGTACGATTCGGAGTAGATTGGATGCGCGTTTCGCGCCGCGCACTGCGCTGGACTTCGGGTGCGGGGTTGGGCGCGTCACGATCCCTCTCGCTCGGCACTGCGAGTCTGTCCTGGGACTGGATGTCTCTCCAGGCATGGTGAAACGGGCCCAGGAGCGGTGTGCATGTGAGAACATCACGAACGCGGCATTCGCGGTATGCGGGGACGAACTTGACCGGATCTCAGGAAGCTACGAACTCATTCACACTTTCATAGTGCTACAGCACATCCCGAGCAGACGCGGGATGCGCGTCGTCCATCGCCTGCTGGAGTCGCTGAGTGACGGCGGCGTCTGCGTCCTGCACGCAACATACGCCCATCGAGAGGCGGCCTGCCCGGATGCGGATGCACCCCTGGCCAGGAGAGCGAGGCAGAGCTTGAGGAGGCTGGCGTGGCGCAACGCGGGTCCACTCATGCGGTGCGTACGACCGCGTGTTGACAGGAGCGGCCCGGCACCGATCACGTCCTACGAGTATGACCTGAATGAGCTCTTTCGGGTCGTGCAGGAGGCTGGCATCAGGCACATTGACATCGAGTACACTGAGCATGCCGGTCTCTATGGCGTCATTCTCTTCTTCCAGCGTTCGCCCGGCGCAACCTACTTCGCCTAGCCCGGTGAGGGGAGCCGCGCCGCGGCCCGACCAGCGCATGCAGCCGACACCCTGCGCCGCCGCGGCCCGACCAGCGCATGCAGCCGACACCTCGCGCCGCGGCCGTTGCTGTCACGTCACTCAGATCGAGACGGAGGGAAAAGATGAGAACATTGCTGCTCGTTGTGTTCGTCTGCTTCGTTGCTTCCAGCGCGATGGGGCAGAACGTCAGCGTGTCCGAGAGCTGGGAGGGTGAACAGACGGTTCTCGGCACCTATGGAACCGGGGAACCACCCATCAATGCCGCCATCAGGTCCGATCTGGCGATCGGCGCGATCAACGGGACCCAGGTTCTCGAGCTGGAGGACAACTCCCCGAGCGGGACACCGCAAGCTTACGTTGCGTGGATCAAGAACCTCATGCCGGGTGCTATGGTGAGCGTCTCACTGTGGCGGTACGACGACACGCCGGACGCATCCCCGTCCTGTCGCCTCTGGGGTCACTGGAATGACAATCTGACCGACATCAACGGTTACTCGGGCAGTGCCGGCGGGAACGACGACTACGGTCAGGGCCAAGGGTGGGACTACGTCACCCACCTCTGGACCAATCCCCTGGGCGATGACGCGCATCTGAGTCTCGTGGTCGAGATACGAACGTACTCCGATCCCGGCGACACGGTGTGGATCGATGGCATGGAAGTGACCGGTCCCGTAGGAGTCACGATCGTGACTCCGAATGCGAACACACCCGTGGACGCGGGTACATGGTCTCACCTGAAGGCCCTGTACAGGTGAAGGCCGTCCGTTGTCCTGAGCGAGGCGGCTCGTCGCCGGGAGAGGGTTCGCGCGCTATGGCGGGTTGAAGGGCCTGCGCCGGTATCTGAGCCGGTTGCGATTCTGGCGCAGTTCGCGCGCATGGTGGGCGTTTCTGGTCGTGGGCCTTCCGCTGGTCTTCTTCATCGGCGCGGCTCTCAAGGGCGACCTTAACGGCGCGATGCCGAGGTTCTCCTCCTGGCAGTCGCTTGTCGCGGCCCTGGGACTCGCTGTGATCAAAGGACCCGTCGAGGAGTTCGGCTGGCGAGGTCTGGCTCTGCCTCTGTTTCAGCGGAGACTCGCTCCGTTCTGGGCCGCTCTGGCCCTCGGCATCGTCTGGGGCTTCTGGCATCTGCCCGCGTTTCTGCTCAGCGGAACGCAGCAGAGCGCCTGGTCGTTCGCCCCGTTCTTCGTCGGCACGGTGGCGATCAGTGTTCTCATGACGGCGCTCTTCAACGCCTCTGCGGGCAGCATCCTGCTGGCCGCGCTGTTCCACTTCCAGCTTATCAACCCTCTCTGGCCCGAGGCGCAACCGTTCGACACGTATCTGCTCGTCGTGATAGCTGTTGTCGTGGTCCTGCTGAACCGCGGCGCGATGTTCAGCATGGAAGATGCGGTCACGGAGGTGATACCAAGGCCGTCAGCTGTGGTATCCAGCCACCAGGAGTGATAGAACTGCCAGTGTGGGAGATTGGCCGGGTCGCGCATTCGGCGCCGCTCACACGCGATTCGCAGGACAGCGAAGAGAGGGGCCAGCTATCAGGAATCAGGCGGTAGGACTCATACTCTGGGTGCTTGTCGCCCTCGCAGCAGGTTGGATCGGCTCGATCTTCGTTCCGGGCGAGTGGTACGCATCGCTCACGAAACCGACCTGGAATCCCCCCAGCGCCGTGTTCGCGCCCGTCTGGACGGTTCTCTATGTGCTCATGGGGGTCGCTGCCTGGCTGGTCTGGCGCGAGGCCGGCTTCTCGGGAGCTCGAGTCGCCCTGTCGCTGTTCGTCTTCCAGCTTGTGCTCAACACGCTCTGGTCCTATCTGTTCTTCGGTCTGAAGAACCCGATGGTCGCGTTTCTGGAGATCGTGGTTCTGTGGCTCGCGATCGTAGCGACGGTGGTAGGTTTCTGGAGAGTACGAACAGGGGCGGGTGCACTGCTGGTCCCGTATCTGTGCTGGGTGAGCTTCGCGTCCGTGCTGAACTACACGATCTGGCGTCTGAACATGTAGGCGGAGTCCCTGCGGCTGTTCCGAAGGCTCGAGAGAGCCGTGCGCCGTGAGGCGCATCATGGAGGAAGAAAGGGAGGTCAACGATGACCGGTCCCTCGCGTGCCAAGATGATCGTCGGAATCGTGGTGGGCGTCATCGGCGCCATCATCGTCCTGCAGAACTTCCAGCCGGTCGACACGATGGTCCTGTTCTGGAGGATGACGCTTCCTCACGTCGCCCTGCTCGGCATCGTCTTCGGGGCGGGTATTGTTCTCGGGGCGGCGCTAGCGGTCATGTGGTACTTCAGGCGGCCCGGCTCCGACAGGCCACCAGACAACCACAGAAGCTGACATGCCTGTCTGCCGCGCTCTCCAGCGTTCCACGCCCCGACGGCCGGCGCGTGGCGAACGCGATTCGTCAGGAAGACCGCCGCGACCACAAGCCGGGAGCGTCTGTGCTTCTCGTCATGCTCAATGGGAGTCCACACAGGAACGGAACCGTTGCCCAGCTGCTCACCCACGTCAGGGACGGGTTGAACGAGCGTTGTGACGTGGAGTGGGTGGATCTCTATGACCTTCAGATGAAGCCCTGCATCGGGTGCATGCGGTGCAGGCCTGACGGCGAGTGCGTTCTTCCCGAGGACGATGCCCACGCTCTCGGGCGCCGGATACGGGACGCAGACGGTCTCGTCGTCGGGACGCCCACCTACTGGTCCAACATGAGCTCGCCCCTGAAGACGCTCTTCGACAGGAACGTGCCGGTCTTCATGGGTGAGAACGACAAGGGGATGCCGGTTCCCAGGCAGAAGGGCAAACCCGCGGCCATCGTCACGGCCTGCAGCGCCCCCTGGCCTTTCAGCGTGATCCTGGGGCACAGCAGGGGAGCGGTGCGGTCGGTCCGTGCTGTCCTCGGAGCGGGCGGCTATCGGACTCTCGGGGCCATCGTGAAGCCGGGGAGCCGGTCGAAGCCGGAGTTGGCACCGCGTCTCCTCAAGAAGTGCAGACGCTTGGGAGAGCGCTTCTAGGCGATCTCCGCCCCATCGGGCACGCACTCATCCGACAACAGTCCGCCGTTCCCCGAGGACGGTTGCACGCGCGGCAGCTGTGTGTAACGCTCATCTTGTGGGAACCGGTACGCGCCGTACGCACGTGCGCGCAAAACCGCCCGGGCGGTGGGAGCTGCGGATAGGAAGGATCTTCATGCGGCAGCTCGACGAGGGAGTTTATTGGCTCGAGGGACTGCGCAGCAGCAACGCGTATCTGCTGGTGTCAGACCGGAGCCTGGATCTCATCGATGCCGGCATGTCGGGCGACGTGCCGCGGATCGCAGACCAGATCGAGCCTCTCGGGCGCGCCGTCTCGGACCTCAAGCGGATCGTCGTCACGCACGCTCACGGTGACCACACGGGTGGCGTCGCCGAGCTCGTGCGCCGAAGCGGCGCGCGTGTGCTGGCTCACCGGGAGGAGGTGCCATACATCGAGGGGCGCGCGAACCTGCCCGCCGGCACGCTCCTGAAGCGGGCGATCAGGTGGTTGGACGACCGCATCTCGGGACGCGTCGAGCGTGTCAGGGTCTCGGGGGTACTGGACGCCGACGATCGCCTGGACATGCTGGGTGGGCTTCGCGTGATCCACACGCCCGGCCACACGCCCGGGAGCATATCACTCTATCAGGAGGAGAGCGGCCTCCTGTTCTGTGGCGACATACTCTTCAACGGCAACCTGTTCACCGGGCGCGGTGGCCTGAGGGAGGCCCCCCGCTTCTTCGCCGCGGATCCGGACGAAGCGACTGAGACGCTCCACGGACTCGGCTCGCTCAGTGTCCGGGTTCTCTGCGTGGGGCACGGAGAGCCGATCGTCGTGAGGACAGGCACCAGGCTGGATGAGCTCATTGGCGTGACGGACGCCTGACTGGGGGATGAGATGGAGCAGAATCGCGCGACCGAGTACATGGCGAAAGCCTACGTCTGATCGGAGTCCGTTCTCCTGGCCGTGTGCCAGGAACTCGGGCTCGAGCCGGACAATCCCGCGATCCCGAAGATCGCGTACGCGTTTGCCGGTGGCATCGGGAACAGCGGGTCGGTCTGTGGCGCCGTCGTCGGAGGCGTGATGGCCATCGGCCTGAAGCTCGGGCGAGGCGACAGCATGGAGGGCATGCTGGAGAATCTCGCCGTGGCACGCGAGTTCCGTCGGCGCTTTGAGGAGGAGATGGGGGACATCGGACGCGTCCCGAGCCCGACAGGTCGGGCCGCATGGATCTGCGCGAGCAGTGTGACCGCTTGTTTAGGACGTTCATCCGTCATCGGGAGCGGAGGAGGATGGAAGAGGCATGAGTTCACTCCAGGACAAGTGGGCCCTGATCACGGGGGCCAGCCGCGGGATCGGGCAGCAGATCGCGCTCGGCCTGGCGCGTGAGCGATGCCATCTGGTGCTGCACGCTCGCGCCCTCGATCATCTCGACGAGACCGACAGCATGGTCGGCGAGCTCGATGTCGAGGTGGTCCGAGTCGCCGGCGACCTCGCCACGGAGGCGGGTGTCAATGCCGTCATCTCCGGTACCACCGCCGCGCCGGGGACCGTCGACATCCTCTACAACAACGCCGCGGTCCAGAACGCGTGGCAGGACGTCTGGGAGATCCCGAGAGCAGTCTGGGAGGAGGCGTTCCGCGTCAACGTGTACGCGCTGGCAGCCATGTGCAGCGCGTTCGTCCCCGGCATGGTGGAGCGCGGGTACGGGCGCGTCGTCAACATGTCGTCCGGGATCCGGGACATCCCCCAGCTGGCGCCCTACAGCGCCACCAAGGCCGCCGTCGACAAGTACACGCGGGACCTCGCGACAGAGCTCGCGGGGACTGGTGTGCTGATCAACGCGGTCGATCCCGGGTGGCTCAGGACGGACATGGGCGGACCGGACGCCGACCACGACGTCGGCTCGGTCCTGCCCGGCATCCTCGTCCCGGCGCTCCTCGCCGAGGACGGGCCCAACGGACAACGCTACTCGGTCCAGGACGGTTCCTGGTCGACCTGGTGAGCAGATGCCGGTCCGTTAACCAGACATGCCACGTGTGAAGCTCTCGGGCTGCGAGATCCACGTTCGTCCATACGCACTGGACGACGAGGCGGAGGAGGGACAATGAGGAAGTGGAGTCCGATCACGGCGGTTCTCGGGATCGCCCTGAGCGCGTACGGTGTGTTCCTGTTCGTCAGGGCCGGATGGGGATCCGGCCTCATTCCACTCGTTATCGGCGCGGGGCTGACGTTCCTCGCGTTCCGCCAGGGGCGCGTCGGGCTCATCGTCTTTGGTCACGTCCTGATCGTCACCGGGTGCGCGCTCGTGACGCTCGGTCTCTATATGCTGCCGCACTCGCAGCCGAGCTGGGTGCACGTGTTCGGGCGACCGCTGTTCTGGGGTCTCATCTCGATATTCGGCGGCATCTGTGCCAACTACCACGGGTTCTGCGCGTGCGTGCGGAGAACGGCGGGGCCGCAGGGCGGGTGACCCGCGCGCGAGCCCGGCAGAGGGGATGTTCCAGTAGAACCGGTCCAGAAAGGTATCCGAGCAATGCGCCGCGTGATGGTCGTCGGCACCAGCTGCTCGGGCAAGACCACGCTCGCCCGTCGTCTCGCGGAGGCGCTCGGCGCGCCCCACGTCGAACTCGACGCGCTTCACTGGGGACCTGACTGGACCGAGCGCCCGCTTCCCGAGTTCCGGGAGGCCGTGCGCGCGTGCGTGTCGGGTGATCGCTGGGTGATCGACGGAAACTACCGGAAGGTACGCGACCTCATCCTCGCCAGGGCGACCGATGCGGTCTGGCTCAACTACCCGTTCTCCAGAGTCCTGGTGCGGTCCGTCGGGCGAACCGCCCGACGCGTCTTCACGGGCGAGGAGCTCTTCGGGGGAAACCGGGAGACCTTCGTCTCCGCGTTTCTCAGCCGCTACTCGATCCCCTGGTGGGTCGTTCGAACGCATCGACGCCGGCGGCGCGAGTACCGGGAGCTGTTCGAGGCCGGCGCCGGCACCCATCTGAGGCTCTGGGAACTCGCGGACCAGCGTGACGCCGACCGGCTGGTGGAGCAGGTGTCCGAAAACGGCTTGACATGTCCACCCTGCGTTGATATATAGCTAAGTAGCTAAACATCAAAACAGGGAGGACAACATGGGACAGGCCGACATCGAGCTTCTGCTCCGATTCTTCAAAGTACTGGCCAACGAGAACCGGCTCAAGATCCTGGGCGTGCTCGCGGCGCGCGAGTGCGGCGTTGAGGAACTGGCCGACCTGCTGGACCTCAAGCCGCCCACCGTGTCGCACCATCTCGAGAAGCTCCGCGACGCAGGGCTCGTGACCATGCGCACCGACGGGAACGACCACCTGCACCGGCTGAGCGCGGACGGCATTCAGGAGATGAGCCGACGTGTGTTCTCGTCGTTCAGCCCGGAGAGCGTGGTTTCGCTCGCGAACGGCGTGAAGTACGATGCGTGGGAACAGAAGGTGCTGAGCGTGTTCGTGGAGGACGACCGCATCACGCGCATCCCGGCTGGGTACAAGAAGCGGCTGGTCGTGCTCAAGTGGCTCGTGAACCGGTTCGATGAGGAGCGGCGCTACTCCGAGCAGGAGATCAACGAGATCATCGAGCGCCACCACCCGGACTACTGCGCGCTCCGCCGGGAGTTCATCATGAACGGCCTCATGGAGCGAAAGGACGGCGTCTACTGGCGTGTTGAGTGGGAGCTGCCGGAGCTGGCGTGACGCCCGGTCCCCAGAGCATTGCGGACCGCGTTCCGGGCCAAGCAAGGGGCGCGCGGCGGGCCGGCGTCGGAGAACCCGAGAGTGCGAGAGAGGCGGCCCCGGGGGCCGCCCGAACGGAGGAGGGATGTATGTCGCACGAAGGACTGCACGAGCACAGGAAGGACCTGAAGGACCGGACCCTGGACTACCATCGCGCGACGGTCTCGCTCATCGAGGAGCTTGAGGCGGTCGACTGGTACAACCAGCGGGTGGATGCCTGTGAGGACGACGAGCTCCGTGCGATCCTCGCGCACAACCGTGATGAGGAGAAGGAGCACGCGGCGATGCTCCTGGAGTGGATCCGTCGTCACGACGACGCGTTCCACGACGAGCTCAAGGACTACGTCTTCACCGAGAAGCCGATCGCCGAGCTCGAGCACGAGCATAAGGACTAGCCTCTGAGTCCCCCGACGGGAGGGATCGTGGCGAACGACGGTGCGACGGACGCTGCGGGAGAGACGGACGCGGCGAGCGACGGTTTGACGGACGCGGCGAACGACGGTGTGACGGACGCGGCGGGAGAGACGGACGGGGCGAGAGGTGGCCCCGTCGCTCTCCTGCTCCGGATCTTCGCCGGCGCTCTCGTGGCGCTCTGGGTGATCGATGTCATCGTGAACCTGGGGCTTCTGCGCGGCGTGGTCACCGGCACGACCCCGTACGGCGGGCTCCGTGACTACGCGGGGCTTCTCATCGCCGAGATACAGATCGCCGCGGCTGTGTCAGTGCTCGCTGTTCTGACGGCGCTGCCGGGCAGGCTGGTGAGGCTGACCGGCGACCGTGGCTCGCTCGCGACGGCGACCGCTTCAGCACTCGTCGCAACGGCCGCGCTCGTGGGAGCGATGCGCAACGCCTGGGGCTTCGGGCTTCCCGTGGCCGTCGTGGTAGCGAGCGTGGCGGGGCTTGTGCTGTGGCTGGCGCTCTGCGTTCTCGTTCGCCGGATGAACGTTGGTCGGTCGCTCGGGAGCGCGGTCTCGTGGATCCTCACGCCCGGCCTCATGCTTGCGCTCCTGACCGACGCGGCCGTCGCGGCGACGCGCTCAGCCTGGGGTGAGGCCGCGGTCGGAGGCCTGGCGGCGCTGCTGCTCGCGTGGTTCGCGATCGCGAGGCCGCGGCGGGCATCCTCCCAGGCATGGCGTGTCCTTGAGTGGACGCCGCCGGCCGTCGCCGTTCTGCTCGTCGTCTCCTCGTGCCTGGCGACGGTGCGGTACGGGACGGCCGACGTGTCCCGCGTGCCGGAGACCGCCGAGTCCAACGCGGCGGACGTGGCGGGGACATCCTCGGAGCATCCGGCGGTCGCGTCATCGCGTCCGGACATCGTCCTCATCGTTCTGGACACGCTTCGAGCCGACCACCTCGGGAGCTTCGGCTACGACCGAGACACGATGCCGGCGCTCGAGCGATGGGGGGGCGAGGCGCGCGTGTACAAGCGGGCGGTCGCGCCTTCCGGCTGGACCGTGCCGTCGCACGCCTCGATGTTCTCCGGCCTCACCGTCTCCTCGCATGGCATGCACTACTCGTCCGGGACCGGGGCGCTCCGGACGCAAGCGGTCGAGGGTGTCCGGTGGCTGCCGGAGGCGCTCCGTGACGAGGGTTACTACTGCGTGGCCGTCGCGGCGAACCCCGGCTCTGTCCCACCGGATGTGACCGGTTTCCACCGCGTGCTCGTCCCACCGCGCGCGGGCTGGGCGAACGCCACGCTGGCCGCCAGGGCCGGGCTTCGTTCTCCGGTCCTGCGGGGCGTCGGCGAGCGTCTGCGCTGGAGGATGCCGTACGTCGACGCGGAGGGTATCGTCCGGATCACGAAACGGTCCGTGCCCGAGGGAGCTCCCGTCTTTCTCTTCGTCAACTTCCTCGACCCGCACTCGCCCTACAACCCTCCGGACAGCGCGCTCGAGTCCGTCGGCGCCAGCGAGCCCCAGCGCTTCGGGCGCTACATCGGTGGATGCCGGCTCAACAACGTCTGGGACTCGCTGCCGGACGGCAAACGGGACTACCTGGTCGACCTCTATGACGGTGAGCTTCGCTGGCTGGACATCCACCTCGAGGAACTTCTCCGCTGGATCGATGAGCGGTTCGGGGAGGACACGCTCGTCATCGTGACCTCTGACCACGGTGAGGAGCTGGGAGAGGAGGGCCGTGTGGGACACGAGTTCGGGCTCTCCCAGCGGCTCATCCACGTTCCGCTGTTCATCAGGTGCGGCGACCTCGCGGCAGGCGAGTCGCACAAACTCGTGACCACGCGCGGGCTCTACCCGTTCGTCCTCGCATCCGCGCGGGGTGAGGCGCCGGACGTCGGTGTGCTCGCCGCTCCCGACGAGCACGGTCTTATCTCCGAGCGGTACATCTCGGGCCGGAACGTCGAGGAGCTCGGTGAGGAGTACGGGCGCGCGTGGGTCTCCGTCATCGAAGGTCGGCGGAAGGTCGTCGGGCCCGGCGAGTACGGGCTCGAGGTCTACGACATCGCGAGCGCGGGCTTCTCGCAGGACGTGTCTGTCTCTGACACGACGGCCGCGAGAGCGCTGGGCGGACGCATCGATGCGTACTGGACGGAGAACCGCGACACGCGGGACGCCTCGCTCGACACGATGAGCGACGCGGAACGCGAGCAGCTGCGGGCGCTCGGGTACATCCAGTAGGCTCTGAGGGAACCGTGGTCTCCGAGGAGAGCACCCCGATGTCCAGGCACGCCGAGTGGGTTGACCGTGACCTCTACCCCTTCCGGTCGAACCGGCTGGACCTGCCGGCGGGACGGCTTCACTACATCGACGAGGGCGAGGGACCGCCGGTCGTGATGGTGCACGGCAATCCGACCTGGTCATTCCTCTACCGTGGGCTCGTGAAACGGCTCGCGCCGCGGCACAGGTGCGTCGTCCCCGACCACCTCGGCTTCGGGCTGTCCGACGTGCCCCGTGGCGCCGCGCCTCACCCGCGGGAGCACGCGGCGAACCTCGCGA
Source organism: uncultured bacterium (assembly GCA_964487295.1). Classification (GTDB taxonomy): domain Bacteria; phylum Joyebacterota; class Joyebacteria; order Joyebacterales; family Joyebacteraceae; genus JAPEKQ01. The sequence goes on along the minus strand of CAZAQL010000011.1, from coordinate 14,122 downwards.
GGCTTGTCCAGACGCTCGGCCTTCGCGACATCACGCTCGTCGTTCAGGACTGGGGCGGTCCGATCGGACTCTCGTACGCGGTGGAGCATCCCGCGAACGTCTCCCGCCTGATCATCCTCAACACGTGGTGCTGGCCGGTCGCCGACGACTGGTACTACCGGGCCTTCAGCGGCATGGTCGGTGGTCCGATCGGGCGGTCTCTCATCCGACGCGCGAACCTCTTCGCCCGCGTTGTCATGCCGGCGGCGTACGGGGACCGGCGCATCCTGACGAAGCGCATCCACGAGCAGTATCTGCGGCCGCTCTCCACACCCGAGGAGCGAAGCGCCTGCGCGGCGCTGCCGGGGCAGATCGTCGGGGCGACGGCGTGGCTGCACGCGCTCTGGTCGCGATTCGAGGCGCTCCAGGAGAAGCCGGCCCTCATCGTCTGGGGGATGAAGGACATAGCCTTCCGGGAGAGGGAACTTGAGAGATGGATGGAGGCGCTCCCCGAAGCCAGGGTCGTGAAGCTCGGAGAGGTCGGTCACTACGTTCAGGAGGAGGCTCCGGATGAGCTGGGCGACGAGGCCGCCCGGTTCCTGGCGGATGTCTGAGGTGTCGCCGGGATCCGTGCGTCGAGTCGCACCGGCTCAGAGTGAGCGTCGGACGAGCGGCGCTGCCGCGCTGGCAGTCTGTCGCACCGGTACAGGGAGGAGATTGTGATGGGCATGGACGTCCAGGAGACGATGATGTACGGCCTGCAGACGATCTGGAGGCTGTTCGCGCCGACGGCACTGGTCCTTGTGACCGTGCTGCTCTACCTCTGGAGACGGCGGGCGGACGCACAGATGATGCTCATCGGCGAGGGTGTTGCCTACGTCACGACACTCGTGAGCACGGTCCTCTACGCGGTCTTCATGTGGAGCCACACGTTCGGCTGGCCGTCGATCGCCATGACGATCCTGAACGTGATCGGCACGCTCGGCAGGTTGGCGTTCATCGTGGGGCTCTTCATGCTCGCGCTGAACCTGCGCGGGAAGCAGGATGAGGCGGAGCCGACAGCGGGCGCGTGATCTGAAAACGGACTGGTCAGCACCGATCCAGCGCGTGCCGGTCCGCCTGAGAGGTCTCCCGGAGGAGCGAACAGCCATGGGTGCTGCGAGTGGTGGAAGCGAACACATCTTCTTCAAGGACCGCGGGGCTCTCGTCACGTCGACGTTCCTTCGTGTGAAGCGACGGGACATGTCGATCGGAGATGTCCGGTCCGCGTTGGTGCAGACGAAGCACCTGCCGCTCTGGCGGCGATTGATGGCCGTGGTCATCGTGCTCACGGGCGGCAGCCTCTTGAGCGTGATTTTCCTCGCGCTCGCCGCCGCAGGCTCCGACAGTGCGGGGTTCACGATGACGCTGCTTGTTCTCTTCTGGCTCTTCGCCGTCGGGGCCGTCATCTACGCCTTCGTGGTGAAGGTCTACTCGCTCGTCGTGGTCCTCGAGCACGTCGGTGTCGAGCTCGAATACGGCAGAGACGAATCGCGACTCCGCGCCATCGCGGCGGCGATCAATGAGGCAGTCAATGCATCGAGTTCGTCGAGCAGAGCGGAGCGGCGTGGGGGGGATGCGCAGCACGAGCCGCCGGATGCAAAATGACCGTTGACAGCGGAAGTTCTGTGCTATAGACGTTGCGCAGGTTCGAGTTCGTGAGTGATGTTCCGCAACGCAGCGGTCGGCGCGGCGGAGGGCTGGCCCGAAACGGGGGGAGAGGTCATGGCGGAACAGAATGTCATTGTCGTCAAGAATGAGAAGTCGATGGCGGTTGCCTACATCCTGCTCATCTTCCTCGGGACTCTGGGTATTCACCGGTTCTACCTGGGCCGCGTCGGGACCGGTATCACGATGCTCATCCTCGGGCTTGTCGGCTATGCGACCAGCTGGATGATGATCGGGTTCATACCGCTCGGCATCGTAGGCATCTGGTGGATCGTCGACCTCTTCCTGACCGCGGGCATGGTGAATCAGGAGAACGCGAAGATCCACGGCGGGCTCGCCTAGCCATTCGGACAGCGGAACCTTACGGCACGAACGACGACGGGGTGTTCGCGGAGGCGGACACCCCGATGTCGTGCTGGGCCCGGCGCCGGCTCCAGCCGTCGCGTGGGGGGCGAGCGCCTCGCTTGACGCTACGATTGTACTCCTGCTAAAATCTTAGTGCATTCCTGCACAGCCTGACTGCACCTGAACGCGCTGAGCGCTGCTCCCGAGGCGGTCGCGCGTCCGCACGCGCTGATTGGCTCGCAGTCGGGTTTCGAGCGTCGTCCTCGTCTCGTCTTGGGGGAGAGCCCATGAGCCAGCAGATCTTCCGAACCAGGTACCGGATCGAGCTTGGACATCCACACCGTGCCCACGGCGTTGCCAGGCTTGCGCTCGGCGCGTTCCTGCTGATCGCGGGCGCCGTCGTTCTCTCATCGCTCGGCTCGTCGATCACGTCCACTGTGGCGCGGCTGGATGAGCTGACGCGCTTCGAGCCGTCATGGGCCGCTGCGGTCCTCCTGAGTCTCGCCTTCTCGGTTGTCTTCGGCGTCGTCGCGGTGGCGATGGGGATCTCCTCGATCGTCATCGGCATCCGCGACACCCGGCGCATTCATCTGCCCCAGAAGGTCCCGGCGGACCTCAGGAACACGGATGAGCTCATGGGCTCGCTTGAGAACCGCGAGCTGACATCGACCGCGGTCCAGGACGGTCTGGCGACCGGTCTCCTGAGGATGCTCCGCGGCGACGGCATCAACTACATCCCGCCCACGATGCGGTTCATAGCGATCTCCAACGCCGGTTCGCTTCTGCGCTCTCTCGTCCCGGTCGCGCTGCTCATCGCCCTGGCAGTCGGCAGCCGCGCCGCCGCGGATGCCACCGGTCTCGGCGGGCTGGTCATACCGGCGCCGATCGCTCTCGTCACGATCGTGCTCGTCGCCGGGATCGCGCGCCTGGCCGCGGCGGCCCTGCTCGTGCCGGACGATGCCCCCGACGCCGACTTCGCGCGCTCGGTGCAGGAGCTGGGAAGCGCAGGGCACCCCGAGTCTCTGCTGGCTCAGCTCGAGATGACGTCTGATGGCTTTCGATACGAGGATATCCCGAACCGCGTCTACATGCGCGACGATGTGTCGCTCTCCGGAGAGGGAGTCTCGGACACCGGTCGCGTCCAGGGCGGCATGCTCTTCGAGACGCAGCCGGTGCCCTCGGAGGATCCCCCGAAGGCAGGCGGGTACGTCCTGCTGACGGTCGGAGCCCTCCTCACGGCCGCCGGCGTGCTGATGCTGGCCAATGTGCCCGGCCGGGGCCTCTCCGCCGGTCCGCCGTCGCTTCCCGGGGTCGCGCTTCACATCGTGACGGGCATCGTGGCGTTCCGGCACGGTGTCACCATGTTGGGTCAGGCGCGCCGCATCCTCGCGCGGTTCCGGTTCACAAGCGACCTCTTCCTCGTGCGCTTCGGCGGAACCTACTACCGGTCGGAGGTCGGCGCGGGAACGGCTGTCAGCGATACGCTGCAATCGAAGAGCCTTGCGGTTCGAACAGAGCTCGTCGTCCGCTCCTTCTGCACGACGGCGACGACCGAGTCTGTCGAGTTCGGGGCTCGGTACGTCATCGCCGCGAACGTCGATGGTCGTCTCCAGGAGCGGCTCTCCTTGCTGGATGAGGCGCTCTCGAGGTTCCAGGGCGCGGGCGTGAAGTTGACGGGCGTCGATCTCGAGGGGGGCGAGGCGGCGGCCCAACTGACGAAGGCGAACCTGCAGATGGTCGGCGCGCGGGCGAAGGCGGCTTCTGAGGGATGGGAGGGGAGAAGGCTCGGAGGGACTGCGGAGAGGCCGATGATCGCACGGGACGGCCCGGGCGGCTGGGCGCCTGGCGAGGCCGACGGTGAACCCGTGCCGCCGAACGACGCTGGTGAGGCAGACGATGCAGAGGAGACGCCGGGATTGACCGGGGCTCCGTTGCAGCGTGACGAACCCGCCGCGGGGAGTTCGCATCGCGGTACGGCTCCGGACGACTACATCGTCGAGATCACGAGACTCGGCGAGCTTGTCGAGCGGGGGCTCCTGACGGAGGAGGAGTTCGCGACGCGGAAGCGGAAGCTGCTCGAGAAGCTGGACGACTGAGCAAGAACCCCGTGACCCCGGACAGGTCGTGCGATATCTTTGTATCCTGAACTCCACCTGAGGTCGTCGCCCGTGCGTCGACCATCCGATTCCCGCGGAGGTCACCATGGCACGCTGTCCATACTGCCAGGCCAGGATCCCTTCGTCCGCGCGCAAGTGCCAGTACTGCGGGGAGTGGGTGAAGCCGCAGCCGTCCGAGCCACCCGCCCCGAGTCGGGAAGCGCAGAGCTCTCCGCGACCTGTCGCCACACCGGCGACATCCGGCCAGGGGGTCGCCCCGAGCCGCACGACCGTCATCATCCAACAGGACGAGTCCGTCGCGTTCGCGGTCGTCACGCTCCTCCTATACATCTTTGTCTACCCGCTCGGCCTGCTGCTGAACTTCATTGGGCTCATCACGGGGCCTCGGCGAGGGTGCTTCGTGTGGATGTTCCTCATCGGGTTCGTGCTGCCGGCACTGGTCATCGTCGTGCTCATCATGATGGGCGTGCCGGTCCTCTACGAGCTCAACCGCTTCCTCTCAAGCTGGTAGGGACCGTGGCGTCGCATACTGCCATCGCTCGGAGAGCGCGATGAGGCGATTCGTCATCATCTCCATCGTCGTCCTCGTGTCCATCGGCGTCTTCCTCGCGGCGCGACAGATCAAGACGGGCGGAGAGCGTTCTCGCACCACGGTCGGGCCGGTGTCGACCGATGCCGGGTTCCGGGCCGCGGCCGAACCGAAACCAGCCGACCACCTCACCTCCGGCGAGCTTCGAGAGCTCGAGCGCCTGGCGACGCTCGGGTACATCTCGGGACGCGGGCCGGCTCCGCAGGAGGCCGGTGTGCTCCGCCACGATGTCTCGGCCGCGCGGCCGGGCCCGACGCTCTTCACCTACGCGGAGGGTCCTGAGGCGACGCTGATCGGGATGGATGGCGGGATACTCCACACCTGGTCCCGCGCGGGCCCGGACGCCTGGGCCCGGGCGCACCTCTTCGAGGACGGCGGCCTGCTCGTCATCACGAGCGACCCGTACCAGCTCATCCGCCTCGACCGGGACTCGGAGCTCGTGTGGCTTCTCGACATCAAGGCGCATCACGACTTCCACGTGATGCCCGATGGCTCCGCCTGGGTGCTGGCACGCGAGGCGGAGCGGCGGGACGGCATCCACAACGGGCAGTGGCTCCTCGACGACGCGCTCGTGCACGTGGACTTGGACGGTCGGGAGATCGAGCGTGTCTCGCTGCTGCAGGCGTTCGAGCGAACATCCGAGCATGCGGAATGGATCACCGACGACCGACTGCCGGATGGCCCGGACATCTTTCACACGAACTCCGTCGAGATCGTCGACGAAGGTCTCGCGCTCGTCTCGATCCGCTCACTCGACGCGGTCGCGCTTCTGGACCTGCGCGACGAGCGGATCCTGTGGCTGAGAACGGGGCCCTGGCGGAAGCAGCACGAGGCGCAGCTCGTCGACGGGAACCTCCTGCTCTTCGACAACCTCGGACTCGAAGAGCAGTCGCGCGTGCTCGAGCTCGACATGGAGAACGGAGAGGTCGTGTGGTCGTATACGGAGCCCGGGTTCTTCAGCAGGGGACTCGGAGCGCAGCAGCGGCTTGACAACGGTAATACCCTCATCACCGAGTCCGAGCGCGGCCGCATCATCGAGGTGGCGCCGGCGGGTGAGATCGTCTGGGAGTACGTTACGCCCCGCACCGTGCCGGGGGATGAGTCCACCGTTCTTGGGATCGCGAGGGCCGAACGTCTCCGTCAAGAGGTGCTGCAACGCTGGAAGGGAGACATGAGGTGATGAAGGTCGTCGCGATCCAGGCCAGCCCGCACCGGGGCAACACGTACGAGAGGGTCGAGCGTTTTGGCGAGGTTCTCACGGAACTCGGCGATGTCGAGTTCGAACATGTCGCGCTTGCGGACGTTCATCTGGAGCCGTGCCGCGGCTGCTTCCTGTGCTTCATGCGAGGTGCGGACGCGTGCCCCATCCAGGACGATCGCGCAGCCATCGAGGACAAGCTCATCGGGGCCGACGGGGTGGTCTTCGCCACACCGGTCCACTCGATGCACGTCTCGACACTTCTGAAGATGCTGGTCGACCGGATGGCGTACACGTTCCACCGTCCGAGGTACTTCGGCAGGTACGCCCTCGGCATCGCCGTCACGGGCGGCGTCGGGCAGAAGGAGGCCCTCGGGTACATCAGGATGTTCGCGTCCACCTGGGGCTTCGAGTACGTCGGCGATCTGAGCTACGTTGATCCCCCGCGCAACACAACGATGCCGAGGATGATGGACAACACCGAGCGCGCCCCCGATGTGGCCCGACGCTTCCACGAACTCATGCGCGAGCGCCCGCCGCGGCGTCTGAGCCTGAACGACCATCTGACGTTCCACATGATGCGCGCGGTCTACGCGCGGCTCAAGGGCTTCTCGCCGACCGATTACGCGTACTGGAAGGAGCAGGGGTTATTTGACTATGAACCAGGTGATGCTCCGGGGTGGCTCGAGCCCGGCGCGCGCTACTTCACCGAGCACGCGCGCATCGGATGGCTCAAGAGCCTCTACCCTCGGCTCCTGGCCGGCGTGATGGGCAGGACGATCGACCGCCGCATGCGGGGCCTTGAGAGGCCCCCGCAGCCGGACCCCGAGGTCGGGTCAGAAGGGAGGACAGAGGAATGAGCCAGGTGATCCTCAGGGCGCTCGCCGTCTGGATCCTCCTCGCGGTCGTGGCGGTCCTCAACGGGACAGCACGGAACGCCTGGATCGCCCCGAGGCTCGGGGAGCAGCGCGCGCACATCGTCAGCACGTTCATCCTCTGCGCTCTCATCTTCTTCATCGTGTTCGCGCTGATCCGGTGGATCGGGATCACGACGCCGACGCAGGCGTCGCTGCTGGGGTTGTGTTGGGTCGCGATGACGCTGGCTTTCGAGTTCCTCGCGGGGCACTTCCTGTTCGGACATCCCTGGGAACGCCTCGTCGCGGACTACAACGTCCTGAGCGGGCGCCTCTGGATCCTCGTGCCCATCGTCACCTACCTGGCGCCGCGCTGGGCGCTCAGGCTGCGCGTCCTGTAGCGCCCGGCGCGCCGCCGAACCGACGGAGTCGAGACACCGCATGGAAGAGAAGCCGACGGTCGAGCAGTTCATCGAGCGGGTCGAGCGCTCCTGGAGGGAGTGGTTCGACCTCGTATCCTGCATCACGACGGACCGGGCGTCAGAGCCCGGCTATCACAGGGACTGGACGCTCACGGACGTGATCGCGCACGTCACCTGGTACGAGAAGCAGATGGTCGGCCTTCTCGAGGCGCGACGGTTCGAGGGGTCGGAGCTCTGGGAGCTCCCGACGGATGAACGCAACGAGATCATCCGCGCCGGGAACGCAGGGCGGGAGCATCGCCAGGTCCTCCGCGATGCGAAGCTGACGCACGAGCGTCTCGTGAGACTCATCGGAGCGCTTCCGGACGAGGCGCTGCACGATCCGTCGGCGTTTCCGGGAATGCCCTCCGACTGGACGCCGGCGCAGGTCCTCGAGGGCAACACGTTCCATCACTACGACGGCCACGCCGAGCTTGTCCGCGACCATCTGGCTGGGGGGCGTCGCCGCTAGCATCCATCGCCCCATTCGGTCGGGCGGTGCCGCCAGCATCCATCGCCCCATCCGGTCGGGCGGTGCCGCCAGCATCCGTCGCCCCATTCGGTCGGGCGCCGCCCGCCGCGTCGCGCCGGGAGGATCAGCATGACGAACCGCACACCATCGATCGTATGGAAGACGGTACCCGAACAGATGATGGCGGGGTTCCGTCGCGCCCTTGCTGCGCGCGCGGACTTCGGCGCAGCCCTCCGCGAGCTCCGCGCGAGCGTCCCCGAGGAGAACATCAGCGGAGAGCCGGTCTGCTCCATCCAGTTCATCACCAGCGTCGAGCACGGTTTCGACGTGGAGGTCGCCGTTCCCGTCTCCGGTAGCGTCAAGGCCGGCCCGGTGAGGACCTGGGTCAGCCCCGCGCTGTCCGTGCTCTCTCTGGTCCACGATGGACCACTCGAGTCCACTCGCGAAAGCTACGCGACGCTCTTCGAGCACGCGTCGCGCCGGGGGATCATCTCGGATGAGTTCTGCCGTGAGGTGTATCCCGACTGGGGTGACGGACCCGTCGAAATGCAGTTCGTCGTGCACCGCTGGGAGTCGCTTCTGACCGATCACGCGGCGCGCGTGCTCGGTGACGAGGCGGCGCGACTCATGGAGAACGCCGACCTGCCCGGCGCGGAGGCTTCGCTCGATGAGCGGTTTGACTGGGCGAAGCGGGTCGTCGACCGGCTGGATGCGCTGGCGGATGACCACCAGCGGTACGATGTGCTGTCGAGCTGCGCCCACGTCTTTCCTGACGCCCAGGTCGAGAAGCTGCGGACCGTTTTCGACGACGCCCTCGGAAGGACCGGTGACGGACTGGCGGCCGTC
>CAZAQL010000011.1:0-5544 GCA_964487295.1 uncultured bacterium | reverse complement strand
CTGGGGCAGGGCTCCGAGGCGCGAGGGCCGGGTCCTCATCACGTCGAAGGCGCCGCGGGACCCGGCGGCGCACGAGAGGGCGACCACCGACGCCGAGCGCCGCAGCGCCTACTGCTTCTGTCCGATCGTCCGAGAGAGGCTCGAACGGGGCATGTCCCCGTCGTTCTGTCTCTGCGGCGCCGGGTGGTTCCGGAAGCAGTGGGAAGGGGCGACGGGGAAGCCCGTCACGATCGAGATCCGGAAGAGCGTGCTCGCGGGGGACGACGAGTGCACGTTCGCCATCACGCTCTCGGACGAGCTTCAGGTCTCGGACGAGCGTCGCAGGCTCGCGGGACACGGAAGGAGCTGATGCGTCATGCAGAAGAAGACACTCATCGCGTTCATCACGGCCGGGGGCGCGACGGAGCGATACGCCGGGACCATCGCCGAGACGCTCCGAGCGCGGGGCCGCGAGGTTGACGTCGTCAACCTCAAGCGGGAGAAGCTCAAGGACCTCGGCTCCTACGACAGCGTCGTGCTCGGGACCGGCGTCAGGATGTTCATGGTCTACAGCAAGGGCAAGCGGTTCCTGGCCCGGCGCGACCTCAAGGGGAAGCCGCTCGGCGTGTTCCTGTCGAGCGCTATGGCCATCGACGAGCCCGAGGGCGCGAGGAAGCGGTTCCTCGACCCGCTCATCGCGCGCAACGGTCTCTCGCCGCTTCTGTGCGACGCCTTCCCCGGGCTCATGCCGAAGGGACCCGGCAATCTCGAGGACCGGACCGACATGGACATCGCCCGGCGGTGGGCCGGGGAGTTCGCGGACAGGCTGGGCTAGTCCTCCGATGTTCACTCCGCCGCGACCGAGCTCACACGGGTGCCGGACGAGATGGCGCGACCGCGAGGGGGCGCACGATGAAGAAGCGCAACGGAGGCGGACCGACTGGTCCTGAACGCAAGTACGCCGGCGTGTTGGTGCGCTTCCTGGCGACCGCGATCGATGTGATCGTTCTCGCCGCGGTCTTCTTCCCTGTGACGCGCGTGGTCAAGGGAACGTGGTTGATGACGGCGTCAGACCACCGGTGGGTGTCCGGCGCGTTCGTGACGGACCCGCTCTGCCTGATCTTCCTGCTCATGATGTTCCTCTACTTCGCAGGGTTCGAGGCGTTCGGCGGCGCGACGCCGGGGAAGCGCGCGCTCGGCCTCCGCGTTGTGGACGCGCGCGGCGGGGCGATCACCGTCACGCAGGCGCTCCTTCGCAACGTGTTGCGATTCGTCGACAGCCTCCCGACGCTCGGGATCCTCGCCGTCGTTCTCATATCGACGTCCGACGAACGCGCACGGTTCGGGGACCGAGTCGCGGAGACTCGGGTCGTGCGGCTCTCCCGCGGCGCATCGTTCGACCGGAACGGGAGCGGGGTCGCGTGACGCAGCTCTCCAACGGACGAGGCGAGCTGGCCGCGCTGGACGAGCTCGCATCCCGCGACGCAGCGGTGCGGCGGGCGCTCGAGCGATACGGAGCGCCCGCGATGTGGGTGAGGGCGCCCGGATTCGCCACCCTCCTCAGGAGCATCGTGGAGCAGCAGGTGTCTCTGGCCTCGGCCGGTGCGATGTTCCAACGCTTGGAGGAAGCGATCTCCGACGTCACTCCTCGGGCATTTCTCCGGCTTGACGATGAGGAGCTTCGCGTCGTCGGTCTGAGCCGCCAGAAGATGCGCTACGGCAGGGAGCTCGCCCGGGCGCTTCTCGATGGCACGCTGGACCTCGATGTGCTCGACACGCTGAGCGACGCGGAGGCGAGGCGCCGTCTGCAGGCGCTCCCCGGCATCGGACCCTGGACGTGCGACATGTATCTGCTCATGGCGCTCAGGCGACCCGACGTCTGGCCGGCCGGCGATGTGGCCGTCGCCGGGGGAGCACGGCGCATCCTCGAGCTCGCAGAACGCCCCGCTCCATCCGAACTCCGCCGCATCGGGGAACGCTGGCGCCCGCTGCGCTCCGCCGCTGCGCTGCTGTGCTGGCACGTCTACCGGCAGCCGTGAACCCGCGTGAGCTTGCCGAGGCGGCCCCACACCTGTAGAATCGTACGGAAAACCGGTACATTCTGAACGATGCTCACTGGTCCAGTGAGGAGCATGTCTTGACCGAACTGCCTGACCATGTTCTCAGAAACCGCGAGGCCTGGCGTGAGATGGCGAAGAGCTTCGCGGCCGCCGGCGAGCGGAACTGGGCGGCCGAGGAGCCGTCCTGGGGCGAATGGGGCGTGCCCGAGAGCGAACTCCATCTGCTACCCGACGAACTCGAGGGCAGAGACGCCATCGAACTCGGTTGCGGCACGGGATACGTGTCGGCCTGGCTCGCGCGTCGCGGAGCCCGCGTCGTCGGGATCGACAACTCGGAGGAACAGCTCGCGACTGCGCGGAGGCTGCAGGCGAAGCACGGGATCGAGTTCCCGCTCATCCACGGGAATGCGGAGTCCGTGCCGCGCCCCGACGAGAGCTTCGACTTCGCCATCTCCGAGTACGGTGTCTGCATCTGGGCCGACCCGGCGAAGTGGGTCCCGGAGGCGGCGCGCCTCCTGAGACCGGGCGGTCGCCTCGTGTTCCTCATGAACTCGCATCTGCTCGACCTGACGATGCCCGACGAGGACGACGTCCCGGCTGGCGACCGGTTTCTGCGCCCGTCCTTCGGGATGTACCGTATGGAGTGGCCCGATGACCCGGGCGTCGAGTTCCACATGCCGCACGGGGAGTGGGTGCGGCTGCTGCGTCGGAGCGGGTTCGAGATCGAGGACCTCATCGAGATCCAGGCGCCCGAGGGCGCCACGACCCGTTGCACCTACATGAGCTACGAATGGGCCCGCAAGTGGCCGTCCGAGGAGGCGTGGAAGGTGAGGAAGACTTGACGCGCGCGCTGGACTTCGGGTGCGGCACGGGTCGGTCGAGGACATCGTCTGGGAGCACGAGGACTACCTGAAGCTGTATGAGGACGCCGGACTCGACCTCGTCGCGACGCATCGCCCGCTCGCGACGGGCGACGAGCCGGTCGAGTGGGTGAGCGAGATCGAGGTGGCCCCGTGGGTCATCTATGTGCTGAAGCGCCGGTCAGGGGCCGGCGCGTGATCGCGGCGCGTCCCCGGACACAGATTCCGGAGACGGGCCGCCCAGATGAAGGGACGGTGGGAGTTGGAGTTCGTGACCGTTGTCAATTGCATGGACGGTCGAGTGCAGCTGCCCGTCATCAACTACCTTCAGCAGACGTACGATGCCCGGTACGTTGACTCCGTGACCGAAGCGGGTCCTGTCCGGTTCCTCGCCGACGGCGGGGAGTCGAACGAGAAGGACTCGATCCTCCGCCGAGTGGCCGTCTCGGTGAACGGGCACGGCTCGAGGCTCATAGCCGTGGTGGGACACGCCGACTGCACCGGCAACACGGCCGACATCGAGACGCAGAAGGCGCAGCTGGCGGCGTCCGCGAGTCTCCTGGCCGCGAGCTTCCCGGAGGCCGACGTGGTCGGGCTCTGGCTGGATGAGGACTGGGTTCCCCGGGAGCTGCTGCGAGAGGGAGGGGGAGCGGCGTGACGAAGCGTAACGCGTTCAGGGACTTTTTCGACGTCCACGCTCCGCGCTACCTCGACAACTGCTTCACGAAGAACACCGAGGCCGAGGTCGAGTTCCTGCGCGTGGAGCTGGGCGTGGAGCCCGGCGCCTCGGTACTCGATGTCGGCTGCGGGACCGGGCGGCACGCCATCCCGCTCGCGAAGCTGGGTTACCGCGTGACGGGCGTCGACATCTCCGAGGGTATGCTCGCGGAGGCGCGCCGTGCCGCTCTGGAGGCGGGGGTCGAGATCGACCTCCGGCAGGCGGACGTGTCGCACTCACTCCCGGAGGGGCCGTTCGACGCGGCCGTCTGTCTGTGCGAGGGAGCCTTCGGGCTTCTCGGCGCCGACGACGACCCACTCGAACACGACCTGGACATCCTGAGGAACGTGCACGCCGCGCTCCGCCCCCAGGCGCGCTTCATCATGACCGTTCTCAACGCGATGGTGCCCATCCGCCGGTACTCCGACGAGGACGTCGCCGCGGGGCGCTTCGACCCGGTGACGCTCGTCGAGGAGAGCGACATGGAGTGCGAGACTGAGGACGGTCCCGCGAGCTTCCGTTTCCGCGAGCGCGCGTTCGTTCCCACGGAACTCGCGCTGATGCTGCGCCTGACGGGATTCGACGTCGAGCACATCTGGGGCGGATCGGCCGGGAAGTGGGAGCGCGGCCCGGTCGAGCTGGACGGCATGGAGATCATGGCCGTGGCGCGCAGACGATAGGACGCGATGTCGGCGCTGCCGTCGTCTCCACGGCGTTGTCGACAGACAGACTCAGGAGGCCGATCGTCCGTACTCGATTCCCTGACACTCTCCTTCAGCGCCGGCCGGCGGTCGCCGTCGTCGTGGTCGTCGTCGCGTCCCTCGTCGTCGGAGCTTGCGTGTGGTCCGGCTGCGATGGATCCGCGGAACACGGCGCTGCGACCGGCGACGAGTCGACGCCGGGCACCGTCGTGGTCCGGGAGCCCCGAGAGGACGAGTCAGCGCAGGCAGAGGACGGTCTGACCCCCGCGCGCCGGCGGGAGCTCGAGCGTCTCGCGACGCTGGGTTACATCTCCGGACGCTCTCCCGTGCCCGAGCAGGTCGGAGTCGTGCGGAGTGACCCGGAGCGCTTCGAGCCCGGCTACACGCTCTTCTCGTTCGCGCGCGGCCGGCCCGAGGCGGTGCTCATCGACATGCGCGGCTACGTCCGTCACTGGTGGGCAGTCCCCGGCGCGGACTACCTCGCCCGCGTCCACGCATTCCCCAACGGGGACCTCATCGCCCTCACCGTCGAGCCGTACGGGCTCGTCCGGCTCGACGCGCGCTCGAACGTGCTCTGGCGGTACGGGGACTGGCCGCATCACGACTTCCGCGTGCTCGACGACGGCGGAATCTGCGCGATCATCCGCTCCGTCACGACCCGACCGCACATCGCCGACGGCGAGCATCTCATCGACGACCACGTCGTTCTGCTCGACCCGGATGGACGTGAGCTCATGCGCGCCTCGCTGCTCGAGGCGTTCGAGAACTCGCCGGAGTGGTCGGCGTGGCTGCTGGACGGGCGACTGCCCGAGCCGCCCGACATCTTCCACTCGAACTCCGTCGAGGTGCTCGCGGTCGAGCCGGAGCTGCGGGTGCTGCTGTCGGTCCGTTCGCTCGACGCGCTCGTCTTCGTCAACGTCGACCGGGGGGTCGTCGAGCGCGTCCTCACGGGGCCGTGGCGCCGTCAGCACGAGGCTCGTATCGTCGGGGAACGGATCCTCCTCTTCGACAATCTCGGACTCGGCGACCGCTCGCGCATCATTGAAGTGGATCCCTCCACCGGGACCATCCTGTGGTCCTGGGAACAGGAGGGGTTCTTCTCGAAGGGCGCCGGAGCGCGGCCCATCAGCCAGAGCGACAACCTGTCGCGGCTCATCCATATCACCCCGCCGAGCGCGCCGGCGGCCAGGAGTGTATACAGGAGAACGCCGCGGAGCAGCGCCCCG
>CAZAQL010000010.1:31890-37309 GCA_964487295.1 uncultured bacterium | reverse complement strand
CCCACTCGCCGCCGCCCGTCGCAGCAAATCGGCCGCCCTGGCGGGATCCCGCCGCGAGAGCGGCGGCATTCCGCAACATGAGGGGCAGGGTTGACACATGGAGCGGGTAGCATTCCTCTTCCCCGGCCAGGGGTCGCAGTCGGTCGGAATGGCAGCCGATCTCCACGACGCCTCGCAGGGGGCGCGCGAGGTCTTCGAGAGGGCGTCCGAGGCGATCGACCTCGATCTCGCGGCTCTCTGCTTCGAGGGTCCCGAGGATGAGCTCACGAAGACGGTGAACGCGCAGCCGGCCCTTCTGACCGCCGGCATGGCGGCGCACACCGTGCTGGTCGAGCGGGGTTTCGCGCCGTGGGCCGTGGCGGGGCACAGTCTCGGGGAGTACACGGCGCTCGTCGCGGCGGGGAGCCTGACGCTCGAGGACGGCGTGCGAGCCGTGCGCGAGCGCGGTCGGCTGATGTACGAGGCCGGACTCGCGGCGCCGGGAACGATGGCGGCCGTCATCGGGCTGGACGCGGACGCGGTGGACGCGGTCGTCGCCGACGCCCGTGCCGAGGGGGTCGTTCAGGCGGCCAACTACAACGCTCCCACGCAGGTCGTGATCTCCGGCGAGCTCAACGCCGTGAACCGCGCCATGGAGCTCGCGACCGAGCGAGGCGCCCGGCGAGTCATCGAGCTCAAGGTCAGCGGCGCCTTTCACAGCGAGCTTCTGGAGGAGGCGCGGATAGGAATGCAGGCCTTCCTGTCGGGGATCCCGATCGAGAAGCCGCGCGCGATCTTCATCGCCAACGTCACCGGCAGCGCCGTCGAGGAGCCCGATGAGATTCGCCTCCGGCTCGTCGAGCAGGTCGTCAGTCCCGTCCGGTGGGTGCGCAGCATGCGGACGCTCGCGGACCTCGGCGCCGTCCGGGCCATCGAGGCGGGGCCCGGCAGCGTGCTGCGCGGGCTCATGAGGAAGATCGCGCCCGACATCCCGACCGCCGCAGGCGGGCGGATCGAAGACATCGACAAGCTGATGTCCTGACAGCTGGACGAGCCGTCCCGAGAGTCTCGCGAGCGGGGCGGCGCCCGACGCCGCCACTCCCGGCGTCGCTAGGAGGACGATCATGGCGCTCACGGAACGCAGGGCGGTTGTGACGGGGAGCGGTTCCGGAATCGGCCGGGTCATCGCGATGAAGCTCGCCGGCGAAGGTGCCTCGGTCGCCGTCGTCGACATCGACATGGACGCCGCCGCGTCGGTGGCGAGAGAGATCGAGACGGCCGGCGGCTCGGCAGCGCCCTTCGCCGTGGACGTGTCGGACGCGGACGCGGTAGCAGCGACCATGAAGGAGATCGCGGAGAGGTTCGGCGGGATCGACATACTCGTCAACAACGCGGGGATCACGCGCGACAATCTGCTCATCAGGATGTCCCCCGACGACTGGGATCTCGTGCTCAAGGTCAATCTCAAGGGCGCCTTCAACTGCACCCGAGCGGCCGTTCGCCCGATGATGTCCGCACGCTGGGGACGGGTCGTGAACATCGCCTCGGTCATCGGCCAGGTCGGTAACATCGGCCAGGCGAACTACGCCGCGTCGAAAGCGGGCCTCATCGCGCTCACGAAAACGACGGCTCGCGAGTTCGCGTCCCGCAACATCACGGCGAACGCCATAGCGCCCGGGTTCATCCAGACGCCGATGACCGATCGGCTCTCCGAGAAGGTGCGGGATGCCCTGGCGGAGAAGATCCTCCTCAAGCGTCTCGGGACGCCTGAGGACGTGGCGAATCTGGTTGCATTTCTGGTCTCTGATGATGCAGACTACATCACCGGTCAGACGATAAACGTGGACGGCGGCATGGCCTGGTAGGCGCGTGTCCCGACCACATCCGGCGAGAGCGAAGGGAGTAAGGAATGGCAGACGTTGCAGGGAAGGTGAAGCAGGTCATCGCTGAGAAGCTTCAGATCGACGCGGAGCAGGTGACCATGGAGGCCTCGATCGTCGAGGACCTTGGCGCCGATTCTCTCGAGCAGGCTGATATCCTGTTCTCGCTCGAAGACGAGTTCGGGATCACGGCGGACGACACGGACGAGGCCGAAGGACTCAAGACGGTCGCCGACATCGTGTCGTACCTCGAGAAGAAGGTCAACGCGTAGAGCGGAGCTGCGCGTGATCGCCGCGGTTTCGCTTTCAGGCGGAGCCGCGGCGTTCCGTCTTGAGGGACCGGTACCGGGCGCAGCCGGACCGAACGCTGTCCCGCAGGACGCGACGCGCGAGAGACATGGAACCACTTGAGGGAACCGGAAGGGAAGCATGTCGAGACGAGTAGTGGTCACCGGTCTCGGGGCGCTGACGCCCGTCGGACTCGATGTGGAGACGACGTGGAGCGCGCTCCTGGCCGGGAAGAGTGGCGCCGGCACGATCGCGCAGTTCGATGCGTCGGACTACCCCGTGCGCATCGCGTGCGAGCTTGAGGGGTTCGACGTCGAGAAGTACATCGACAAGCGCGAGGCCCGGAAGATGGACCCGAGTGTCCACTACGGCGTGACGGCGGCGCTTATGGCCTGGGAGGACTCCGGACTCGCGGACGCCGGTCTTGACGGCGACCGGGTCGGTGCGATCATCGGCTCGGGTGTGGGGGGGATCCAGACGCTTGAGGCTCAGCACACCATGCTCATGGAGAAGGGGCCGAGGAGGGTCAGCCCGTTCTTCATCCCGATGATGATCCCTGATATGTCGTCGGGTGTGGTGTCGATCACGCTGGGACTCAGAGGTCCGAACTTCGCGACCGTCTCCGCCTGTGCGTCGGGTGCGCACGCCATCGGCACGGCGTTCCGCGCGATCCAGCACGGTGACTCCGACGCCATCCTGGCCGGCGGCACGGAGGCCGCCGTGTCTCCGATGGCCATCGGAGGGTTCGCGTCCATGCGCGCGATCTCGTCGAGGAACGACGAGCCCGAGCGGGCGTCGCGCCCGTTCGACGCCGAGCGGGACGGTTTCGTGCTGGGAGAGGGCGCCGGCGTCGTCGTGCTCGAGGAACTCGATCACGCGATGCGACGCGGCGCGCGTGTCCATGCCGAGCTCAAAGGATACGGAGCGACGGCGGACGCGTTCCACATGACCGCCCCCGCGCCTGACGGAGCCGGTATGGCCGCGGCGATGAGAGTCGCCCTGGCCGACGCGGAGCTGAACGCTCAGGACGTCCAGTACGTCAACGCCCACGGGACCTCGACGCCGCTCAACGACAAGCTCGAGACGGCGGCGATCAAGGCGGCGTTCGGTCCGCATGCCGCGAAGCTGGCGGTCTCGTCGACGAAGTCGATGACGGGACACCTCCTCGGGGCTGCGGGCGGTGTGGAGTTCATCATCAGCGTGCTGGCTGCCGGTCGTTCGATCATCCCGCCCACGATCAACTACGAGAACCCCGATCCGGAGTGCGATCTCGACTGCGTTCCCAACGAACCTCGTGAGACGGACGTTCACAACGTCCTCACCAACTCGTTCGGATTCGGGGGGCACAACTGCGCGCTCGCCGTTTCCAGGTTCGAGAGTTAGTCGAGTCGAACACGGATGAGGAAACGATACAACCTCACGGGTCGCCTTCGCGCGCTCGTGAACCCCGACGCGGGGCTTGACCCCACCCGCGCCAGCGACCTCAGGAGACTCTGCAGATCGCTCGGCACCCGGGTCCGGGATCTCAGCCTCCTCGACCAGGCGTTGAGCCACAGGTCGTACGTGCACGAGCACGACATGGGGCGAGGTCAGTCCAACGAGCGCATGGAGTTTCTGGGCGACTCCGTGCTGGGTCTCATCGTCAATGAAGCCCTGTACGAGAAGTACGCGAAGCGGCAGGAAGGTCGGTTGACGAAGATCAAGTCGCTCCTGGTCAGCGAGACGGTGCTCTCGAGGCGCGCCGAGGAGCTGAATCTCGGACGCTACATTCTTCTGTCGGACAACGAGAGGCTTTCCGGGGGCGCCAACCGGTCCTCGATCCTCGCGGACGCTTTCGAGGCGGTCATCGCGGCCGTCTACCTCGACTCGGGGCTCGATGCGGCGCGCGATTTCGTCGGAGAACACATCCTCTCGGAGATGGAGAAGCTCCTCAACATCGAGGAGTACAAGAACTACAAGAGCATGGTCCAGGAGCACGCGCAGCGGAAGCTCGGCGCGCGGCCTCGTTACCGCGTCGTCTCCGCCACCGGTCCCGAGCACGAGCGGAAGTTCTTCGTCGAGCTCAAGATCGAGGGACGGGCGCTTGGGCGCGGCGAGGGCAAGAACAAGAAGGAGGCCGAGCAGATGGCCGCGCGGAACGCGCTCGCCAAGCTCGGCGTTCTCAAGAACGGCGACAAGAAGAGCAAGCGGTCACGCCGGCCGTCTTCGAAGAGACGCGGCCGTCGTGGCGGCAGGAGGCGGAAGAAGGAGCGTTCCTCATGAGCCGATTCCTCACTGAAGAACAGCAGATGTTGAAGGACCTGTGCGCGCAGATCGCTCGCGAGAAGATCCTGCCCGTCCGTGAGGAGCTTGACGAGAGCGGCGAGTTCCCGTGGGAGATCGTGAAGGTCTTCGCTGAGTCCGACATCTGTGGCGTGTACATTCCCGAGGAGTACGGCGGGTTCGGCGGCGGCGCGATGGAGATGTGCGTGGCCACGGAGGAACTGTCGCGCGTCTGCGGCGGGATCGCGCTCTCGTTCGCGGCGACGGCGCTCGGCACGTACCCGATCCTTCTCTTCGGAAGCGACGAGCAGAAGCAGAAGTACCTGCCGCCGATCGCGGCCGGTGAGAAGCTCGCAGCCTTCGCGCTCACCGAGGCCAACGCCGGAAGCGACGCCGGCGCCATCGAGACGACGGCCGTTCTCGACGGCGACGAGTACGTGCTCAACGGCACGAAGCAGTGGATCACCAACGGCGGCGAGGCCGAGGTCTACTCGGTGGTCGCGAGGACGAAGAAGGGCGTCGGCATCCGGGGGATCTCGGCGTTCATCGTCGAGAAGGACACGCCGGGGTTCACGTTCGGCAAGAAGGAGAACAAGATGGGCATCCGCGCCTCCGCGACGCGCGAACTCATCTTCCAGGACTGCCGCATTCCGAAGGAGAACCTGCTCGGCCGCGAGGGCATGGGGTTCATGGTCGCCATGAAGACGTTCGACCACTCGCGTCCGGGGGTTGCCGCTCAGGCCGTCGGCATCGCGCAGGGCGCGCTCGACGAGGCCGTCAAGTACGCGCGGCACCGGGAGCAGTTCGGGCAGCCGATCGCCTCGTTCCAGGGGCTCCAGTTCATGCTCGCCGACATGGCGACGCAGGTCGAGGCGGCGCGCGCTCTCGTCTACAGCGCAGCGCGCGTTGTGGACTCCGGCGAGAAGAACATCGCGAAGATCTCGGCGATGGCCAAGCTCTTCGCCCCCGACAGGTACACCGCCTCGAAACCCGCCTGCTCCGCCACCAGC
>CAZAQL010000010.1:0-31880 GCA_964487295.1 uncultured bacterium | reverse complement strand
GTCGCGATGTCCGTCACGACCGACGCGGTGCAGGTGCTCGGCGGGTACGGCTACATGAAGGAGTACCCGGTCGAGAAGATGATGCGCGACGCCAAGATCACGCAGATCTACGAGGGGACGAACCAGATCCAGCGGAGCGTCATCGCCTCGCAGGTCATCAAGGAGAGCGCCGCGAAGGAGAAGCGGGGCGAGTAGGCACGGGACGGGCCGCCCGCGCGCGTCTCTGCGTACGCCGCGGACCGGGCCGGCTCGACGCCGGGAGTTGCCATGAGGATCGTCGTACTCATCAAGCAGGTGCCCGATACGACCGAGGTGCGCATCGACCGCGAGACGAACACGCTCATTCGCGAGGGCGTGCCGTCGATCATCAATCCGTTCGACATGTACGCGCTCGAGGAGGGGCTGCGACTCCGCGAGGCGGCCGGAGAGGGTACGGTCATCGCGATGTCGATGGGGCCTCCGCAGGTCGAGAACGCGCTGCGCGAGGCGTTGGCCATCGGCGTCGACGAGGCCGTTCTGCTCACCGACAGGGCGTTCGCGGGTTCGGACACGTGGTCGACGTCCTACACCCTGGCCGCGGGGGTCCGGAAGCTCGGTGACGTCGATGTCATTCTCTGTGGCAAGCAGGCCATCGACGGGGACACGGCGCAGGTCGGCCCCGGTGTGGCGAGGTTCCTCGGGCTGCCCCAGGTCGCGTACCTGAAGAAGCTCGTGCTCGAGGACGGCTCGTGCGTGGCGGAGCGAATGATGGAGGACGGGCACGACGTGCTGCGCGTGCCGCTCCCCGCGCTCTTCACGGTCGTCAAGGACATCAACGAGCCCAGGCTTCCTTCGCTCAAGGGAAAGATGAAGGCGAAGAAGGCCGAGATCACGATGTGGGGCGCGTCGGATCTCGATGTCGACGCCGCCGAGCTGGGGCTCGACGGTTCCCCGACCCGCGTGATGACGATCTTCGCCCCCGAGCTCAAGGAGGGGGGCGTCGTCTTCGAGGGGGAACCGGGGGAGACGGTTCCTCGCCTTCTCGATGAGCTTCTACCCATTCTGAAGGGCGAGGCGCAGTAGCGCAGGTTCCACGCGCGCGGCCGGTGGGTCGGCGGCGCGCCGTTCGAGAGGGAGAGATCGCGTGAGCAGTATCGAGGTGGTGCAGGACCGCTGCGTCGGCTGTGGGCTCTGCGTGAGCGCGTGCCTCTACGACGCCATCGAGATGAAGGACAACCTCGCGGTCATCAACGAGAACTGCACGCTCTGCGGCGCATGCGTCGACGCGTGCAAGTTCGACGCGATCATTCTGAGGCAGGCGAAGCGCGAGACGGGCTCGCTCGACGACTACCGCGGCGTGTGGGTGGTCGCCGAGCAGCGTCATGGGGAGCTGAACGACGTGTCGTTCGAGCTGCTCGGGAAGGGACGCGAGCTCGCCGACGCGCTTGAGACCGAGTTGGCCGCGGTGCTCCTCGGATCCGGCGTCGCCGGCATGGCGCAGGAGCTCATCGCACGCGGGGCGGACCGGGTTCACGTGGTCGACGACCCGGCGCTCGGGTCGTTCCTCGACGAGCCGTACGCGAACGTCGTCGCCGAGCTCATCGAGCGGCACAGGCCCGAGATCGTGCTCACCGGGGCAACGACGCTCGGACGCTCCCTCATTCCTCGGGTGGCGATCCAGGTGAGGACGGGCCTGACGGCCGACTGCACCGGTCTTGCGATCGAGGACGGGGG
The DNA here is from genome assembly GCA_964487295.1 of uncultured bacterium. Taxonomy (GTDB): domain Bacteria; phylum Joyebacterota; class Joyebacteria; order Joyebacterales; family Joyebacteraceae; genus JAPEKQ01. The sequence goes on along the minus strand of CAZAQL010000010.1, from coordinate 30,167 downwards.
CCGACAGCTGCTCCAGACGCGTCCGGCCTTCGGCGGCAACATCATGGCGACCATCATCTGTCCGAACCACAGACCGCAGATGGCCACGGTGCGTCACAAGGTCATGACCGCCCTCGACGAGGACCCGGGGCGTTCGGGCGAGGTCGTCGAGGAGACGGTCGAACCCGGGCTTCTGCGCTCCGCAGTGGAGTATCTCGAGTTCGTGAGGGACGAGAGCCAGACGATCAACATCGCGGACGCCGACATCATCGTGTCCGGCGGGCGTGGACTCGGAGGCCCCGAGAACTTCCACCTGATCGAGGAGCTGGCCGAGGCCGTCGGCGGCGCCGTCGGGGCTTCCCGTGCGGCCGTCGACGCGGGGTGGATCCCGTACTCACACCAGGTCGGGCAGACCGGCAAGACCGTCCAGCCGAAGCTCTACATCGCCTGCGGGATCTCCGGGGCCGTGCAGCACCTCGCGGGCATGCAGTCGGCCAAGACCATCGTCGCCATCAACAAGGACCCGGACGCGCCCATATTCAAGGTGGCGACCTTCGGCATCGTCGGCGACCTGTTCGAGGTCCTGCCGCTCCTCACCCGGAAGCTCAAGGGGAACGCCGCGAACTGACCGGCCCGCGGACCCCATCCATCCCGATTCCCGAAGACCCGTCCTACTCCCCGGACAGACGCTCGCGCCGCGCCGCGGCGCGTGATTCCATCTCGCCCGTCGAGCACGCCTCCGGCACGACGTCGAGCCCGAGAGGGTTCGTGTACGCGGGCGGCGTTATCTGCAGGTGGCCCGCCGGCGTGGCCTGCGTGATGATGCGGCCGTCGAGGTCCGAGGGGATGGGGCGTCCGACCAGCGCGAGCAGCGTCGGTGCGACATCGATCGTCGACAGCTCGATGGGCGCCGGCACCGGCGCGACGTCCGGCCCGACGGCGACGAAGACGCCGGGCGCCCCGCGCTCGTGCGACCCAGCCAGGCGCAGGTCGCCCTCGATGGGGTGTGTGCCGTAGGCCGAGCACAGGATGAAGACGGTGCGGTCGTCGCTCAGGCGACGCAGCCTGCGCACCGCGGAGTCGATGAATTCGTAATATCCCGGCAACACCTCGCCGTACCTCTCCGCGACGTCGCCCGGAAGCCCGGGAAAGAACTCCGGCATCCCCGGCGCGACGAACCGGTGGCCGACCGCGTCGAGCCCCGAGAGGTGGACGAGTGCGACCTCCGGTTCGAACTCCGTGATGAGCCCCGCGGCGAGGTCCAGCGTTGTCCGGTCGGCGACGTAGGACCAGCGAGCCGCCAGCACGTTCGGCTCCCAGCCTTCGATCTCTTCGCCGGGTTCGAGGATCTCGTCGCCGAAAGCGCCGATCCACGACTCGAGTCGCTCGTCCAGCGTCCGGTCGACGCGCGATGCGAGATCCCCGGGAAGCGCCTGGCCGGCGCCCGACGCGAGGAGAGCCCGCGCCAGTGAGAGCTCGTGTGACGGCGCGTCCGGCGCGTACGGGGCCAGGATCGTCCCGCCGCTCTCATCGCCCGAGAGCGGCCAGGTCCCCGGCCACCCTACGGTCAGGCAGCTCCCTCCCGATGCGGCGAGGGCACGCGCGACTCCCGGGACGCCGGTGTGAATGGAGCGCCCGTCGAGATCTCCGATGGCGAGCAGCGACTCCTCCGAGAGGCGGGTCCCGTTGCCGAGCTGGGTCCACCCGATACACGGTGCGACCGGAAGATCGGCCTCGATGCTCCCGAGGACGCCGCGTCCGATGAGCTGTCCGATGTTCGGCAGCCGGCCCTCCGTCGCGTACTGCCGCAGGATGAACCAGTCGAGACCGTCGACTCCGAGGACGATGACCTTGAGGCCGCTGCCCGACGACTCGGCGGTCTCCACGGAGGGCTGCCAGAGAATGGAGAACGCGAGCGCCGCGAGCGCGACGACGAGGAACGCGATGAGCACGGTTGTTCTTCGGGTCATGGGTCTGTCTGCTCCGGCTTTGCGCCTTGTTGGGTATCCGCCAGCGTAGTAGAATCTCTAGCATGCCCAAAACCGGCCAGTCAAGAAGAAGAGCCCCTGCATCGGGGCGCGAGGGCCCGTCCTGCGACGCGGGGCGGCTGGTCGTCAGGGGTGCGCGCGAGCACAATCTCAAGGGATTCGACATCGAGATCCCGCGGAACGCGCTCGTCGTCATCACCGGTCTCTCCGGCTCCGGGAAGTCCTCGCTGGCGTTCGACACCATCTACGCGGAGGGACAACGGCGGTACGTCGAATCGTTGTCGGCGTACGCAAGGCAGTTCCTCTCGCAGATGCAGAAGCCCCGCGTCGAGTCCATCGACGGTCTGTCACCCGCCATCTCCATCGAGCAGCGCACGGCCTCGCACAACCCGAGGTCGACGGTCGGCACGGCGACGGAGGTGTACGACTACCTCCGGCTTCTCTTCGCGCGGATCGGCACACCGCACTGTCATCTTTGCGGTCGGGAGATCTCGCAGATGACCGTCGACGACATGGCCGACATCGTGCTGGGGTACGATGACGGCGCGCGTGTGGAGATCGTGGCGCCGATGGTGCGCGGGAAGAAGGGCGAGCATCGTGACGTGCTCCGGCGCATCGAGCGGGGCGGGTTCGTACGGGTGCGCGTCGACGGCGAGACCACCGAGATCGGAGAGGTGGGGAAGCTCAATCGCAGGAAGAAGCACGACATCGCCGTCATCGTGGACCGGCTGGTTCTCCGGGAGGGCGTGCGTCAACGCCTCGTCGACTCGCTCGAGACCGCGCTCGGGTTCGCGGAGGGTATCGTTGAGATCAAGATCGGCAGGGAGGATCTGCTTCTCTCCGAGACCGCCTCGTGCCCGCACTGCGGCGTGGGTCTCGGCGAGCTGGCGCCGAGGCTCTTCTCCTTCAACAGTCCATACGGGGCCTGCCCGGAGTGCGGCGGACTCGGGACGAAGATGCGGGTCGATCCGGACATGATCGTCCCGGACCCGACGAAGTCGCTCCGGGAGGGGGCCGTGACGTGCTGGCCCGATCTCGCGACCGGCTGGCTCCGACACAAGCTCGACGCGCTCTGTGAGTTCTACGGGTTCGATCTCATGACGCCGTTCAACGAGCTCGACGAGCACGTCCGCAACGTGCTGCTCAGAGGGTCCGGCGACGAGAAGATCGAGTACAACATCCAGTTCGAGAAGGGCCGCTGGGAGTACGTCGGCGGCTTCGAGGGCGCCATTCCCAATCTCGAGCGGCGCTATCGCGAGACGAAGTCCGAGAACATCCGACGGTGGATCGAGGGTTTCATGGCCGTGGACGCGTGTCCCGCATGCGGCGGCGCGCGCCTCAGACCCGAGGCCCTCGCCGTGACCGTCGGCGGACTGCCCATCAACGAGGTCTCGGCGATGTCCGTCAAGCAGGCATCGACCTTCTTCGGTGAGCTGCGGCTCGGTGCGCGGGACCGGAAGATAGCCCACGAGATCCTCAAGGAGATCAATGAACGGCTCGGCTTCCTGTCGGATGTCGGGCTCGACTACCTGACGCTCGACCGCTCCTCCGGGACGCTCTCCGGCGGCGAGGCTCAGCGCATCCGACTGGCCACTCAGATCGGGTCGCGTCTCGTCGGCGTTCTCTACATCCTCGACGAGCCGTCGATCGGTCTTCATCAGCACGACAACACGAAGCTCCTCAGAACGCTCACCGCGCTGAGGGACATCGGGAACACCGTCATCGTCGTGGAACACGACGAGGAGACGATCCGGGCGGCGGACTGGGTCGTCGATCTCGGTCCGGGCGCGGGACGACACGGCGGGGAGGTTGTGGCGAGCTGCCCGCCCGGCGAGCTTCCCGATCACCCGAGATCCCTCACGGGAGACTACCTCGCGGGTCGGAAGCACATCCCGGTTCCCGACGACCGCCGACCGACGGACGGGCCTCGCCTGGCCGTCATCGGAGCACGGGAGAACAACCTCAAGGACATCACCGTGGAGTTCCCGCTGGGCACGCTGTCGTGCGTGACCGGCGTGTCCGGCTCCGGGAAGAGCACGCTGGTGTCGGACATCCTCCATCGCGCTCTCGCGGAGTGGTTCCATCGATCGAGGAAGATCCCCGGCAGGTTCGACCGCATCGAGGGGATCGAGCATATCGACAAGGTCGTCAACATCAGCCAGGCGCCCATCGGACGGACCCCTCGCTCGAACCCCGCAACCTACACGGGCACCTTCGTGCACATCCGGCAGCTGTTCGCGCGCGTCCCTGAGGCGCGGGCGCGCGGGTACCGTCCGGGTCGGTTCAGTTTCAACGTCAAGGGCGGGCGCTGCGAGGCCTGTCAGGGCGGCGGGCAGGTCAAGATCGAGATGCACTTCCTGCCGGACGTCTTCGTCACCTGCGAGGCGTGCGGCGGCAGGCGTTTCAATCGAGAGACCCTCGATATCCTCTACAAGGGCAGGAACATCGCGGACGTGCTCGAGATGACGGTCGCGGAGGCGCTCGAGTTCTTCGAGAGCATCCCCATCATCAAGAGGAAGCTCAAGACCCTCCACGATGTGGGGTTGGGATACATCCACCTCGGGCAGGCCGCGACGACGCTCTCGGGCGGCGAAGCTCAGCGCGTGAAGCTGGCATCCGAGCTCTCCCGGAAGAGCACGGGGCGTACGCTCTACATCCTCGACGAGCCGACCACGGGTCTTCACTTCCACGACGTCAAGATGCTGCTCGATGTGCTGGGGCGGCTCGTCGACCGCGGCAACACGGTTCTCGTCATCGAGCACAATCTCGACGTCATCAAGACCGCCGACTACATCGTCGACCTCGGTCCTGAGGGAGGCGAGGAGGGAGGCGCCGTCGTCGCGAGTGGACCGCCCGAGGAGATAGCCGCCGCGGACGGGTCGTACACCGGCGAGGTTCTCAAGGCCGCGCTCGCGCTCGACCCCGCGGGCCGTGGAGCCTCGTCGCGGGGGCGGAAGCGCGGGAGGCGTCGGCGCTCGGGCTCGGGCCGCTCCCGGGACCGGGACGAAGCGTGACGCGGGAGCTTTGACGAGCCTTCAGTCCCCTGGCAAAACGGCTTGACCGTCCGCGCCCATGCCGATACCATGATGGGACGTTCAACTCGGCGCCGGACTCCGGATGACCCCGCGTCATCCCCGGCGCATACGTGCGCGCGGACCAATCGGTCCCGTGCGTTTTCGGGTGGAGGGGGTACGTTTGAACCTGGATACTGATGTCGTCCGGACACCGCTCTACGATCGACACGAGGCCGCCGGGGCGCGGATCGTGGACTTCGCCGGTTACGCGATGCCGATCCAGTATCGCGGGATCGTCGACGAGCACCGCCGGGTTCGCTCGACGGCCGGTCTGTTCGACGTCTCGCACATGGGGGAGTTCGTGCTCTCAGGTCCCACGGCGCTCTCGACTCTCGAGAGGATCACCACGAACCGGGCATCGGCGCTCGTCGACGGTCGCGTGCAGTACTCGGCGATGTGTCTCGAGACCGGAGGGTTCATCGACGATCTGCTGGTCTATCGCCTGGGCGACGAGTACATGCTCGTCGTCAACGCGGCGAACAAGGCGAAAGACCGGGAGTGGGTGCTCGCCCACCTGCTCGAGGGGACGGAGTTCCGGGACGACTCCGACGAGACCGCACTCATCGCGCTCCAGGGTCCGCGTTCGGAGGACGTTCTCGACGCCGCCGGCGCCGGCGGTTTCAGGCGTCTTGGGTACTACTACGCGGCGCGGGGCGAGGTGGCGGGCCGGAGTGCGCTGGTGTCCCGCACCGGTTACACGGGCGAGGACGGCTTCGAGATCTACTGCGCGCCTGACGATGCGGCGCCGATCTGGGACGCGCTGCTCGAGGCCGGTGCCCCGGTCGACATCGAGCCGGTCGGTCTCGGGTGCCGCGACACGCTCCGCCTCGAGATGGGCTATGCGCTCTACGGTAACGACATCGACGAGTCGCGCACGCCGGCCGAGGCGGGACTCATGTGGATCACGAAGCTCAAGAAGGGCGACTTCATCGGACGAGACGCCATCGTCGCGAAGCGCGATGCGGGTCTCACCGAGCGTCTCGTCGGGTTCGAGATCGAGGGGCGCGGGGTACCGCGTCACGGACATACGATCACATCCGGAGGAGAGGTCGTAGGCGTCGTCACGAGCGGGACCTTCTCGCCGAGCCTTGAGCGCGGCATCGGCATGGGGTACGTGACCGTCGGGACGGAGGCTCCGATCGCCGTCGAGGTGAGAAGCAGGCGTTTGGAGGCGAGGCTCGTCGACGTGCCGTTCTACAAGCATGGGAGCGTTCGCCGCGCGTGACGCGGCCGGAACAAGCGAGGGTAAGATGAGCACAGCGGGACTCAGGTTCACGGAATCTCACGAGTGGGTGCGGGTCGATGGGGAGCACGCAGAGATCGGACTCTCCGACTACGCGCAGCATGAGCTCGGCGACATCGTCTTCGTGGAGCTTCCCGAGGAGGGCGCCGCCGTATCCGCGGGAGACGTGCTCGCCACGGTCGAATCGGTCAAGAGCGTGAGCGAGGTCTACTCGCCGGTGACGGGCGAGATCGTCGAGGTCAACGGGGATCTCGAGGACTCCCCGGAGCTCGTCAACTCCGACGCGTACGGCGAAGGCTGGCTCGTCAAGCTGAGGCTCGAGGATCCAGGCGAGGTCGATCAGCTCATGTCGGACGATGAATACGAGGCGCACACGAAGGGGTAGGTTCCTTGCCGTACATCCCCAACACGGACGCAGACCGGAAGGAGATGCTCGAGGCGATCGGCGTCTCGTCCTTCGACGATCTCATCGCCGATATCCCCGAGTCTCTGAGGATGACGGGCGACATCGACGTGCCGGGCCCGCTGTCGGAGCCGGAGCTGCGCGCCCACATGGAGCGTCTCGCGGGGCTCAACAGGGTTCCCGGCGAGGTCACGTCGTTCCTGGGCGGCGGGATCTACGATCACGCCGTGCCCGCGGCCGTCCATCACATCACCGGGATGCCTCACTTCTACACGGCGTACACCCCGTACCAGGCGGAGGTCAGCCAGGGGACGCTCCAGGTCATCTACGAGTTCCAGTCGCTCATCGCCGAGCTCACTGGGATGGAGGTGGCGAACGCGTCGCTCTACGACGGCGCGACGGCCGTCGCCGAGGCCGCGCTGATGGCGCTCGGCATCCAGCGAAAGAAGCGGAGGATCTGCGTCTCGGGGGCCGTCAATCCGGGCGCGCGCGAGGTGCTCTCCACCTATCTCACCGCTTGGGGTGTCGAACTCGTCGAGATCCCTCCCCGGGACGGCGTCACGCCGCCCGGCCAGGTCGCCGAGGTCGCCCGGGACGCCGCGGCCCTCATCGTGCAGCAGCCGAACTTCTTCGGACTCGTCGAGCCCGTCGATGCCCTCTCGGCCGCCGCCGGGGAGGCGGGCGCGTTGCTCGTCGCGTCGGTCGATCCGGTGTCGCTCGGCATCCTCAAGCCCCCCGCGGACTACGGGGCCGCCGTCGCCGTGGGCGAGGGGCAGCCTCTCGGCAGTCCGGTCGCGTACGGTGGGCCACTCCTCGGCTTCATGGCGACGAGCGCCCGGTACGCGAGGCGGATGCCCGGACGCATCATCGGATCGACGGTCGATACGGAGGGTCGCCGGGGCTACGTCATGACGCTGCAGACGCGTGAGCAGCACATTCGCCGCGAGAAGGCGACGTCGAACATCTGCACGAATCAGGGGCTCAACGCGCTTGCGGCCACCGCGCACCTGTCGATCCTCGGCGGGAGCGGGCTCGTCGAGCTCGCGAAGCAGGTGCTGGCACGATCGCACTACGCCGCGACGGAGCTCGCCAGGGTGCCTGGCGTGCGGCTGCGCTTCGACGGCGCCTTCTTCCGGGAGTTCGTCATCGAGCTTCCGGTGGAGGCCTCGATCGTGAAGGAGGCCCTCACCAGCGCCGGCATCTGGCCCGGCATCAAGTGCGGCTGTTACTACCCGGAGATGGAGCGTTGCCTGCTCGTCTCCGTCACGGAGAAGCACTCGCGCCGGGACATCGACAGCCTCGCTTCGGGGCTTGCCGCGGTCCTGGCGATGGGGGAGTCCCGATGAGCGAGTCCGTCAAGACGGAGGCGCGGGTCGTCGAGCCGACGATCTTCGAGCTGGGACGGCCGGGCCGGCGCGGCTTCCGGCTGCCAGAGCTCGATGTGCCGCCGGTCGATCCGGGCGAGGCTCTCGGCGCCGACAACGTGCGGGCCGAGGCGCCGGCGATTCCGGATCTTTCCGAGCCGGAGGCCGTCCGGCACTTCACGCGGCTCGCGGCGCTCAACCATCACGTTGATCGCGGCTTCTACCCGCTCGGCTCGTGCACGATGAAGTACAATCCCAAGATCAACGAGGATGTGGCCGCCCTGCCCGGCTTCACGCGCCTCCATCCGGAGGCCGACGAACGGTGCTGTCAGGGTTCGCTGGCGCTCATGCATCACCTCTCGCGCCACCTCTGTGCGATCTCGGGCATGGACGCCGTCACGCTGGAGCCCCCGGCGGGGGCGTCCGGTGAGCTGACGGGAATGCTCATGATCAGGGCGTACCACGAGGCCCGCGGGAACCCGCGCACGAAGGTCATCGTGCCCGATTCGGCGCACGGCACGAATCCGGCGAGCCTGACACTCGCCGGGTACGAGGCCGTCGAACTCGCGAGCGACGCCGAGGGGCGCATCGACGTCGACAGCCTGCGCGAGGTCGTCGACGGCGAGACCGCCGCGATCATGATCACGAACCCCAACACGCTCGGCGTCTTCGAGACTCGCATCGAGGAGATCATCTCGATCGTCCATGCCGCCGGCGCCCTCGTGTATATGGACGGGGCGAACCTCAACGCGCTTCTGGGCATCGTGAGGCCGGGCGACATCGGTTTCGACGTGATGCACTTCAACCTGCACAAGACGTTCTCGGCGCCACACGGCGGAGGCGGCCCGGGCTCGGGGCCCGTCGGCGTCAAGGCGGAGCTCGCGCCCTATCTGCCGTGTCCCGTCGTGGCGCACGACGAGGACCGGCCGGAGGGGCTCCGATACTACTTCGACTACGAGCGTCCGGAGTCCATCGGCAAGGTGCACGGCGTCTACGGCAACTTCCTCGTGGCGGTCAAAGCGTACGCCTACATCCTGACGCTCGGTCCCGGGGGACTCAGGCGCGTCGCGGAGAACGCGCTCATCAACGCCAACTACCTGCAGGCGAAGCTTCAGGAAGACTACGAACTGCCGCATCGCGGGTACTGCCAGCACGAGTTCGTGCTCTCGGCGTCGCGACAGAAGGAGCACGGGGTCAAGGCCCTCGACATCGCGAAGCGGCTTCTGGACTTCGGTGTCCATGCGCCGACGGTCTACTTCCCGCTGATCGTCAAGGAAGCGCTCATGATCGAGCCGACGGAGACCGAGAGCAAGGAGTCGCTCGATCACTTCATCGAGATCATGCGGACGATCGCGCGGGAGAGCGAGACCGATCCCGACGCCGTGCGCGCCGCCCCGGTCGAGACGCCGGTGAGCCGGCTCGACGAGGCGAAGGCGGCGAGGGACCTCGACGTGGCCTGGACGAGGCGGGGCGCGTGAGCGAACTCGCCTGGACCGCCTGGCCGATGCGACGCAGCCCGGTCCGCGCGGGCCTCGGGATCGCGTTCATCGCGCTCGTCGCCTGGACGCTCCAGAGCTGGCTCGGGACGCCGTACTTCACGATCATCGCCGTGCTGCTGCTCTGGGGACAGGTCGCGTCCTTCTACCTGCCGACGAGGTACCGCCTGACGGAGGAGGGCGTGAGCGTTCGGGGAGCCGTCGCCCGTCGCGAGAGGCCGTGGAGCGATTTCAGGAGCTTCTTCGTCGATCACGACGGCGTCCTGCTGTCGCCGTTCATCGAGCGCTCGCGGCTCGAGCGGTTCAGGGGACTCTCGCTGCAGTTTCACGGGAACCGCGACGCCGTCGTGGCGTTCGTCGAGGAGAAGATACCGTCGGAGGCAATGGATGCCGCTGTGGGCGATGAAGGACGAGAAGAGGACGGAGGAGACGAAGGGGAAGCGCGAGACGCTTGACCGGCTCGCCGTCAAGGTCGTCGAGCGCCGCCTGTCGGCGCCGGCGATCATGTTCCTCGAGTCATCAAAGCCGCTGTCCTTCCTGGGCAACCAGATGATGGTGTTCTTCCAGCCCATCGTGCAGACCATCTTCAGCTTCAAGAGCTACGACGACATCATGGATCTGCTTGAAGACCGGGAGAACATCGAGTATCTCTTGAAGAAGATCGAGGAGTTGGAGGCCGAGCAGACGCGGGAGGCGAAGGAAGCCAAAAAGCGCCGCAAGAAGGACACGAAGGCGGCGAAGACGCAAGAGGAAGGGTCTGATGGGCAATGATACGATCAGAGCGATCGTCGCGACCGACTGCGGAAGCACGACGACGAAGGCGATCCTCATCAAGCTTGTTGACGGCGAGTACCGCCTGATCGTCCGAGGCGAGGCCCCGACGACCGTCGAGGCGCCTTTCGAGGACGTCACGCGAGGAGTGCTCAATGCCGTTCGTGAGGTCGAGGAGCTGTCGAACCACACGGTTCTCGACGGTGAGACGTTCATCCATCCCAACGACGGAGACCGGGGGGTGGACCTCTACCTGTCGACGTCGAGCGCCGGCGGCGGCCTGCAGATGATGGTGGCGGGCGTGGTGAAGAGCATGACCGCCGAGAGCGCGGAGCGCGCGGCGCTCGGCGCCGGCGCCATCGTGATGGACGTCCTGGCCTCGAACGACGGCCGGCTTCCTCACGAGCAGATCGAGAGGATCCGGCACCTGAGGCCGGACATGATCCTGCTCTCGGGCGGGATCGACGGCGGGACCATCACGCACGTCGTGGAGCTCGGGCAGGTCATCGCGGCCGCGGACCCGAAGCCCCGGCTCGGCATCGGCTACAACCTGCCGGTCATCTACGCGGGCAACAAGGACGCCTCGGACGAGGTTTCCGGACTGCTCGAGGAGAAGACGTCGCTCTACGTCGTGGAGAACCTGCGACCGGTGCTCGAGCGGGAGAACCTCGGGCCGGCGCGCGAGAAGATCCACGACCTCTTCATGGAGCACGTCATGGCACAGGCTCCGGGCTACGACAAGCTCATGGGCTGGACCGACGCGCCCATCATGCCGACTCCGGGCGCGGTGGGATCGATCATCGAGACGATCGCGAAGCGGCAGGACATCGAGGTCGTCGGCGTCGATATCGGCGGGGCGACCACCGACGTCTTCTCCGTGTTCAAGGACACGTTCAACCGGACGGTGTCCGCGAATCTCGGCATGAGCTACTCGGTGTCGAACGTGCTGGCCGAGTCGGGCATCGAGAACGTCATGCGCTGGGTGCCCTTCAAGCTCCCCGAGCTGGACGTGCGCAACCGGATCAAGAACAAGATGATCCGTCCGACGACGGTCCCGCAGACGCTCGAGGACCTCAAGGTGGAGCAGGCGATCGCGCGCGAGGCGCTCCGGCTCGCCTTTATCCAGCACAAGGAGTTCGCGGTCGGTCTCAAGGGCGTTCAGCAGGAGCGGACCATCTCGGAGGCCTTCACGCAGTCGGCTTCGGGAGGGACGCTCGTCAACATGAAGGATCTCGACCTCCTCGTCGGATCCGGCGGCGTGCTGTCGCACGCGCCGAGGCGCCAGCAGGCGGCGATGATGCTCATCGACGCCTTCGTGCCGGAGGGCATCACGAAACTGGCGGTCGACTCGATCTTCATGATGCCGCAGCTGGGCGTGCTCGCGACGGTGCATGAGCAGGCCGGGACGGAGGTCTTCGAGAAGGACTGTCTCATCCATCTCGGCACGCTCGTGGCGCCGGTCGGAACGGCTCAGGAGGGCAAGCCCTGTCTCAAGGTCGAGATGAGCATGCCGGACGGCCGGAAGGTCGCCGACGACATCCCGTTCGGAGAGATGATCGTCTATCCGCTCGACGTCGGTGAGTCCGTCCGCGCGAAGCTCACACCGGCGCGCGGCTTCGACGTCGGAGATGGAGGCGGGAAGGTCTACGAGTGCATGCTCACGGGAGGCGTCGTGGGCGTCATGATCGACACGCGCGGACGTCCCTTCGAGCTTCCGACGGACGAGCAGGAGCGCGTGAAGCGGCTGGAGAAGTGGACGAAGGCCTTCGACGCCTACCCGGCCTGAGGGAGCGGCAACCGAGAACGCGAACAACCAGGAGTCTGACACATGGCCCATGCATACACACCCGGGCTCAGGGTCTCTTCGATGACCATTCTGCGCAAAGAGCGCAGGCTTCCCATCGCGGGTGAGGTCGTCGTGAAGAAGGGCGACAAGGTCTCGGCCGACACGGTCGTGGCCCGGACCCATCTGCCCGGAAACGTACAGCTCGTCAACGTCGCGAGCAAGCTCGGGCTTCCGCCCGAGGATCTCCCGTCCGTCATGCTCAAGGGCGAGGGGGACCCCATCGAGCGGGGGAAGCCCATCGCGGAGACCAAGGGCTTCTTCGGCATGTTCAAATCGAGCGTCAACGCGCCGTGCGACGGCTCGCTCGAGAACATCTCCACGGTGACCGGTCAGGTCATCCTGAGGGAGCCCCCGACACCGATCGAGATCGACGCGTACGTCGACGGCCGAGTGGTCGAGGTCTTCGAGGGCGAGGGCGTGGCCGTCGAGGTTCAGGGGTCGTTCATCCAGGGGATCTTCGGCGTCGGAGGCGAGCGCTTCGGTGAGATCCACGTGGCGGTCGACGCCCCGGATCAGAAGCTCACGGCCGATCTCCTCGACGAATCGATGGCCGGCAAGATCGTCATCGGCGGCTCTCACATCGACTGGGAGGGGCTTCAGAAGGCAATGAGCATCGGCCTGGCCGGTGTCGTCGTCGGCGGCTTCGACGACCCTGACCTCAAGAAGCTCCTCGGCAAGGACCTCGGCGTGGCCATCACCGGCTCCGAGGACGTCGCCACGACGCTCATCCTGACGGAGGGCTTCGGCGTCATCGGCATGGCGGGTGGCACGTTCGAACTTCTGAAGTCACGCGAGGGGAAGAAGGCCTCGCTCAACGGCGCGACGCAGATCCGCGCGGGCGTCATTCGGCCGGAGATCGTCGTGCCGATGCCGGATGCCGAGGCCGGCTCCATCGAGAAGGCGGCCGCGTCCGTCGGTCTGGACACCGGAAGCGCGATCCGCGTGATCCGGGAGCCGAACTTCGGTCGACTGGGTGTCGTCACGGGGCTTCCGAACGAGCTTCAGAAGATGGAGTCGGAGACGATGGTCCGCGTTCTGAGCGTGAAGTTCAGCGACGGCTCGGAGGCGACGCTTCCGCGAGCGAACGTGGAGATGATCGAGGGATAGCGACGACCGTCCCGGTCGACAGCCGGTGACGACGCGTTGGATCGCATCGGGCGGGCCCCCCGGGGTCCGCCCGCGTGCGCAAGGCCTTGACAGGCCGAAAGCTGTCTGATAGCCTCTGGAGCACTCAATGTGCCGAAATAGGGGCTTGGGCGATGGCTCGTGGGCCCACTGAGATGTGCCACGGGACGCGCTCGGGCCCGCATCGCTAGGGGTCTGGGAAAGGAGCGCTGGATGCTCGCAGACGGAGGGCTCGCTCGCCATGAGCGCTCTGGATTCGGGTCGACCGTGACCGTGCTGGTCATGGTGGCCCTTTTCTTGTGCGCGCAGGCCGTCTCGGCGCAGGACGACGAGGGGCCGATGGACGAGGCCGAGCAGGCGCAGGTCCTCCCGGCGCTGCTTGCGCCGGTGAACGTGACGGCCGAGGACGCGCCGAACGACCGCGGCGAAGCCATTCTCATCACCTGGGACCACGCGCCCGAGCAGGAGCCCGGTGTGCTCAATGTGTACGAGCTCTACCGGTCCGACGAGCCGGGCGGCGTGTACACCAGCGTCGGGTTGATACCCTACGTCGAGCCGGACGCCGACCTGCCGGAGGGGGAGATACCACTTCGGCCCGAGTACCGAAACAGCGGCGTCCAGACGGGGGAGGAGTACTACTATCGTCTGGCGGCCATCGACGCCGGCGGGCGCGAGACCATGACGGGCGTCATCGGACCGGCCGTGGCATCGCCCCAGTGGTTCCATCACGGGCGCGTCAACGTCATGATCGCCGTGATCATCTTCGTCGTCGCGATCGTCTACTTCGTGACGGCCGCCCGGTCGGGGAAGAACCTCTTCATCCGGCGCCTGGCGGGGCTCGACGAGATGGACAATGCCGTCGGGCGCGCCACCGAGATGGGGAAGCCGATCCTCTACATCTCGGGCCTCTCGTCGGTGTCGGACGTCGCGACGATCGCGGCGATCAACATCCTCGGCGAGGTCGCCAAGAAGACGGCCGAATACAATACGAAGCTCATCGTCCCCTGCGCCGACCCGATCGTCATGTCGGTCGAGCAGGAGGTCGTGAAGGAGGCGTGCGCGGCGGCCGGTCGGCCTGACGCGTACAACGAGGACGACGTCTTCTACCTCACTCGAAGCCAGTTCGCGTACGTTGCGGGCGTCAACGGCATCATGGTGCGCCAGCGTCCGGCGACGATCCTCTACATGGGCATGTTCTACGCCGAGTCTCTCGTGCTTGCGGAGACCGGCGCGTCCGTCGGGTCGATCCAGATCGCCGGGACCGACGCGGTCACGCAGCTGCCGTTCTTCATCACGTCGTGCGACTACACGCTGATCGGCGAGGAGCTCTACGCGGCGAGCGCATACCTCTCGCGGGAGCCGGTGCTCCTCGGTGGTCTCAAGGGTCAGGATACCGTGAAGTTCATCGCCGGCCTGTTTCTCGTAGCGGCGGTCATCGTCGCTACGCTGGCGGCGACCGGTGTGATCGAGACGAACTTCATGGCGCCCCTCTTCGTGACGGGGTAACGGTGACGCAGGCGGCCCGCCGGACCCGGCGGACGCCTCGAGCGCCGGCGGCGCGCCCCGAAGGTGGCGCCGGGACGACCGGGAGACCCCGTGACGCCCGAATGCCGGCAAAGCGAGGAAACGACCTATGATGCGACGCCAGATACCGCTGTTTCTGTGCTTCATCGCCGGGCTCTTCATGGCGGTGCAGTACTTCATCCCGCACCCGACGGTCCAGGGGCTGTACGAGCGACTGCTGAGCTGGCTCATGACGCTCCTGGCCTTCGCGTTCCTGCTCGGGACCGTGAGCCTCGTCCGGGTGCACTACCACAAGATCAGGAACCGGTCGGACGACAGGGGGTTCTCCTGGGTGACGCTGGTCGGGCTCGCGCTCATGATCGGGTTCGGCTTCTTCGGCCCCGGTCGCACTTCGCAAGGGTCCGTGTTCGACCGGATGTTCCACTACATCCAGGTGCCGATCGAGGCGACCATGTTCTCGCTGCTGGCCTTCTACATCGCGTCGGCGGCCTTCCGCGCCTTCCGCGCCAGAACCCTCGAGGCGACCCTGCTTCTGGTCGCCGCCTGCATCGTCATGCTCGGGCGGGTTCCGATCGGGGACCTGATCCACCGGTCGATCCCGGCGGTGACGCAGTGGATCCTGAATGTGCCGAACCTCGCGTCGAAGCGTGGCGTGATGATCGGTGTCGGCCTCGGGATGATGTCCACGGCGCTCAAGATCATGCTCGGCATCGAGCGTGCGTGGATGGGTGGCAAAGACTAGGCCGATTCCGACGAGCGCACGCGCGCCTGGAGGTTCTTCATGAACGTGTTTGAAAAGATGCTTGCGATCGACAGGAGGTGGATCTTCCTTGCGATCGCCGTGGCGGTGGTCGTCCCGTTCCTCTTCCCGATGGGGCTTCCGGTGGTCGTCACGCCGCCGGTCCAGCAGATCTACGACGCGGTCGACGCCATCCAGCCGAACAGCACGCCGCTTCTTCTCTCCATCGACTACGCGCCGTCGACGATGCCCGAGCTCGAGCCGATGACCGAGGCGCTGCTCCGTCACGCCTTCTCCAAGGACGTCAACGTCATCGTCATGACGCTCCAGCCGGCGGGCTTCGGCCTCGCGCAGGACGCGGTCACGCGGATATCGCGCGAGATGATCGAGGAGGCCGTCGACGAGTACGAGGCGAACGCCGGCGTGGAGCTGACGGAGGCCGAGCGCGACAGCCTGCGGGGCGTGCTGGGTCCGCAGGAGCACAAGGACTGGGTCTTCCTTGGATTCCAGCCGGGCGTCTCCGCGGTCATTCTGCAGATGGGCGTCAACATCCGGAACGTGTTTCCTGAGGACGCCAATCAGCCTCCGACGCCGCTGAGCCAGATCCCGATGATGGACGGCGTGACGAACTACGACGACATCGCGCTCGCCATCACGCTGAGCGGCGCCGCTTTCGCGGAATCGTGGATCTACTACGCGAACCAGCCGTACGATCAGGCGGTCGCGGCGGGCGTCACGGCCGTCATGGCGACCGATTTCTACCCGTATCTCAGCTCCGGCTCGCTCACCGGTCTCCTCGGCGGGATGCGCGGAGCGGCGGAGTACGAGGTATGCATCGACAGGCCCGACAAGGGCGTTCAGGGCATGGACTCGCAGTCGATCATCCACATCCTGATCATCGTGCTCATCTTCGTTGGCAATATCGCGTACTTCGGCGCACGGCGCCGCAAGAAGCTCGCTGAACTCGAGTCTGCGTAGCCGGACTCCACGAGCCGCCGGAGGACACTGATGGAACTCTTTCTTATCACGATCGCGGCTGTGCTGACGCTCTGCGTCTACAGCTTCCTCTACAAGGACAACCCGTTCTACAAATTCGCGGAGCACGTCGTCGTCGGCGTGTCGGCCGGGTACTTCCTGGTCATCTACTACTACAACTACATCGATCCGAACGTCATCTCGCCGGTCTTCCAGCTCAGGCTGGGTGATCAGCCGATCGCTCTTGGAAGCGGCGCATGGTGGCTCGCCGTCGTTCCAGGGATCCTCGGGCTTCTGCTCTACACCCGTTTCTTCCCGAAGATCGCGTGGATGGGGCGATGGTCGCTCGGCATCTACGTGGGCGGCTACGCCGGACTGGGCATCTCGCCCGTCATGCAGGCGAGGGTGATCCGCCAGATCGGGGCGAACGCGCTGCCGCTCAACAATCTCAACAACGTCCTGATCGTCATCGGCCTGCTCGGCACGCTCGCGTACTTCTTCTTCTCGATGAAGCATAAGGGCGTGTTGGGCGTCCTGGCCCGAACCGGCATCGTCTTCCTGATGGTCGGCTTCGGTGCGTCATTCGGCTACACGGTGATGGCCCGTATCTCGCTTCTGATCGGCCGCGTCGACTTCCTGCTGAACGACTGGCTGCTTCCGCTGTTCGGTCGCGTCTAGCGTCGCCGCGCCGGGTCCAACCGGGGGAGTGCTCATGCAGAGAACCTGTCTCACGCTCGCGGCGGCCGCGCTGCTTGTCGCGCTGCTTCCGGCTGCGGGCGTCGCGCAGACGGAGGAGCTGCCGATCACCGAGCTGATCCAGGGTATTGACGCGGCGCCGGATACCATCCCGCCCGGCTCGCCTCTCGGGCTCACGGCGGTCGACTACCTGGACTCCGCGGACGCGGGGGACAAGATCGAGGTGACCTGGGAGCCGTCACCGGACGAGACGAGCGGCGAGTGTGACGTCATCGCGTACCGGCTGTGGCGCTCGCGGACGGCGAGTTCGCCGGGCGAGATCGTCGCGGAGCTCCCCGCCGGTCGCACGAGCTACGTCGACCAGGGGCTGGAGCCGGGCGCCGAGTACTTCTACAGCGTGACCGCGTTCGACGGCACGAACGAGTCCGTGCCGGTCACCTGCGATCCGGTCGCCGGACGGACGAACCTCTTCCAGCGTTCCCGCATATCGATCCTGCTGCTTATGATCGTCTTCTTCGGGCTCGTGCTGACGTTCACACAGCTCGCGAAGCGCGGGTCCGAGCTGTTCGTGCGGCGGATCCCGGGCCTCAACGCCATCGAGGAGGCCGTCGGCCGCGCCACCGAGATGGGACGCCCCGTGCTCTACGTGCCGGGCATCGGCGAGATCGACAACATCATGACGATCGCGAGCCTGACCATCCTCTCGCACGTGGCCAAGATCACCGCGCGCTACGAGACGCCGCTGATCGTCCCGACGGCGCGCGCCGTGGTGATGTCCGCGGCCGAGGAGATCGTGAAGCAGGCCTACACCGAGGTCGGTCAGCCCGACGGGTACAACCCCGACAACATCCGCTATCTCTCGGACGCGCAGTTCGCGTTCGCCGGGGCGGTCAACGGCATCATGCTTCGCGAGAAGCCGGCGGCGAACCTGTACATGGGGGCGTTCTGGGCGGAGTCCCTCCTTCTGGCCGAGACCGGCTTCGAGGCGGGCGCGATCCAGGTCGCCGGCACCGCGATGGTGTCGCAGCTCCCGTTCTTCGTGACGGCCTGCGACTTCACGCTGATGGGCGAGGAGCTCTATGCGGCGAGCGCGTACCTCTCGCGTGAGCCGAAGCTCCTGGGTGGACTCAAGGGGTCCGACTGGATGAAGGTGATCACGATCGCGCTCATGGCGCTCGGCATCATCCTCAATATGGTCGGGTTCCCGGACTTCATGCACTGGTTCAACACGCAGTAGCGGGGGAGAGCAGATGAGACGGGAGATACCGCTCCTTATCACGTTCCTGGTCGGGCTCTTCATGCTCGTCGACTTCTTCGTCCCCCACCACGCCGTCTCGAGCTGGGCCGAGGAGATGAAGCAGTGGGGCACGATCGTCATCGCCGCCTCGATCCTGCTCGGCGTCGGGAACCTCATTCGCGTGCACTATCACAAGATCGCGCGGCGGCGTGAGGGATGGATCTACAGCATCATCACGCTCGTGGCGATGGTCGTCATGCTCTCCTTCGGCGGACCGTGGGGCACGATCGCGGAGGGATCCCCCTTCAACTGGATGTACATGAACATGCAGGTCCCGCTGCAGGGGACCATGTTCTCCCTCCTGGCCTTCTTCATCGCCTCGGCCGCATATCGCGCTTTCCGGCTCCGTTCCCCGGAGGCCGGGCTTCTGCTCGTCGCCGCGATCATCGTCATGCTCGGCAGGGTGCCGCTCGGCCAGTTCCTGACGCGCGCGCTGCCGGAGAAGGCGACGCTGCCGTGGCTGACCGAGACGATCATGGAGTATCCGAACATGGCCGCCTTCCGCGGCATCCAGATCGGAGCCGCGCTGGGCGTGATGGCGATGGGCCTCAGGGTGATCCTCGGCATCGAACGGTCCTATCTCGGCGGGGAGAAATAGCACATGGGAAACGGTTTTGATCTCAGAAGGATCGACCGGCGTTTCATCTTCGTTCTCGTGTTCGCCGCCGTGATCTGGCCGCTCGTGCAGCCTCTCAGTCTTCCGATGGACGTCTCGCCGCCGGTCCAGAGGTTGTACGACACGGTGGAGGAGATCCCGGCCGGGTCGATCGTCATGCTCGCGGGCGACTACAGCCCGGACACCATGCCCGAGCTCCAGCCGATGACGGAGACGTTTCTCCGGCACGCGTTCCGGAACGACCTCAGGGTGGTCATCGCCTGTCTCTGGCCGGCTTCGCCGCCGCTCGTGGAGCGGGCGCTGACGCCGCTCGCGGCGGAGTTCGGGAAGGTCGAGGGCGTCGACTACGTCAACCTCGGCTACATGGCCGGCGGCACCGTTGCGATGCTCGGCATGGGAGCGAGCATCCCGAACACGTTCCCGACCGACTACTCGGGCCAGCCGGTTCGCGACATCCCGCTCATGCAGGAGGTCAGGAACTTCCAGGACATCGCGTTCGTGATGGAGATCTCAGCCGGCACCCCGGGAACCCGGGAGTGGGTGCAGCAGGTGCAGGGGCGGTTCGACGTCGCTCTCGGATCGGGCGTGACCGCCGTCAGCGCCCCGAACTTCTACCCGTACGTCCAGAGCGGACAGCTCGTCGGGCTGCTCGGGGGCCTCAAGGGCGCGGCGGAGTACGAGAACCTGCTCGGGCAGTCCGGAGATGCGACGGCGGGCATGGACGCGCAGTCGGTCGTCCACGCGCTGATCGTCCTGTTCATCATCATCGGCAACATCGCGTACTTCGCGTCGCGGCGCTCGTCACGGACAGAGGCCCGGTAACGCAGGGAGGAAGACCTTGGACTGGCTGCAATCGCTCTTCGCTGTTCCCCAGGACTCCTCCGTCGCCGCCGTCTGGGGAGTGTGGATCGCCGCCATTCTGACGATCTGCATCTACAGCTTTCTCTACAAGGACAACCCGCTCTACAAGTTCGCGGAGAGCCTCTTCGTCGGGCTCGGCGCCGCCTACTTCCTGTCGCTTCTGTACCACGAGACGATCATGCCGAAGCTCATCCACCCGCTCTTTCCGGGCGACAGCGGCGACCCCGTCCAGCTCATCCGTATCATCCCCGGGATCCTCGCCGTCTTCATGCTCCTCCGCTTCTTCCCGAAGCTGTCATGGCTCTCGCGGTGGGCGCTCGGCTTCATCGTCGGGATGTACTCGGCCGTGAACATCACGGGCTTCGCCCAGGCCGATCTGGTCACGCAGATCTACGCGACGATGCGGACGCCGCTGAACAGCGGGGGGCCGCTCATGGTGATCCTCAACGCCGTCGCCGTCATCGGCGTCTTCTCGACGCTCATCTATTTCTTCTTCTCGAAGGAGCACAAGGGGTTCCTCGGGGGGACGGCGAAGCTCGGCATCTGGTTTCTGATGGTGGCGTTCGGGGCGTCGTTCGGATACACCGTGATGGGGCGCGTTTCGCTTCTGATCGGACGGATGCAGTTCATGCTGCGGGACTGGCTGCACATCATCGAGTGACGAGGATACCGAGCGGCGGTCCTGCGCGTGGCGGGCCGCGCTCGCTTCTCCGGCGCGGACCTGTACCGGCGAACGGGCGCGGGTCCGCGCCGCTCTGTCCTTGACCGGCATGTGCTCCTCCGGTGTGCCGACCGACCCGCGGGTACTGGAGAACGCTGATGGCGTCCTGGCGGTTTCTCAACTCGGGCGCGCTCGACGGCACGACGAACATGGCCATCGACGAGGCGCTTCTCGTGGGAGTCAACCGGGGCGGAACGCAGCCGACGGTGCGGGTCTTCGCGTGGGACCCGCCGACCGTGAGCCTCGGATACTCGCAGCGCGTTGAAGAGGAGTTCGATCTCGGGGCCGTCCGGGAGGCCGGGTTCGGCATCGTCAGGAGGCCGACCGGTGGTCGGGCTGTGCTTCACGCCGGAGAGTTGACCTACTCGGTCGTGGGGCCGGCCGGCGAGCCGCCGCTGGGGACATCCATCATGCAGGCGTACGAGGCGATCGCTCGGGCGCTCGCGGCCGGTCTCGGACTCCTGGGCATCAGGGTCGAGCTGGCGCAGGTCCGGACGGAGGCGGTCGCGCGCGGCGGCGCGGCGCCGCCCTGCTTCGCCAGCGCGGGTCGCTATGAGATCGTCGTCGACGGGCGCAAACTCGTCGGAAGCGCGCAACGGCGCGTGGGCCGAGGGGTTCTGCAGCACGGGTCGCTCTTGACGGACCCGACCCACGAGCGGATCTCCGAGGTCATGCTGCTCGACGACGCCCGTCGTCGCGAGCGTGTGAGGCGGCTGCTCGCGTCGAAGACGACCAACCTCTCGGCGCTCCTGGGGCGCCCGGTGGGGTTCCCGGAGGTCGCGGAGGCCGTGCGCGAGGGATTCGCCCGCGCGTGGGGTGTTTCACTTCATGAGGCGGGTCTCACAGCGGAGGAGGAGGAGACCGCAAAAACGCTCGCAACTGAGTATGCTGTCTTGAGTTAGACCAAGGAAAAAGCTGTTGACAACACCCGGGTCCGGTTGTACCATGCCGAGTAGGAGAACGATGAGCGGCCGCCCCTCGCCTTCTCGCAGGCGTCGAGGTGGCATTTCCGTGCCGGAACCCCCCGAGGAGATGATGAAAGCGATGAGACTACCGAGACAGAAGTCCCGGGAGTCCGCGTTCGTGTACGTGGCGGCGGTCGTGATGCTCGGCATCCTTGCGCTCGCCGCGCCCGCGTTCGCGCAGGATACCGGGCAGATCGTGGGACGCGTCACAGACGGAGAGTCCGGCGCGGCGTTGCCGTACACCAACGTGTCCATCATGGGACAGCCGTACGGCGCGATGACGAACAACAACGGCGAGTTCACCATTGAGAACATCGCGGTCGGCACTTACGTCGTGCAGGCCTCGTTCATGGGGTACGAGACCCAGCAGGTCACGAACGTCGTCGTCGAGCCGGATCGCTCGACCGAGGTCGAGTTCGTGCTCACGCCGGTCGTGATCCAGGGCCAGGAGGTCGTGGTCGAGGCCGAGCGTCCGATGATCGAGACGGAGGACACGTCGACCCGACGGGGGATGGATCAGGAGGAGGCGCGGATCAGGCCGATCAACACGGTCGAGGAGGCGATCGCCACGCAGCCCGGTGTCGTGCTCCACGACGGCGAGATCCACGTCCGGGGAGGGCGCTCGTCCGAGGTGAAGATGTACGTCGACGGCATCGCGATCTCGAACAGCGCTACCGGCGGCGGCGGCCTCGAGGTGAGCCTCTCGTCGCTCTCCGAGTTCGACCTGCTTTCGGGAGGATTCGACGCCGAGTACGGCAACGTGCAGTCCGGCGTCATCAATCTCCAGACCCGCGAGGGCGGCCGGCAGTTCTCGGGTGAGATGCGCTACATGACGGACGACTACGGCGCCCCCGAGAAGACCTTCGACAACTTCGACAACCTCGCGTTCGGATTCGGCGGTCCGCTCTTCACCGAGGACATCCGCTACTACGTCTCCGGCGAGGGGCGTTTCTCCGACACGTATCTCAAGACCGCCGAGGAGCGGGAGACCTCAGAGCTCGCCGGCGGCATCAAGTGGACCGACCGGCAGAACATGTTCGGCTCGGGTCAGGCGAAGCTCTCGTTCTTCGTGACGCCCACGCAGAAGCTGACGGCCGAGTATCTCATCTCTCAGAACATCCGCGACTTCTACAGCCACAGCTACTCGAGGGAGGGGTACTGGTCGCAGGAGCACGAGGACTGGTCGCACGTCCGTCTCGACTCGACCTACCACTACTACAACGCTGCCCAGCACACACCGGAGGTCTGGAACCAGTTCAACCAGAAGAAGCTCGTCTGGCGCGATACCGTGAGCCCCCAGATGTTCTACACGGTGAAGATCGCGCAGTTCAGCTCCGAGGAGCGCTTCTGGCTGTACGAGGATCCGAACGACTACTGGTGGCAGGCGTACGTCGGCGGCACGCGCACGACGGATCCCGACTCCGACAACGATCTCAACCCCGAGACCGGTTACTTCCGCACGTGGGGTGACAACCTCGGTTGGTCGCAGCAGGTCACGACCGCGACCACCGCGAAGGCCGACCTCACGAACCAGATCGGCGACACGCACCAGTTCAAGACCGGGTTCGAGGTCATCTACAACGAGATCGACGTCACGGAGCTCAGTCTCGGCGCGCTCGTCCCGAGTGCGGGCGACACGCTGGATCCGAACTTCACGTTCTTCGACTGGGACCGCGCTCTCAACACGGACGAGCAGTACCGGCACAACATCTACCAGGGTTTCCCGGCGAACGGCGCGCTCTACATGCAGGACCGCATGCGCTACGAGGGCATGATCGTCCGCGCGGGCCTCAGGCTTGACTGGGCCGATCCGGGCCCGTCGTCGGGCATCGGCGAGCACCAGATCTGGCGTGAGCGCATCGACGCGGTGCTGAGCCCGCGTCTGGGTATCGCGCACCCGATCTCCGATCGCGACGCGCTTCACTTCCACTACGGCCGGTTCTACCAGATGCCGCACCTCACCGCCTACTACGAGGCCGGAGAGGACATCGAGAACGCCTCGGCCGGGCGCGTCATCGGCTACTCGGGTCTCGAGCCTGAGGTGACCGTCTCCTACCAGTTCGGCGCCGAGCATCAGTTCTCGCAGAACGTGGCGATGGACGTCACCGGGTTCTACAAGGACATCTTCGGGCTTCTGGCCACCGAGGAGTACGACCGCGGACCGACCGAGGGCGTGGTCTATCCGTACGTGAACAAGGACTACGCGTCGGTACAGGGCGTCGAGTTCAGCCTGAACAAGCGGTTCTCGAACTACTTCTCGGGCAATGCGACCTACACGTGGCTCAGAGCCACGGGTGTGTCCTCCGATGAGAACCAGGGCGCGAACGCCGAGGCGCTCGGTCTGCCGCGTCAGCCGCTCAAGGAGATCCCGCTCAACTGGGACGAGCGGCACACCGTGACCGGTTTCCTCTTCGTGAGCGACCCTGGCAACTGGGAGGTCACGTTCGACTACAACTACGGCAGCGGCACGCCGTACACACCGACGTTCCTGGGGCAGAAGGAGATCGATCCGGAGGACGTCAACTCCGGAAGGCTGCCTTCGCACACGATGGTCAACCTCAGGGGTACGAAGAAGTACAAGCTCTACGGGCGTGAGTTCCGTCTGTTCTTCGAGGCGCTCAACGTCTTCGACAAGAAGAACATCACCGGTCTCGGCGCGTATGGCGCGGAGTACTATACGGAGACCGGGAATCTCGGTGGCGCGTATCTCGAGACGGACCCCGACGGCAGAGAGGTGCTTGAGCCTCTGAACGATCCGTCGGTCTACATCGAGGGTCGCGTCATCAGAGTCGGCATCGCCATCGACTGGTAGTCGCGAGCGCGAGAGAGGCCGGCGCCGGCGGTTCGCTTCCCGGGCCGGCTCTTCTCAAGCGGCGAGCCAGCATCAGTGCACGGAGGTTCTTGATGGGATTTGGCAGGATGGCACAGGGCGAGGGACGGCGGATCGCGCCGATCGGAAGGGCGCTTCTGTCGCTCGTCCTCGTAGCGCTCATCACGGCGACGCTGTGTACGCTGACGTCGGATGACGCGGCCGCGAGGATGGATGTCAACGACAGGGCGCGCTACGAGAAGGTCATGCGGGACCTCCAGAGCCGTATCTACATCTACTACGGCTGGTATCACAACGTCGGGCAGGTGCTCCTCCACGTGAGCAACCTGGGCTTCTTCGGTCGCTTCGGCGGCGACCTCAACAACCCGTCGTGCGAGTGGCCGGCCGGCAGCAATAACGAGTATCTCTACGCGGCCGGGTTGTGGGTCGGAGGAATTCTCGAGGACCGCATCTACACGGATCCGATCAACGGCGTGTACGAGCTCGCCTCGCCGCCGGACACGCTCGTCTCGGCCGCCGTCTACCAGACCGAGTTCCGACCGGACCCCGACGATCTGCTCGCCACGATCTACGAGGCGTGGGAGGGCGGCGCGAACAGCACGCGCCTCGTGGACGACGACGGTGACTGCGTCGACCACGTCTTCGACCCTGAAATGCCCTTCGAGTGGTACGACGAGGATCCGATCGACGGCATCGACAACGATGGGGACGGGCTGATCGACGAGGACTTCGCCGCGATCTCGCAGCAGATGTTCCGGATGGTCTACGAGGACACGTACGAGGAGGACGTCAACGAGGGCGCGACGATCGACCTCCACCGGAGCCTCGGGCTCAAGGTCATCCAGGAGAGCTATCAGTGGACGAGTGAGCAGACCGACGACTTCGTCGGTATCAACTACCAGGTCGTCAACGTAGGTGAAGACACCATCCGCATGGCGTACGTCGGCTTCATGGTCGACGCCGACGCGGGCCCGGACAACAACGACCTGTTCTACTGGAGCGACGACCGCGGCGGGTACATCGACACCGTCATGATCAACCAGAACCCGAACAACCCCGCCGACTTCGACACGCTGGACATCTCGCTCTGCTACATGTACGACGACCCGTACGGGCAGGACGGCAACGTGGCGCAGGGCTACATCGGGTGCATGTTCCTCGGTCACCCGACCGCCGAAGAGGATTGGAACACCGGCGAGGATCCTCCGGACTTCCCTCCGGCGCCCGAGGAGGTCCGCGTCCACGCGTTCCAGATCTGGTCGATCGGCCTCGATCCGGACAACGACATGGACCGGTATCGTCTGCTGCGCGGCTTCATCACCCCGACGGGCGCAGAGACGCTCGGCTACAGCGCCGACTTCCCGACGCTTGACGGGTACGACAACGATAACGACGGCGAGGTCGACGAGGAGGACGAGTGGGACGTCAACATCGGCCGGAACGCCGATGCGCCGCAGGACTACCGGCTTCTTCTGTCCGCGGGACCGTTCAACATGATCGCTCCCGGCGACACGCTGGAGTTCCAGTATGCGTTCGTCCTGGGACGAGGTTTCCAGGGGATGCTCGAGAACGCGGCGACCGCTCAGCAGATCTACAACGGCATCTGGCAGGAGGTTCCGAACTGCGAGGGCGAGCCCGAGAGCGTCAGGATCAACTGGGTCGCCGACACGCCGCCTCCGCCGCCGAATCAGGAGATGACCGTCGGTGACCGGTTCGTCCGCATCGAGTGGGACGACTACCCCGAGGAGCTCAACGACCCGCTCACGGGGATTCGCGACTTTTACGGATACCAGGTCTGGAAGGCCGTCGGGTGGACGCGAGAGTCGACCGAGCCTCGAGACCAGGACTGGCAGCTCATTCTCGATATCGACCGTTCGGACGGCGGCGTCGAGCTCGAGGAGTGGGACAGCGGTCTCGAGGGAATCGGGAAGTACGCGTTCACGGACACGCTCGTGAAGAACGGGTTCGCCTATTGGTACTCCGTGACGGCTTACGACAGCACGGCCGAGGGTTACCACTACGGGAAGTACACGCAGAACAAGACGCTCGTGACGCCGAACTCGGCTCCGCAGACGGAGCTGGATGATGTACGGGTCGTTCCGAACCCGTACGTGAATCACGAGTACATGGCTCGCTGGAATCTGGCTCCCGACGACACGGACCCGACAGGTGAGAAGGTCTGCTTCCAGAACCTTCCGCGGGATTCGATCGTCCGCATCTACTCGCTCGGTGGCGAGCTCGTGCAGACGCTTTATCCGGACGCCGAGGAGACCGGAGGCGACGCCTGCTGGAACATGATCTCCCGGAACAACCAGATCATCGTCAGCGGGCTCTACATCTATCACATCGACTCGCCGGTGGGCGAGAAGATCGGCAAGTTCGCGATCATCAAGTGATCGAACGAGAGGTGCCGGCGGCGGAGACCGGACACGCCAGCCGACCGGCGGAAGGAGGATGTCCTTGACAAGGAAGCTTCTACTGGCCCTGCTCACCATCGCGCTGCTGGCCTCGCCGGCATCCGCGACGGAGATGTTCGAGAAGGTCGGCACGGTCGGCTTCCAGTTCCTGGAGATCGGAGCCGGGCCGCGCGGAACGGGCATGGGGGAGGCGATGGTGGGCGCGGCCGACGGCATTGAGTCGCTGTACTGGAATCCGGCGGGTCTGAGATCCATCACGAGGCCGACGGTCAGCTTCAGTTACGGGACCTGGCCTGCGGAGATCTCTCACCAGTTCGTCGGGTTCGCGATGCGACCCGGTTTCATCCAGGGGATCGTCGGTGTGAGCGTCACGACACTGTCGATGGATCCGATGCCCGTGCTGACCGCGGATCAGCCGCAGGGTGTGGGTGTCGACTTCGACTGCGGCGACATCGCGGTCGGACTGACGTATGCGCGCGTCTTCACGGACAAGTTCTCCGCGGGCGGAACGCTCAAGTGGATGCACTCCGGGCTCGGGGACCTCTCGGTTCTCGGCGTGGAGGGTCTCGAGGATTACTACGTCGAGGGTTTCCTGATCGATTTCGGAACCCTCTACGACACGGGCTTCCGGTCGCTCAAGGTGGGCCTGGCCATCCAGAACATGGGTGCGGGCGGGAAGTACATCGAGGAGGACGTGCCCGTGCCGGCGACGTTCAAGTTCGGCGTCTCGATGAACGTCATCGACACGCCGGGACAGCGGGTCACCGCGGCAGCGGAGTTCCGCCACCCGTCCGACACATCTGAGAAGATCAACGTCGGCGCGGAGTACGCGCTCAACGAGATGTACTTCGTGCGCGCCGGGTACAAGCTCAACTACGACGAGGAAAGCTATACGTTCGGCGGCGGCGCCCGGGTCGGCGTCGGTTCATTCGGCGACGTCCAGGTGGACTACAGCTACAGCGACTTCGGCTATCTGGGTGTGGTTCACCGAATGGGCCTGGTCGTCCAGTTCTAGTCGCGTCCGGACGCGAACGCCCCGCATGAGAAGCGCTCCTCCGCCGGGAGTCGCGAGAGGAGTCCGAAAGGAGTGCTCACTTGCGAAGACACCTGTTCCTCATCGGTGCTCTGGCGCTGATGTTCTGTATCCCCCAGGTCGTTCTCGCCGAGGGCGCGGGAACGCACCTGGCGAGTTTCCTCGAGGTCGACGCCGGGGCGCGTCAGGTCGCCATGGGCGGTGCCTTCACGGGGCTGGCCGATGACGCGATGAGCGCGTTCTATAACCCCGCCGGCCTCAAGTTCCTCGAGGGCAGTGAGATCCACATCAACAGCACGTCGTGGGCGGCGGGGCTTTCGTTCCAGCACCTGAGCTACGGTTTCCGACACAGCTATCTTCGCGGGGTCTTCGCGTTCAGCTGGTCCGTCATGCAGATGAGTCCGTACGACGAGAAGACGGAGTATTACGATCCGGACAGCGAGTTCGGCATCGGGATCCTGGACAAGGTCGACGCGGGTGACATGGCGTTCGGCGCCAGCTACTGCTGGGACTTCGGCGGCGGCCTGTCGGTCGGCACGACGCTCAGGTGGTACCACCTGGGGATGGCCGACGCTTTCTGTGAGGGGATGACCGGTGATGTCGGCGTCCTCTATGAGACGAGGTTCCGGAACCTGCGCCTCGGCGCCTCGGCGCTGAACCTCGGTCCGCAGAACCGCTGGGCGAGGACCGGTTCCGACACGGGGTTCGGAGAGGACTATCCGCTTCCGACGACCTACCGCGTCGGAGCCTCGATGCGCGTGTACGACGTCGTGACGCATCGCGTCGTGATCGCGACCGAGTACAAGCTGACAGCCGACGGTGTGAGTCACACGAGCGCCGGAGCCGAGTACACGTTCCACACTGGGAACATCTACGTGTTCGGCCGCGGCGGGTACCGATATGACTTCGACGACGTCGATGTCGACATAGATGCCGACGAGGGGCTCACCCTCGGACTCGGTCTCCTGTTCCCGACGAGCGAGGCTTCGTTCCGCCTCGACTACGCGTACGTTGATCTCGGCGCTCTGGGCAGCGAGAACAGATTCGCCGTCGCCTTCCTCTTCTAGTTCGCGGCGCGGGTCACAGGACAGCAACGGCCGGGACGCTCTCGTGTGAGACGTCCCGGCTTTCGTTTGCATCGTCGCGGCGTGTCACGCTCCGGCTATGACTTGCCACGTTGGCATGCCACGCCCCGGCTTTGACTTGCCACGTTGGCATGCCACGCCCCGGGGCCGGCCCGGCACGCCGCGACCCGGAGGGCAGGATGTCGCTGAGTTCACTTGCCGTTGAGATCGAGCTTCAGGCCGCCGCCGCGCTCAGGGCGGTGCGGCCCGACGCGCGCTTCGACGCGGTACGGCCGTCCTTGCTCCGGGACGTGAGCGAGAACCTGGGGCCGGGCGTGGACCACGAGTCCGTGCGCTTCGATTTCGCCGGGAGCACGGGCGTGGACACGGGACTCCCTGTGATCTCCGCGGACGAGGCGCTCAGGAGCCCCTGTTCCGGAGCCGCACTGGCGGTCAACACGTTCGGCCCGTTTCGATCGGAGCCCGCGCTGTTCGACGTTCCCGGGTTCCCGGCGCTCGACGTTCTGAGGTTCGCGAAGCGTCTTCGCATGGCGAGCGGGGGCGTGCCGGTACGGGTCGATGCGCTCGGGCGCGGACCGAGCGGCGTGCTGACCGTCACGTGCGCGTTCGTGGAGACGCTTCGTCGGCGAGCGCCGGGTGGCATTGCCGGACTCTCGGTCGAGTCCGTCTCCTCAGTCGCCTCTCCCGAGTGGTCGCGCCTCTACCGGTCGATGTGCGAGCGACCGCGGCGGTTCCGCCTTCTTCCGGCGGCGGCCCTCGTGGCACAGCACCTGGCGGTCCGCTTCGCGTTCGCCGACGACCCGGAGCCGCAGACGATGCTGTACGTGTTCTGGGAGCCCGCGAACTGGCAGGCCGTGCCGGTCTTCAGTCGACACCGCCGGGAGATTCTGGACTTCGCGCTGGGAGTTGCCGGGTCGGGTTCGCCGTTCGTCGCCATGAGCTGCTTTGAGCTCTGGGACGCCATCGAGAAAGGACCGGCGTGGGCGGGGAGGGACCGCTGGCTCGAGTACCTGCGGGCGAGGTACCGGTTCTGACCGCCGCGCGGTCGACGTGCGCCGCGCAGGCTGTTGTAGCAAAGCGAAAGTGTCCTCTTAACTGCAGAGCATAAATGTCCTCTAG
>CAZAQL010000009.1:0-38159 GCA_964487295.1 uncultured bacterium | reverse complement strand
GGCCAGCCGGACACGCGCCACCCGTCGTACGGCGAGTACCCGTCGATACCCTGAACGGTCTGCGGACCGATGGTCACCTCGCAGGCCGGATCGAACAGGACGATGTCCGCGTCCGTGCCGCGCTCGAGCGTCCCCTTGGCGGGGCAGAGCCCGAAGATCTCGGCCGGCTGCGTGCACATGCGGTCGACGAGCTCGTTCTCGGTGAGCCGCCCACCGATGACGCCGAACTCCCACATCAGCGCGAGCGACGTGCCGACGCCCGGAACCCCCATCGGGAGCTCTCTGAAGTCTGAGGCGCCCTCGTCCTTGGCCTCGACCGTGAACTCAGCGTGGTCGGTGGCGATCGTCTGGATGAGCCCGTCCGCGAGCGCCTCCCAGAGCGCCTCTCGGTGTGCCGCGCTGCGGATCGGCGGACACGTCGCATAGCGCTGTCCGTCCGGCCCCTCGAGAAGCTCGACATCCAGCAGGAGATGGTGCGGGCAGACCTCGGCGTAGACCTCGAGACCGATGTCGTCGGCCTCGATGAGCGCCTGAACGGCCTCGCCCGACGACGTGTGAACGATGTACACGGCCGTCCCGGCGTCGTAGGCCCCGCGGATGACGGCCGCAGCGGCCTCGCCCTCGGCGTAGCCGGGGCGGCTCTCCGCGTGATCGGCCGGTGCGACACGCTTCCGGTCGACGAGCTTCTGGATCCTGTTCTGGATCATCCAGTCGTTCTCGCAGTGCACCTCGACGAGACCCCCGTGCCGCGAGGCCAGAAGCAGGGCGTGGTAGATCTGCTCGTCGGTGCTCATCAGACCAGATTCCGCGTACGTGGTGTACATCTTGAAGGTCGGGATGCCGGACTCGACCATGATGCGAACCTCTTCGTCCTCACGGTCATCCCAGTGGACGAGCGAGGCGTGCAGCCCGAAGTCGACGAACGAACTCCCGGCTCCCTGTCGCCTTCGAGCCTCCGCCGCCTCCATGAGGGTCTCGCCCGGCTCCGGGGTGATGTACGTGATGAACGTGGTCACGCCGCCGAGCGCGGCGGACCGCGACGTCGCGGTGAAATCGGATGAGCGATGGCCCTTGAGATCCAGGTCGACGTGGACGTGCGGATCGATGACGCCGGGAAGAACGAGCAGGTCCGTCGCGTCGACAACCTCCGCGCCGTCGGGTACCGGTAGATCGCGACCGATGTCCGTGATGGTCTCGCCGTCGACGAGGACGTCGGCGCGATACGAGTCCACTCCGGTGACGAGCTTGCCGCCTTTGATCAGTGTGACCATGCGTTCCTCTCGTGTCCGTCCTGGAAGCGATCGCCGTGACCGCCGACCCGGCTCCTCGACGGCGTCCCGCGGCGAACATTACTGCGTCTCAGGGTTCGACGAACGTCCCGATGCGAGCCGCGACCTCGTCCTCGTGCCCCCAGTAGACGTGGTTGGCGCCTTCAACGATCGCGACGTCGACCCGAGGCGCTCCGGTCGCCATCGTCCGCGACAATTCCGCGGCGTCCTCGACGGACACCGTCACCGCCTCGTCGACCGTACCGAAGGTCGCGAGGATGGGCACCTCGATCGAGCTGTAGCGCGAGTAGTCTCCGTCCGAGCCGAGCCGGAACGGAAAGATGTCGGTCACCGCGGGGTCTTCGTAGCTGCTCAGGATCGAGCGGGCGGAGATCGGAACGGTCCTTCCAGCGTCGATCTCCCGCTCGGGTTCTCCCGCGGCGACGGCCGCGCGCGCCTCCGAGAGAAGCTGATCGAGCGAACGCCCGGCGCGCTCGGCGGCCAGACCGAACATGTCGGGCGGCGAGATGAGGACGGCGCCTGCCGCGCGCGAGTCACGCCGCTCGTTGAGATAGTAGACCGTCTTGCAGGTGCCAAGACTGTGACCCTCGAAGTAGATCTCGCGATGTCCCCGCGAGGCGAGGAACTCCGCGGCGCCGCCGATGTCGTGGAGGCAGTCCTCGAAGACGTCCCAGGCCACGCCGCCGGGGCCGTATGCCGTCCCGACGCCCTTCCCGCGGAGATTGTCCGAGACGTAGTCGTGTCCGCGGTTGTTGTACGTGAGGAAGCCAAGTCCGCGCGACACCACGGCGTCGCAGACCTGGTCTATGAACCGGTTCTCGTAGAAGTTGCCCGCGAAGCCGTGTGTGTGAAGCACGGCGCGGCGCGCGCCGCCCTCAGGAGCCGCGTAGAATCCCACGAGCTCGAGGTCGTCCTCGGAACGCAGGCGTACGATCTGTCCGTGAGTGCGCATGGCGCCATTCTAGAGGATGGCGCGCGGAGGAACAAGGAGAAGGCCGGCAGCGTCCGCCTCAGCGAACCGCGCCGACGCGGATGCGAGCCGCGGGTGCGAGCCGCGGGTGGGAACCGCGGGTGGGAACCGCGGGCCGCGTCTGGACGACCGACTATCGGACGACCGGCTACCGGTAGAGGCTCTTGAGCATACCCCAGTGAAGCTCCTCGACCGGTACTCCGGCCTCGATCGTCACGACGCCGTCGGAGAGGCACGCTCCGATGGGGGGCGCGATCGAGCGCGAGAGGTCCGCGGTCACGATGTCGATGTCGGTGTCACCGATCCCGATGCCCTCGAAGGTCAGAAGGGCGATCGTTCCCGGTCCGTCGACCGTGTCACCGCCGGTGATGGTCGCCTCGACCGTCACGCCGCCTGCTCCGCCGGTCGCCGAGAACGAGACCCCGCTGAGCGGGTCGAGCAGCGTCCCTTCGGCGCCAGACTGGAACTCGATGATCGCCGGATCGTACTCAAGGTCCACAGTGAACGCGTTCACCGACGTCACACCCGACCCCACATCCAGCCACAGCGTGAAGGTCTGATCGATGATCCAGTTCGACGCGTCGGGTACGACCGACACCGTGACCTCATCGTCCACGGTGGCGGTGCCGCCCTGGCTCGTCACGGCGATCGGCTGGTTGTCGAGGTCGCGGAACACGGCCGAGAGGAAGCTCAGCGGTGTCGTGCCGTTGAGGTTGCCGCGGAAGGTGATGGAGGCGAGCACGCCCGGCCCGCTGATCGACCCGCCGAGGACGGCCCCGTTGATCAGAATCGAGTTCGATACGGTCCCGGAGTCCGTCCAGTAGAAGAATGTCTCCCCGGGGTACGATGCCGGAAGATCGCCCTCCTCCACACTCAGCACGCTCACGAGCGCCTCGTCGAAATCGATCTGAAGGTCGTATCCCGTGAAGTCGACGAGCTCGTCGTTGACGACGACATCGATCGTGAACTCGCACCCCGCGATGGCCGGCGGGTCCAGCTGAACGAGGGGAGCTGCCGACGCGCAGGCCGCGAGCAGAAGCGCCAGCGCCACCAGCGGTATGCAGTTCGCTTTCCTCTTCATCTCGTCTCCCTTCGGAACGTGTGCCGTCGTGAACACCGTGTTCGCTCAGCCGCCGCGGGCCCTGGACACGGACCGAAGCGGCATCCTCGCTAGCGCAGCAGAACGAGCTTCCTGCGGACCGTCTCCCCGCCCGAGTGGAGCTCAACGAAGTAGACACCCGCGGAGGTCCGCGCTCCGTCTCTCGCGCGCCCGTTCCAGCGCACGACTCCGGAGTCGCCATCAAGCAGCTCGTGCCAGACCAGACGCCCCCGGACATCGCTGATCACGAGCGATGCCCCGCGAGCTCCTCGCGGCGCGGCCCACGCCATCGCCGCGGTGTCCCGGCAGGGGTTCGGGGTCAGCTCGAGACGCGCGGCTCCGTGCTCCGGGGAGTCCTCGACACCGGTCGGGTCCACGACGAAGACGATGCCCGGCGCATTCCCGACCGGCAGGATGGGCTCGCGCCGCATGTCCCTGAGATCGACGGTCGTGATGTCGATGATGGTCATGCCCTCCCCGCTTCCCGCCGTGAACTCGAGGTCGACGAGCTCTCCCGGCGGAAGCGCGTGCGACTCGAACCCGAGCGCCACGTCGTTGCACGAGTGACACCCCGACTCGACTACATCCCAGTGATACATCGTCGCGTATCCGCACATGCCGAACAGACTCCCTTCGGACGCCGTCACGAGCTCTATGACGTCCGCGTCGAACGTGAACTCCGTCAGGAAGCAGGTGACCGTATCCGTCCCCGCATCCACGCGAATACTCATGGAGAAGGTCTCGCCCGGCTGCACCACAAGCTCGGACGGGTGCACGAAGACGGTCGGCGAAGCGACCGCCGAGGTCGCCGCGGCGCACGCCAGAAGCGCGACCGTCCAAAGCCGAATGGCGGCGCGGAACCGTGCGTGTCCCGAACGCTCCACTCCGCCCGGAAGACCGGACCGTCGCATCGTGAGCTCTTTCATCGCGTCACCTCATCCTCGAACAGGGAGGGTCGGCTCGGGCTGGATCGCGAGCCCAGTACGCAGATCGTCCCCCGAGCCTCCCCTGAGGCCGCCCCCGAGAGCGGTCGAGAACGGCCATCCGAAACGCATGCTCCGCCCTGCTCTCCATCGTCGCGCATCAGTCGCTCGCGGTCGCGGCCTAGCGCATCAGCACCATCTTGTGCTCGTGGCGCGCGCCTTCCGCCTCGAGCACGTAGAAGTAGATCCCGCTTCCTACAGGCCGTCCGCGCGCGTCCCGACCGTCCCACTCGACTGCGCCGCTTCCCGCGTCGACGTGACCTTCGACAAGGACGGCGACACGGCGACCGATCGCATCGTAGACCGTCAGCGTCACGTGCCCGGCCGTCGCGAGCTCGAACGCGATGCTCGTGCGCGGATTGAACGGGTTCGGCGCGTTCTGGTGGAGCACCGTCCGCGTCGGAGTGGCCTCCGGAGCCGAGAGATCAAGGTGGCCGCCGCTCGACGAGAGCATCTCGTTCGAGAGGCCACGGAGCTTCACCGCCTCCACCCAAACACTCGCTGCGTCCGTCCCGAGAATCTCGAAGGTGAAGACGGCCACGGCCTCCTCGGCCGGCAGAAGCGCCGTCTCGCCCATCGCCGCGCAATCGATCTGCACCGTCCCGTGCGCGCGCTCGGTCCACCACAGGAACCCGTCGGCTCCGCCGACCGCCCCTCCGGGCGTCACCGAGCGGAGTGCGAGCACACCGGGGTCGTATGTCACCTCAGCCGACAACCCGCGCACCGCGTCCGCTCCGCTGAGGCTGAGCTCCACGTCCACGACGCCGGTTGCGGGCCCGTCCTCTCCTCCGATCCGGGCGAGCCTGAGGGCGAGCGGGCCGCGTGAATCCGAACCTGCAGGCACGTGGGCAACCGCCTTGCCGGACGGATCCACGCGACCGTAGTTCATCGCCACGACCATCAGGTCCTCGAAATCGACAGCGTTGTCGGTGAGCGGAATGCCGAAGCGCGACCAGTCGTCGGTCGGCCCGATGTCCATCTCGGGCTCGTAGTGAGGGTCGCCCTCGGCGCTGTCGTACGCCAGCGACAGAACGATCTTGTCGTAGTAATCGACGAACCCGTCGTAGACTCCGGCGGCGCCGCCCGAGTCGTCCACGTCACCCAGCCAATACGAGGTGGAGCGGTCCTGCGCGCTCGCGACCGCGGCCGAGTAGTTGCCAGCCTCGTCGCGCGCGAAGGCCGTGTAGAGATAGACGTTCCGAATGTCGTCGGTGAACACCTCATCGTCGTAGGACTGCGCTCCGGTCCCAGGCACGAATGCGACGACGGTGCCGTCCGCCGGGTGCGACGGGTAGGCGCTCATGGGGACGAGATCGTCGTACTCGGGGTACGCGCCCGGCGCCCAGCGCTTGCGCACCAGAAGCGTCCCCTCGACCGGCGCGGCGCGAAGCGCGGGCGTGGTCCAGGAGAGGTGGATCCGGTTGTGTCCGGGGAGCGCCACGAGGTCGGTCACCGCGTCCGGCGGCTGGAGATCCACCTCGACGGTCGCGTCGGGGAACGAGGGAGCCGCCTCGACGTTGCCGACGTTGTCGGTTCCTCGGGTATAGAAGTCGTACACGCCAGCCCCGGACCCCGTGAAGCTGATCGGGCTTGTCGTGTACGTTCCGCCGTACTGCGTGTACGGTCCGCCGTTCAGGCGGTAGTAGAGGCGAACGAAGTCCGTGCCGCTCGTCGCGTCGAACTCCGTGAAAGGGACGTCGAATGTGACGCTGTTGACGTACGCGTCCATCGGCCCCGCCTCCGTCGCCGGCGGCGAATCGTCCTGCGTCGAGTGCTCGACGTTCGACCAGTCGGAGGTGTTCCAGAGATCGTCGCGACACTTCACGCGGTAGTAGTAGATCTGCCCGTCCGTGAGCCCCGTGAACAGGTGCCACGTGAACGGCGTGCACCCGCTCGTGCTCACGATGACCGCGAAGTCGGGCGTCTCGGAGGCCTCGATGCAGTAGCCGACCGCACCGGACGCGCTCTCGTTCGACCAGGTCACATGGTTCGTCGTCCCCTGCGTGAACTCGGGCTCCGGGTCGAGCACCGGGACGTCGGGCGGGGTGTTGTCGAGCTCGATGATGCCCGGGATGCCGCTCCCGAGAATGGGCGCGTTGTCCTGATCGCGCAGCACGAGCTCCGAGAACTGCAGGAGCGACACGCCGTCACCCACATCCTGCCCCGTGAACGTGACGCTGAAAAGGTCACCGACGCCGTGCGCTCCCTCCGTGCCGCCGAGGATGGCGGCGTCGATGACGATGCTGCCGGGCTGCGTGTCGACCGCCAGGAACGCCGTCCCTCCCACGCCCGAGAGGAAATCGCCCTCCACGACGTCGATCTCCACATCCCCGACGAAGGCGATCGCATCGTCCCACGTGAGTTCGACGTGATAGCCTCGCAGCCCCTGCGTGACGTCCGAGCCGTCGTACCGCACGACGAACGTCCCCGTCTGGCCGGCGGCGACCCTGATCACGGTGGGGATCGTCTTGAGCTGCGCGTATCCACGCTCCGCCGACGCCGGCGGCGCCAGCGCGAGCAGGAGCGCGATGATGCCGAGTGTCTTCAACAGGTGTCTCATGATGCCTGCTCCGGCCCTGAACCGGCCCGGTGCGTCCGGGCTCCCGTGTCGTCTCATCGCAGCTTGAGGATGCGCGAGTACGCCTCCCGCCGCCCGTCGGTCAGTCTGACGAAGTAGACGGAGGATGGGAGGTCGCTCCCGTGGTCGGACTTGCCATCCCAGGTGACGCTGCCGGCTCCGCCTGCGCACCCCACGGGCGCGTCAAGCGACCGCACCCTTTTCCCCGCGACATCGAAGACCTCGACGCGCCAGTCCGCGGGACCGGCGGGGATGGTGAAGTGGATGGTCGCCCGCGTGGTGAAGGGGTTCGGGGCGACGGACTCGACCTGCGGGGCGATGACGTCGTCCTCGGCGACGCCCACGGGATCGACGAAGATCCAGCCGTCCTGAGCTCCCGCGACTGCGAGAGGCTCCCGCCTGATGTCCGTCATCCGGACCGTATCGATCCGGGCGGGCGTCTGTCCCTCCGCGAGCGCGGTGAATCGGAGGTGCAGGAGCTCGCCCGGAGGAAGGACGTGCGTGCCGGCGCCGAACACGGTGTCGAAGAAGTGCCAGAAGCCGGGGTACTCCTCCTCGGCGATGAACCACGTCATCGTGCCGCTCTCGGCGTAGAGCGTGCCTTCGATGGCGTCTGTCAGCTCGACCACGGTCGGGTCGAACCAGAGATACAGCTGGAAGCTCGCGATCGAGTCGGGCGCCGCTCCGACGCGAAAGCTCATCGCGAACGTCTCCCCCACGTCGACGATCGTCGCGGAGGGCTCGAAGTGTACGCATGTGTCCGCCGCGGCCGGCGAGATCGCCGCGATCGCGACGACCAGCGCGGCGACGGCCGCGAGCGACGGCGACTGGTTCGGCCATCGCGCGCGTGTCTGGGCTCTTCGCACGTCATCCTCCCCGCTCTTCCCGGGGTCCGGACCCGCAGGCCCGGACCCCGGTTGGATGGTCCCGGCCCCGGAGCGTCCCGGGGCCGGAGGCAGTGACTACTTCAACAGCATCATCTTGTGACTGCCGCGGTACTCCGGCGTCTCCATCACGCAGAAGTACACGCCGCTGCCGCAGTGCTCGCCGTGGTCGTTCCGACCGTCCCAGACGGCCGCGTGACGACCCGGCTCCGTCACGCCGTCAACCAGCGTGCGCACCACGCGCCCGCTCACGTCGTACACGCGGATCGCGACCTGCGACTCCTGCGGGACGTTGTAGGCGATGGTGGTCATCGGGTTGAACGGGTTCGGGGTGTTCTGGGCGAGGCCGAAGACCTTCGGCATCTCGTCCTTCGCGGCATAGCCCTCGAGCTCAGCGTCCAGCGCGGCGTTGTCCGCGCCGCGGATCGTCGCCTCGGCGAAGCCGACCGAGTAGTCGTCCGTGTTCGCCTGGAACGTCAGCCGCGCCAGTTCGCCGCAGCCGCCGATGGTCACATCGGTCCCCAGGATCGCCAGATCGACCTGGTCGTCGCCCGCCCAGAAGAACGTCCGGGCCGCCGGCGAGCTCATCTCGTCGGAGAGCCTCCCCGAGATGAACTCCATGCCGTCGAGCTCGAACACGGCGCTCACGCCTTTGACGTCACCGAGGTTGCCTTCGAGCCGAAGCGCAAGCTCCACCAGACCCGTGGCGTCGGTACCGATCTCCTCGAGCGACAGTGCCAGGTCACCCTCAGCCGGCTCGCTCAGGAGCGGTACGACTCTCGGCGCGACCATCCCGTAGTTCATTGCGAAGATCATCAGGTCCTCGAACCCGATGAACGTATCGGGGAACGGCAGGCCGAGCCTGTTGTAGTCCGGGTGCACCGTCGGACCGACGTCCATCTCGTCCTCGGGCGAACCAGGAGGCGCCTGGTGGTAGGCGCTGCCGAGCTTGTCGATGTCGTCGTCGTTGACGAGCCCGTTGTAGCCCCAGGTACCAAACGCGCTGGCAACATCACCCAGCCAGTAGTTCGTGGCCAGATCGCGCGCCGTGGAGGCCGCGCCGCCGTAGTTCCGCGCGATGTCGTAGCAGAACGCCTGGTAGTAGTAGATGTTGCGGTCGACGACCGCGTCCGCGGCGCTGGTGCCCGCCCCGTCGTAGACGTTCGTACCGAGCGTGTGGTCGCCGGCGTAGAACGCATCGACCGTAGGCCACGCGCCCTTGAAGGTCGCATAGAGCGGGTAGTCGCCGGCGTTGTCCGTCCGCTGGACGACCACGCCGTCCAGGTACGTGTCGGAGCCCATCGCCCACGACAGGTCGCACTTCTGGTGACCCGGCGCCGCGTCGAAGTCCGTGACCGCCGTCGGAGCGATGTTGTCGGAGATGATCTTGTCGCTCCCCTGCGTGGCGGGGTTTCCGATGGCGTCTGCCGCGTCCACGTAGACCCACACATCGCCGTTCGCGGGCGTGCAGGTCACCCCCGGAGGCGTGGCGATCGTCCAGACCGCGGCACCGGTGGTCCAGTTGTAGCTGTCCGGGTTGACGGCACCGCCGCCGCCCAGACCCTGGAGATCCGCAACGATGTCGCCGGTGCCGAACGCCGGGTCGTCGTCGAGCACGGTCGCCGTCACCTGCGCACCGTCGGTGTCCTTGATGTAGTCGTCGGTGTGCGTCAGCGTCGTGTTGTGGATCATCACGTCCGCGATCGTCGGCGTCGAGACGTCGACGATAAGCGTACCGTCGATCGGTGAGAACCCGGTCAGCGGGTTGTTGTACTGATCGCGGACGTTCAGGATCGTGATGTCCACCGGGCTTGTCCCTACGGCGCTGCCCGTGAAGTCGATCGTGAAGAGCGTCCCCGGATCGGTCGCGCCCTCGATGCTGCCAAGCAGCGCGCAGTCCACGATGATCTCGTTGCCGGTGCCGGGCGCGGCATAGAAGAACGTCCCGCCAATGTCGGAGAGCAGGCTGCCCTCGTTGACCACAGCCGCTGACGTGCTGACGACAGAACCGTCCCACTTGATGCTGATGTTGTATCCGAACATCGCACCGCCGCCGCCGCCGAGATACTTGACCGCGATGGTCTTCGTGGGATCAGCCACCGTCAGGTACTCGGGATCCGGATCGCAGTAGATGTTGCCGAGGATCCACGGATCGAAGTCGACATAGTCCCCTGACGCAATGCCCGAACCGGTCGGATTCAGAGAGACGTGGTACGGACCGCTACCGTCGCCCCACCAGTTCATCTCTGCATCGACCCACATCGAGGTGTCGCCCTCGTGACGGAACGCGAGCGCGCCCGCCGCCGAGCCGCCGTCAATGAAGAGGTTGTCGCGGCAGATGATCGTGGTGCCGTCGATGCCCGGATCAGGGGCCTCCGGAGCGCGCAGGCGCACACCATGCGTCGGCTCACCGATGCCAGGTGCATCGTTGATGTAGAAGCGGTTGCCGCTGAACTCGACATCGTCCGAGACCGCGGTCCCCCACTGACCGCCCCAGAGCTGGAAGCAGTCGCCGTTGTACCCAGTGTAGGGATAGACGCGCTCGAAGACGTTGCTGAGAACATCGCCGCCGATGATGCCGACCTGGAAGGCCGTATAGTAGACGTCGTGGATCCAGTTGTCCTCTACCAGGAGGTTCCCGGCCTGACCAATGTTGACGGTGCAGAAGCCAGTACCGGGCGTTCCGTCGATCGTTCCGTCGAACTCGTTGCCGCGAATGACGCCGTCAACGAGCGGAGTGCCCGCCCAGAAGATAGCGTCGCCCTCGCAGTTGAGGAGGTTGTACTCGATCGTCAGACCGTCCCACGGACCGCCGCCCGCATAGAGCAGAGCGATCTCACCGGTCTCGAAGAGGTTGTAGTCGATGAGCAACCCCGTGTGGCTGCCGCCACCGAACTGGATGACGCCCTGCGACGCGTAGGCGGCATCGTTGTCGAAGATGCAGTTCGTGAGATGGAGGTTGTTGGCATCATCGTAGGTGTCGATGATGCGGCCGCCGTCACCGGTGAACATAAAACCGTCCACCGTGATGTCGTCCGCGGACGGACGCAGCGCGTAGAGACCGTTGTGACTCAGGACGGTCTCGGTCCCGCGCGCGCCCACGACCTCGGTCGGGTGCGTGCCGACGGCCGGGTGGATTCCCCAGTTCGCTCCGCGCAGCGTGAGCGGTTTGTCCACGTCGAGCATCTCGTCGTATGTCCCTGCACTCACGCTGATCGTCGCACCCGCACTGGCCGCGTCGATCGCGGCCTGGATCGAGCTGTTGGTGCCGAGCGGCATGGGGGAAGTGCCGGGGGCCGCCGCGTACCACGGGCTGTAGTTGACGGGCCCGTAGACCGCGTCACCAGCGCGCGCGGCCGCGTACTTGTCCACGACGATACCGCCACGCGGAACCTCAATGCCGAACGGGCTGGGCGAGCGCAGACCAGCCTCCGCGCCACCACCCTTGGCCGTGGTCGGCCCGTCAGGATCTCCCCAGTAGTTGAGATCGGCATCCATCGTCTCGGGGAGACCGTGGTTCACAGCCGATGACACGTTGTTCTCGAAATGGCAGTCCTCGACCGTGACGTCTGAGGTGTTCGTGAGATTGCCCGAACCATCGTTGGTCCAGATTCCGTCGTACCCGGTTGTGTTGGTGATCGTGCAACCCACGATCCTGGCGGTCAGGTTGCCGTTGTCCCAGCCCGTGTAGTAGGTACCACCCCACGGATCGACTCCTGTTCCGTACAGATCGATTCCGTCACCGGAGCTGTTGGTCACGACGCAGTCGATGATGTCGATGTCGATGTCACTGCCATCACGACTCAACTGAGCGCCAAGCGTCCAGTCATTGTCGTGGAGATTGAGCTCGGTGAAATCGAAGACGACCTGGGTCGGTGCAAGATAGACCCAGCCCCAGTCGGAGTAGTTCACACCACTCTGACAATTGAAGACCTCGTCTTCGTCCATTGTGACGTCGCCACTCTCGAACAGGAGAACGCCGGTCGCCGCCCAGTCGTCTCCCGTGTATGCAGAGCCCTGGACCACGTTCTGGTAGGTGCTCCCGGTGGCGCCGTATGAGATCTGGATGCCGTTGCCGGCGAGCGCACCGGTTGGCACGTCGATGACCGTGTTGCCGATGAGTTCAACGTCGGCGTTCGGTCCCATCACCAGGATTCCGCCCTTCTGGAAGTCCGGGATGGTATTGCCCTGGAATGTGACCGTCGTCGAACCAGTCTCGCTGTGCGTCGCAACAAGGGACGCCACCTTGGACGCGCTTGGACCAGCCGCGTAGAGAATGCCGTCGATGACGCAGTCGACGACCGAGCCGTCGGCATCGTGGAAGAAGATGCCGTAGAAGTGGTCGGGTCCGAGGTCCCGTCCATCCACGGTCAGTCCGGAGACGTTCACGGTCGCAGGACCCACGATCCCGATGCACGGATCGATGTCCTCGGTCGCCGCCGTCCACTTCGTGACTGTGTAGGTGGTCCTGTTGACCAGATCCACGGCCTCAACGATCGTCGAGCCACTCCCGGCGCCGACGATGTCGAGACTCTTGCCGTCGATCTTGATCTGCTCAGGATACGTGCCCGCAGCGACCATGATGACGTCGCCGCTGGACGCGGCATCGACCGCGCCCTGAATGGTCGCGTAGTCGGCCGGCACGTTGATCGTGTCGGCCAACGCCGGTGTGGCCAGCGCCATCAGCAGCGCTGCCGTCAGAAGCAATGCGCGCTTCATTCCAACACTCCTTTCGTCTGCCTGCTGTCACTGGGCCACGCGCCGACGGTCTCCTCCGCCCTCAAGCGCGCCGACAGCACAGACGGGCGAGCGCCGGAGGGCCGCACCCCGACCGTCGCTCGCCTCTCGCCTCGCCCCTACTTCAGGAGCGTCATCTTCTGCGAACCGTGGTAGTCGGGCGTCTCCATCGTGCAGAAGTAGACGCCGCTACCGACCGACTCGCCTGTATCACTCGTCCCGTTCCATGCCACTGTGTGCCGACCGGGCTCCACCACGCCATCGACGAGCGTCGTCACCAGACGACCCGTCACGTCGTAGACACGGATCGTCACACGCGACTCGCTCGGCACGTGGTAGCCGACCGTCGTCACCGGGTTGAACGGGTTCGGTGTGTTCTGGACCAGCTTGAAGCTCGCTGGGACTTCGTCTGAGCTCACGCCCTTGAGTTCGGCCGTGAGGTCATCGTTCTCAGCCCCGCGCAGCCCGGCCGACACGAAGTCGACCGAGTACGCATCATCCA
Organism: uncultured bacterium; assembly: GCA_964487295.1. Classification (GTDB taxonomy): domain Bacteria; phylum Joyebacterota; class Joyebacteria; order Joyebacterales; family Joyebacteraceae; genus JAPEKQ01. Next base: position 25,117 of record CAZAQL010000009.1, on the reverse strand, counting down.
GGACACGGAACATCAGCGTCGCAACGTCGCCCGAGCCACCGATCGTCACGTCCGTGCCGAGCACGGCCACGTCGACCTGCGCACTGTGAGCGGTCGCATCGCTCCAGAAGAACACGTCGGCCACCGGAGCGCTCATCTCGTCGCTCAGGCCGGCCGACAGGAACTCGAGCCCTGTGAACTCGAGCTCGGTCGTGAGACCCTTGACGTCCCCGACGTTGCCCTCGAGACGAAGCGCCAGCGTCAACACGTCGCCAGACTGGCCCGCAGCAGACAGAACCAGTGCCAGTTCGCCCTCGGCCGGATCTGAGAGGAACGGCACGATCCGAGGCGCCACGACGTCGTAGTTCATCGCGAAGATCATCAGATCCTCGAAGCTCACGAAGTCATCAGGCTCGGGGATTCCGATCCTGCTGTTGTCATCGGTCGGGCCGACATCGCACTCGACGTTACCGGGCACGCCAGGAGCGGGAGCCTGACCATACGCACCGCCGAGCTTGCCGATGTCCGCGGCGTTGACGAGGCCGTTGTAGCCCCAGGTGCCGAGCGTCGTGGCCACGTCGCCGAGCCAGTAGTTCGTGCAGCGGTCTCCGGTGCCGGCCGGCCCGTAGTTGCCTGCCTTGTCACGCGCGAAGACACCGTAGTAGAGAATGCTCCGCTCGCTGCCGTCCGACGCATAGGTGGCGGTGTAGCTACCCCCGGTGACGTTCTCGTCGACCAGATCGCCGTCGCCCGCAGTCGCCGGGTACGCAGGTGTGCCGGCCACGGGGTAGGTCGGGTATCCAGCGTCACCCCACGAGCGGCTCTTGATCGCGTACTCGTGGAAGTTGGCGTCATAAGTACCCGGGTCGTTGGTCCACGTCAGCTCGGCCTGGTTGTGGCCTGGAGCCGCAACGAGATCGGTGACCGCGACCGGGTCTGTGTTGTCGACATGCACTGTGATGTCATCACTCGAGCTGTTGCCCAGGAGGTCAGTCACAGTGACCGTCACGACCTTGTCGCCGTCAGCCTTTAGCTCGACGTCGTCCAGGTTCCACGTAGCAGTGCCGCCGGTGTAGTCGGTGGGAGCGGCGGCGCTGCTGCCGCTGACCAGCAGCGTCGAGAGATCAGCCACGACCGTCACATCGTCCGCATCGCCACATGCGTCGGTGACCGTCGCCTCGATCACGAGATCGTCGTCGTCCTTGGCCCAGTCGTCGAAGTACGGATTATCAAGGTTGTCGACCGTGAGGCTGGTGATGACCGGAACATCCGTATCCACTTCGATCGATGCGCCGCTGGCGTAGACACCCGTGAGCGGCACGTTGCCGTTGTCGCGGAATAGGATGCTTGTGATGGCAATCGCATCGCTTCCACACCCCGCGGCACTGAGATCGATAGTGAACAGCGTGCCGGGACCAGCCACACCGGAAGCCGTGCCCAGGCGCGTGCAGTCGACTGTGTGGGTACCTGTTCCCGGAATCTCGAAGAACGTGAAGTCTGTCCCAGCCACTCCAGGGAAGATGTCGCCCGGTGCGACATCATCCATCGACACCTTCGCCGGATCCCACGTGAAGGTGACCGAGAATCCGAAGAGGAGGTCCGACGCGCCACCGAGGTAGTCGACAGAGATCGTCTCGTCATCGTCGGAGTAGTTGAGCTCGATGTCATCCGGGACGCAGACGACGTTCTCGCCGCCTGTTTTGCCGATCCATGGATCGTAGTCGACGCCGTCGCTGCAGGCGTCTCCCGTCCCCCCGGAGTTCCCGGTGTGTGTCGGACCCGTGTCCGAGCCCCACCAGTTCATCTCGCCGTCGACGGTCTCCGTCACGGAGGCGGTGTTGACGTAGATGCCGTAGTTGGTGTTGCCAACGAGGCTGTTGTGATTGACTGCGACGCGCTCGGTGTCGATCGTGTGACGGTCGATGTTGACGCCGACATCCCCGCAGCTGTTGATGAGGTTATTGGAGATGTCGATGTCCTGACCCTTGATGCTGACGCCGTATCTCGTGCTGTTGCTCAGGTCGTTCCCCGAGATGCAAACGAACGTCGTCGCACCCCAGAACGAGACAGCGTCCTTGTTGCCCGTGAACGTGTTCCCGGTGATGTCAAGATCCGTGATGCTGCTTCCGCCTGCACCCTTGCCATTCACGAATCCCGTTGCGGTGTTGTCCGAGATCGTCAGACCGGTGACGCTCGTCGCATAGATGGCCGACTCGTCGCCAGCGGGCGAGGAGCCAAGCGTGAAGTGATTCCTGGAAACCTCGGCATTCGTCGCCGCGCCCGGCTGCAACACCACGCCGTTCTTGTTCACGACCATGCGGTTGGTGAGAACGTCAAGATTGTCGGCGCCCTTGTAGAGCACGCCGATGTATCCTTCGAGGATATTGTCCTCGATCGTGACGTCGTCATCCCAGACCCGGATGTTCGACTCGTCGGCGTAGTGCGAGGTCGGGCTGCCCTTGACCGTGAATCCCGACACCGTCACGTCGCTCACCCCGCTCGGGATCTCGACGGCCACATTGGGGTTGCCCGGCGAGAGGCCCGTGATGTCGATGACGGCCTCGTTCGCGGGGTTCGTCCTCGCTCCCGCGGCTGTCGGGTCGACACCGTCCTGCGGGCCAATGAGGTCGAGTGACTTCGTGATGTTCAGACGCTCGGCGTAGGTACCGGCCGCGACGTTGATCGTGCTGCCGGAGACCAGACCGATCGCCTCGGTGATGCGCCCGGTGCTGCCGGTCTGCGGACAGTCGTCCACACCGAGCACGGAGTAGTCGGCCTGGTAGCCCGGGTCGGTGCTGGTGTCGTTGTACACGCCAAGCCACGGGGTGTAGTCCACCGTGCCGATGATCTCACTCGACACACCTGTCGCATCGGCGGTCCCCCACCAGTTGCCTGATGCATCGAGGTGCGTGGCGACATGGTTGTTCAGCGAGGCGCCCGCGATGTTCTCAAAGGCGTTCCCGCTCACGGTTACTGTCCCGCTGTAGGCGCCGGCGTTGATTCCCTCGAATGAGGCACCGTCGAAAAGATTGTCCGTGACAGTGACGCTCCCGGCTCCCCAGAACTCCACGGGACGCGTGGTATTCGTCATCGTGTTCCGCTCGATGACCCCGCTGCCCCCGTTGATGTAGACACCGGCGAACGAGCAGTCACTCACAGTGTTGTCCTGCACGGTGATGGTGCCGCTGTAACCGCCGTCGCACTGAACGAACCGGGTACCGCCTGTGAATGTGTTGTAGCGGACCGTGTTGCTGCCGCTCCCGGTCGTGCCGACCGTGTAGATTCCGTAGAGGAGACCACCGCTCGTCGGCATCGCGATGATGTTCCCATCTGCGGCCGTCGTACCGCCGATCATGTTGCCGTCAGAGCCGTTGCTGATGCCGATGGCCTTGTCGGGGACGACCGAAGTGGACGTGAGTGTGTTCGCGGCAATCGTGCAGTTGTCGGAGTCGTCGACTCCAATGTGGAAGGACAGGTTCTCGTCGAAGTCGTTGCCAACAACACTGCAGCCATCAGACTGATCGAGAACCAGGCCGTACTTGCAGTTCGTCACGGTGTTGCCGCTGCCTACGGCACCGAAGTCGACGCCCGGACTCTGGTGTGCGTAGAGGCCGACTGCCGCCCATGGCGAGGAGCGCGTGTGGTCGCGGACCGTGTTGCCATAGACCTCGGCCGTCGCACCGTAGCCGACCTGAATGCCGTTGAGGCAGAGTGCGTTGCCGGTCAGGTCGTTGTCCGCGACGAGGACAGTCGGATCCGTTCCGGCACCGTCGTCGCCGTTCACGACGATCCCATCACGTGTGTAGTCCGTCAGAGTATTGCCGTCGACCGAGCACACGGACGCGCCGTGTACGCGCGCACCCCAGCTCTCGTACTCGACCGCCTCGAACCCCTCGATCGTGCAGTCGAAGAGCCCCGCACCCGTGCCATCCACATCACACAGGTAGGCAGCGACGAGACCACTTGTCCCCGCGCTCTTGCCGTGCCCTGCGGCATCCAGCGTGAAGTCGGACACCGAGACGTCGATCGTTCCCGAGTTCGCCCAGACGCCAACGATGTAGTCCCAGGTGTTGGTCCCCTGCGCAACTGTACCCGTGCGCGTCGCAGGTGCTTCGATCGTGGTCACGCCTTCGCCAGCACCATCGATCTGGAGCGACTTGTTGACCGTTACCTGCTCGACGTATGTGCCTTCAGCAACATCGACGAGATCGCCCGAGCTCGCCTGGTCCACCGCATTCTGGACGTACAGATAGTGGTCGGTGGCGAGGTCCCAGTCCATCTTCAGCATCGCGATCTCTCCGTCGCTGAAAGATGGGCTCGAGGTTTCGGTCGTGAAGAACACATACACGTCTGAACCGTCGTAGTACGCGATCGGCCAGTAATCCCACCAGTACACGCCGCTGTACCCGCCGAGCGTGACGCTGTTCGTTGCGCTCCACGAACCGCCAGAGTACTCGGTCTCGACGAGATACTGCTGATCCGTCCCGCTCAGCCAAGGTGCGGTAATGACGTGCAGATCGGTCCCGTCGCTGACGATGCACGGATCGTAGAAGCCGCCGCTCGGCACCGGCGTCGAGTGGACCGAGAATGATGGTGTAGCCCCGGCACTCGCCGAGTACACCTCGATATCTCCGGTGCCGTCCTCAATGCTCACGACGTAGAGCGTCGCGCCGTCGACCGTGACCTTCGCCAGATTGTCCGTGCTGATGTCGACCTTCGAGCTGAGCGTCGTGCCATCCCACGTGTACATGTCCGAGCTTGCGTCCGCACTGGACTCCCACACGATGTAGACGTAGCCGCCGTCGCTGGCCACGTTGACGTGCCCCCCGCGAGCCGTCGCGTCTGCGATGAGAGTCGTCGGGCCGGTCCATGACGCTCCGTCCCACTTGTAGTAGTAGAGACCTCGATCGGTACCCGACTGGCCACTGGACGCGAAGGCGTAGATGTCACCTCCGAACACGGCCGCCGAGACCACGCGCTGATCGAAGCCTGTGGGGCGTGCCGTCTCGGAGAGCCCGAGCTTCGTCTCGGACGCCGTGGCAAGGCCCGTGAGAGTTCCAGCCGTCTTGTAGTAGATCACGTAGGTGTCCGCGTCCGGGTTGTAGCCCCCGGTACGCACACCGGCGGTACTGGTGTCATCGCCCTTCGTCCAGAAGAGCCAGTAGTCGCTGCCGTCGTAGACAACGGAGGGGTTTCTGTCGTACTCACCGTTCGCCGTGAGGTGCGTCGCGCCGCTCACGGAGATCGTCGCAGCTTCCGTAGCTGTGGCGACAGTGAGCGCGATCGCCAATGCCGCGCACGCAGTCACCATTGCAAGCTTTCGAGCGTTCATCGTTCCTCTCTCCCGCTGTGAGGAAGAACCGCCAATGCGAACTCATCTTTGTCTCTGGTGCGCCATCGCTCCTCCCCCCGCCGGACGGCGGGTCGCACACGGCTCTTGACGCCCGGGCCCCGTGCGCGTAGATTCCCAAAGCACAAGCGCGGACACGCGCGCGCCGTCAGGCGCGAGCTCTCCCGCACTTGGCCGGGCGGCTGGACTGGGTGCCAACCTGTTCTCCAGTCGCCCGCGTTTGTTGATCGTCTGCTTCCGTTCAGCCCACGTCCGCGGCGTCCCCTCCGCTCCTGCCCGACCCCCGCCCGGCCGTCTTCAGCCGGGCGGGAGAGTCAGGCGTTTCCCGAGGGAGGAAACGCTGACAGTATACTGCTTCGACCGAGCTATGTCAACGGTCAATCATCATGAAACCTCAGTCAGTACGCTCAGGCGCTGCATATGCATACTATGTCTACAGATGGACAAGCAGATGGCATCCGGTTTTTCCCCTCCTGTCTGACTTTGTGACCAACTGAGCCACCATAGACAACGACCCCGACGATTTCCGTCGAGGTCGTTGCTGTCATGGGATCTCAGCCGGTCAGTGAACTCGCCAGCTCCAGGCGCCGAGTGTGTTCAAGCACTACCGGCAAGGTCGTGCTGTCACGATGCGCTCCTACGAACGTGCCGCGGCATCCTCCCGCACCTGCATCGTCAGACATCCGTCCACCGGACAGACGGTCCGGCAGAACCCGCACCCGATGCACTTCTCATCGTCGACCTTCGGTGTTCGCGCGTCGTCACCCGCCTGGGGGCCGGCGAACTCGATGGCCTGATGTCCACCGTCCCGACACGCGATGACGCACGCTCCGCACCCGATGCACGTATCCTCATCGACCGTGGCGAGAACCTTGTGCTCGCGTGAGAGCGACTCGTGACTGACGATGCCCGGCAGACCCTTCCCCACGAGGTCCATCGGCGAGTTGAGGCCCCGGTCCTCAAGATAGAGGAGAAGCCCCTCGTTGAGCTCCTCGATGATGTCGTACCCGTACCGCATCACGGCCGTGCAGACCTCGACGATGCCCGCGCCGGCGAGCAGGAACTCGGCGGCGTCCTTCCACGTCACGACGCCGCCCACCCCGGCCACCGGGATGCCGACATCCCTCGCAACGTCGGCGACGAACCGGAGCGCGATCGGCTTCATCGCGGGGCCCGAGACGCCGCCCTCCGTCGACCACCCGTCGACCGACGGGATGGGCGCCCACGTATCCAGATCGAAGCCGATGAGGCCCTTCACCGTGTTGATCGCCGTGACGCCGTCGGCTCCGGCCTCCTTCACCTTCTGCGCGATCGGGCGCATGTCGGTCACGTTGGGCGTGAGCTTGATGAGCACGGGGATCTCGGCCGCCGCGACCACCCACTTCGCCCGCTCGTAGGTGAGTTCCGCGTTCTGTCCCACCGCCGAACCCATCCCTCGCTCGGGCATGCCGTGCGGACAGGAGAAGCTGCATTCGATCATGTCGGCGCCCGCCTCCTGGACGCGACGCGTGATCTCCTTCCACTCGTCCTCGACGCTCGCCATGATGCTCACGATGACGACCCGGTCCGGGTAGCTCCTCTTGAGTTCCCGCACCTCGGGCAGGACCTCACGGATGTCACGATCGGAGATGAGGTCGATGTTCTCGAGCGCGACGAGTTTCTTGTCCTCGTAGTCCATGCCGACCATCATGGGCGACACCAGGTTCACCTCGACGTGTTCGAGGCCCAGGGTCTTCACGACCGCCCCTGCCCAGCCGGCATCGAACCCGCGCGCGATCATCTCAGCGCTGTCCGTGGGCGGAGCCGCGGCCAGCACGAACGGATTCGGGAAGCGCACTCCACAGAAGTCGACTGCGAGATTCGGCTTCTTCATCAGGCCTCACCTCCCTTCCCGGTCGCGGCGTCAAGCATCTTCAGGATGGCCCCGGCGGCACGCTTGCCCTCGCCGTACGCGCGCACGGCGGTCGCGCCGCCGCTCGTGATGTCGCCTCCGGCGAACACGCGCTCCATGGACGTCCGCATGGTCTCATCGTCGACCTTGATGATCCCCCGCTCGTCGGTCTCAACGCCTTCGAAGCGGTCGAGGGCGCCCGTGCCGATGGCCTCAATGACCGTGTCAGCGCGGAGCCGGAACTCCGTGCCGGCGACATCCTCGGCGTTGGAAGGGACCAGGAGGCCGGGAACCTTCCAGCGGATGCCGACCCCCTCGTAACCTGCGACCCTTCCACTCTCGCCGACGATGCGCACGGGCCGCGTCCTCGGGTGGAACGTGACGCCCTCCCCCTGCACCTCCTCGATCTCCGAGCGGAACGCCGGCATCTCCTCGTGTGACTCGAGCGAGCACAGGTGCACGCCGGTCGCGCCGAGACGCCGCGCGGTCATGGCCGCATCCATCGCGACGTTTCCGCCGCCGACGACGACAACGTTCTCACCGAGTGACGGCGTCTCGCCCCGCGCAACGCGCGCGAGGAGCTCTCCCGCGATCTCGACGCCGCTGAGGTCCTCACCCGGTAGTCCGATCGTATACGGCCTGCCCAGACCGACGCCAATGAAGACCGCGTCGAACCCCTCACTGAGAAGCGCAGCCGGCTCCACGGACCGCCCGTACCGAACCTGCACGCCCAGCCGCTCAACGTAGGAGAACTCGTCCGCCGCGAACGCGGGGTCGAGCCTGAACGGCGGGATGCCGTGCGTCAGCACGCCGCCCGCGGCGTCCGACTTCTCGAAGACCGTGACGGAGACACCGGACCTCGCCAGCTCCGCCGCGGCGCCCAGACCGGCCGGACCCGCGCCGATGACGGCCACGCGCTCAGGCCGCGAGGGAGCCGGCTCCGGAACGGGCGCGAGGTCCGCAAGCTCGACGTCGCCCGCGAACCTCTGGAGTCCCGCGATGTCGATCGGCGTGTCGAGCTCGGCGCGGGTGCAGTGCTCCATGCAGAGCATCTCCTGGGGACAGATGCGTCCGCAGACGCCGACCATGATGTTGGCGTCCCGAATGAGGCGTACAGCGCCGCGGAAGTTCCCGAAGCGGATCTTCCGGATGAAGCGGCGGACGTCGACGTCGGCGGGACAGCCTGTGTTGCACGGCGGATCCTCGCACATGAGGCAGCGCGAGGCCTCGATGACGGCCTCGTGCGGCGCGTACGTGCGTCCACCCTCCGTGAGAACGGCGTCGCGGGTGGTCTCTGGCATGATGTGCTCCTTACTCATCGATCGAACTCGAGGGCGATCCCGAGGTCCAGGGCCCCGTCGGCGCCGTCCCGGGACGCGCGCGCTGTGAAGCGGAGACCTGCTGGAAGTGTCCTTGTTGCGCGAATATACCACCCGGCTCCCGCGCGCTTCAAGGCGCGAAGCCCGAAGCCTCCGGGGAGCGGGCCTTCGCTCACGTGGATATTGGGCGCGTCCCCCGCTCCGGCAGTGATGACCGCGCCGACGTCGATGCGCGTCCGACCACCGGCGGGGGTCCACGTCAGCGCGCAGCCGGTGGCCGTTGCGTGCCCGGTCCCGCTTCCGTCAACCGTCCTGGAAGAGCGCGCGCACCACGCACTCCAGCGGGGCTCGCGGCCCGCGGAGAGCCGGAGACGCTCGCGACGCTCCTCGACGTGCTCGCTCGCGTACGGCGCGGCCGTCGTGCCACGTTCGGAGCGCACACTGACGCGGGCCGTCAGCTCCGCGCGGACCCCCAGACGGACCCTCCCGCCGAATCCGAGGGAGGCCAGGTGCGGAGGCATCGGCTCACCATACGTGCGCCACGGATGGCCGACGAGCCGACCGCGCCACCACGCGGACCACCCGGCCCCGGAGGCGTATGTCACGCGCGCCCACCCCGTGCCGCAGTTGCCGCCGGAGGATGCTCCTGGAGGATCAGCGCCGAGCGGGGAGGCGAACCCCCGAGTGGACGCAGCAGCCCCCACGAGCACGCGCGCGCGACCGGCACGCGCCTGCAGGGTCGCGAGCGCAGCCCACTCGCCCGCTCCGCTGGTGGCCACCTCGGCCGCCCACCGGCCGATGCCGAACGATCCGGACGCGTCGAGCCCGGACACCCTCGCGACATCGCCCTCGAACCCGAACCGATCCCGTTCATCGTCCGACCGCACGAACGGGCGGCCGTAGCGGACCCGGACGACCGACGCGCCGAGTCGGCACCAGGACGCCTCCCATGTCAGTCGGAGCGCGACGGCCGACTCCTGAAGGACGTCGCGTCCCCGTCGTTCGGAGTCCGTCACGTGAAGTCCCGAGTCTCTGATGCCCGTGACGTTTCCGTCGTCGTCGAGAGTGGCGTCCAGGCTCGTCTCGCAGACCGCGCCCAGCACGACGAGGTCGCCCCACTCGACCGCGCCCCCGGCGCCGCGGCGGCTCAGGCACTCGGCCGCACCGTCGTACCCGCGCACGCGATCTCGTGTCCGGGGCCCGACGAGCCAGCCGAACGACGCGGTCCCGGCGACCAGACGTTGGCCCCACTCCATCAGCAGGTCGCCCGCGACCACGCTCACCTTGCCCGCGGCGCCCGTGAGCGTCCACCCGATATGACCGCCGACCCGATCGAATGCGTCCCGCTCGCCGGCATCGCGCTCGACGACGGCCCCCAGGTTGAGACCCGAGGGCCACTCCGCCCGCACGCGCATGAGGTTCCTGGCGTCGAACGCGCCTCCCCCCGACGCCGTGGCGGGCAGACTACCCTCAGAGCGAGCGATCGCACGCAGCCGCACCGCCGGAGCGCCTCCCGCGTGCGCGCCTGGAGACGTCCCGGGGTCCGTCCCGGTTTCCCTCCGTCCCGCTGACGCAACGGAGAGACTGTCAGCGTTCCCGGCCACCTCGGCGAGGAGCTCGAGCACGACTTCGAGCGACGCCTCGTCCAGGTCATCCGCGAGCGACTCCAGAAGCTCCTGCCAGGCCTCCGGGAACTCCCGACAGTCATCCCGGCACTCCTGCCAGGCCTCCGGGAGCTCCCGACAGTCATCCGGGCACTCCTGCCAGGCCTCCGGGAGCTCACGCGGAGCGAGCGCCTGCACGCCCTCCGGTTCCTCCGACCCGTCGGAGACAGTCTCGGCCGTCGCGACGGGGACGCAGCATGCCAGCGCCAGTCCGGCCAGCGCCAGAACCCTCCGAACATGTGAGAGATTCATCGTTGGAACGACACCGTCAGGGAGGAGCTCAGACCGAGAACGGGGTGCCACTCACAGGCGAGATCGACGCCCGGGCCTCCGGCATCCGGCGCTCCGAGACCGAGTCCGACGCCGCACGAGGCGGGATCCAGTCTGAGCCCGGAGCGCAGACAGAGCCACGGCGCGAGCTCGAGTTCGACCCCGACGGCCGGTGACGGCGCGAACCCGTCCTCACCGCGGACCGACCCGTGAAGCGTCACACCATCAAGACAGAGTGCCGCTCCGCAGGAGACCGACGCGGCCACCGGCGAGGAGAGGATCCTCGCGGCCGCCGCGTTCCGGACGGTCGCCCCGAAAACGAGGCGTCCGGCAACGAGCCACGCTCCGTGAAGGTCGACCGTCCCGCTCCAGACATCGCTCCCGCCTCGCCATCCCATGCAGAGCGCGCGGATCTCGATGCCTGCCGCCGCGTCACCCACGCGTCGCCCCACGGCGACCGCGACCGCCCGCTCGCGAAGGAGCGCGCCGCCCAGGGATGAGGCCGTCAGCGCGAGAACCGTGTCCCCGCGTCTCGCGCTGACACCGACTCCGATAATCCCAAGCTCGGAAAGCCCGTAGAGCTCTCCCGACATCGCACGCAGCCTGGTCCAGTCACCCTGGCGTGACGGCGCCATCAGGTCGTACGACATCCCTCCGGGACCCGCGCCGCAGAGAGCCTCGCACGCCGAGCTCTCCGCGAGGCGGTCGAAGGCCGCCCCGGCCGGCAGCCACGCGAGCGCGAGGTACGCGAACGCGAGCAACCACTTCCCCGCGATCATCGGACGACCCCCACGGCCTTCTTCGCCGTGACGAGGATCCCGGCGTCCGCGTCGATGGCCTCGAGACACGCCACGTAGACGCCGGCGGGCAGGGTCGCCCCGTCCGTTCCCGTCCCGTCCCAGACGAGTTCCGTCGAGGACGCGACGAGGGCGTGATCGCGCAGAACCGCGCGGATCCGCCCGAGGACGTCGTAGATCGTCAGACGAACGGTGGCCTGAGGCGTCGGCAGGTCGAACCGGATGGAGCAACGCTCGTCGATGCCGTCCCCGTCGGGCGAGAACGGGTTCGGAGCGATGCTCAGCCTCCCGGACGTCGGAAGCTCCGCGACGTGGATGCTGTTGACCCGTCCCGGCGTGCTCCCCTCGACGGCGACGCTGCTCCCCCAGTTCCCCCGGTCGTCCGCCGGCAGGTCGGCACGGACGCGCTCGAGCGACACGTCGCGGTCGCCGCCCCAGTCGCGCTCGTAGCGGACGACGTCCATCGGCGTGCCGTAGCGGTCCGTGACGAGCACGACGTCATCGACCGACAGCGCCTCCCAGCGTTCCAGCGACAGGACGCGGGCGCCGGTCCGGGGTTCGACGATCTCAGGGTCCCGCGCGACGACGAGGAACTCCCCGCTCTCCACGACGACCGGCTCCCCGGCCTCGAGCGCGCTTTGGCTCTCGTCGTCGCCGAACCGCCATCCGTCGATCGGTACCTGGACGGCGTCGACGCCCAGGAGTTCGAACCACTCGGTCTCCTGCTCGCCCGGCGAGTGCATCACCTCGTTGACGGCGACGCGCCCGCCCGGCATACCGATCGTGAAACTGGTCCCGGCCCGGTTGTCGGTCGTGTCGGCGTCCCCGCTGAGGTGCGCCTCAACCGTGGCGCACGCGTACCCGAGCCGGTTCGATGGAACGACGAGCTCGCAGGCGACCGTGTCACGAACCGCGAGTGAATCGGAGAGCGGAGCTTCAACCGAGGGAAGGGCAGCGCCGTCGACGAACGCGCGCAGCGTGACCGCCCCCGCCTCGACCGGCTGTGCGCCGGCGTTGGCGACGTCAAGCGTGAGCGTGACATCTCCCTCCGGGAGGATCTCGCCCACGCGGTGTCTGACCGAGACCGCGACGTCCCTCACGGCGCAGTTGGGGAACCCAGGGGTCGGCTCAGCGCTCAGAAGGTCCCGAGCGTTATCGTCGCTGTCACGGCAGTCGGGCATCCTCGCCAACGAGCGGCCGGACGCCACGTCCGGGGCCGGCGCTCCTTCGCAGTACTCCGGATGGACGAGCTCGCCCCACCCAACGGTGTCCACCACGCGATCGCCGTCCGTGAGTCTCACACCATCTGGGCCGTTCTGAAGGTCGAGCGACGTCACCACATCCGGCGCCGGTGTGACCGCGGCTTCCCCGACGACCAGACGCTCACCAGGCTCCAGCACATCGAAGTCCCCGCCGGTCCACTCGACGGTCCAGTCGCCGGGCGACGCTCCGTTCCCGGTCTCGAGCGTCCATCCCGTCAGAAGCACGTCGTGTTCACGGCAGTTGAGGAGCTCGACGAACTCGAGCCCTGTGTCGGGGCCTTCAGGGTCGTAAAGGACCTCGTTGATGCACACGGCGGCTGCACAGGGAGCCTGCGCGCTCGACGCGAGCAGGGGAAGCAGGAACGCGAGATGAGGACGAACAATGGGGGAACGAAGAACAGACGGGGAACGAAGAACAGACAGGAGACGACGAACAAAGGTGAGACGACGAACTCGGGGACATCGACCTGCGCTCACACCACACATCCCAACCTCCCGTTGCGCGTGTCGGCCGTCCGGCGATGATGGTCCTTAGGGCAATCCTTTGCTCCTTCGCAGCGCCCACTCGGCGCCCATGAGTCCGACGAACAGGACGAGCACCCAGGGGGAGTTCCACAGCTCGATCTCCCGGCTCGTCCGCCTGGCGGTCCACTCGAGCGGCACGGCCTCGGGGAAGTCCCCGACCGTCTCGGGCGTGTAGTACCCGCCGCCCGTCTCATCGCTCAGCCTTGCGAGCTGCGTCGAACGCCGCCGCACCTCGGCGTCCTCCAGACTGAACTCCTCGATGGTGAACTCCGTCGCGTCGCGCCCGACGTCCTCGCCGCCCAGCACGGCGCTCGCGGTGGCCGTGTAGCGGCCCGGCGGGAGCGGAGCGAGGATCGCGCGATACAGCTCCCCGTCCGGCGCGAGCTCGAACTCCTCGAGCGGGGCGGCCTCCTGACCCCGCGACACCGTGCACGACACGTCCGCGTCGGCCGCCGGCCTGAAGTCGGCCGTGTACACCTGGGCGGTCAGCCCCACTCTCTCTCCGGTGGCGTAGACGTCCCGGTCCGACTCGAGCACGACGCGCGTGAGCTCCCCGCGCGCGGTCAACCAGCGCGCCGCGTTCGCGGCGAGCCGTCCGAGCAGCCCCGCCTCATCGGCCGCGAGACCCCAGCGCCACACGCCCTCGGCGGCGATCGACATCACCTGGCCCGCGCCGTGGCGCGCCGTCGCGAGGACGGGACCCGCCACGTCCGCGGAGCCGCTCGAGACGAGCACGGTCGCTCCTCCTGCCGCGGTCGCGCCCGACCCCAGCGTCCACACCGGCGGCAGCTCGAGCCAGCGCTCGATGTTCGCGGCGCGGTCGCTCACGAGCCGCGTCACCGGGGATGACTCGCCGGCGACCGCCAGGCTCACCCGACCCTCGGCGGGCCGACCGGGCGCCGGCCCCGAGACGATCGGCGAGAGCGCCGCGAGCCCGGAGGCTCCGTTGTCGGGGCGTCCTTCGCCTTCCGGAATCCCTGCGACCGGCAGGCCGGCGAGCAGGAGGCCTCCGCCCCTCGACTCGACGTACTCGGAGAGCCAGTCGTCCGGGAGCGGCTCTCCCACCGCCGGTTCGACGATCACCACGAGATCGTAGCGAGTCAACTCCTCGAGCGAAGCCGGCGCGGCGCCGACGAGCACGCCCGCCCGTTCGCTCCCCACGAGGACGTCCAGCTCGACGTTGGGATCGCGCTCGTACTCGCGACGCAGGAAGGACAGATCGTGGCTCGGTCGGGGCGCCGCCAGGAGGACGCGAATGCGCCCCTTGACCACGTCCGTGACCGCGACGCGTGTATTGTTGGCGGTCAACCGCTCGCCCCGGACCGGTGGCACCGAGACCGAGTAGCGGTGGATGCCCGGGCGGTCCGGGGTCACGCGGAAGGTGATCTCGGATTCCTCGCCGGTCCGCGAGAGCGCGAACGTGCTCGTATCGAGGAGGTCGTTCCCCTCGCGAAGCTCCACGGCCGCCTCACCATCGGCGAACCCGAAGCTCGACACGCGCACCCTGATCGGCAGCGACTCACCCGAGTACGACACGCGGTTGGTCGTCGCCTCTCTCACGGCGATGTCCATCCCGGCGTCACTCTCGCCGACGCCGAGCGTGAAGACGGGAACGCCGAGCCTGACACCGGCGTCGTAGGGGCTCGCGCCGACGTTCGTCGCTCCGTCGGTCGCGATCACGACAGCCCCGAGATTGCGACCGGCCAGTTCGCGCCTCAGCACGTCGAACGCGGACGCGATGTCGGTGATCTCTCCGGTGAACTCGACGGGACCGTTGATGGCCTGGCGCTCCGTCGCGAGCGGCTCGAGGCTCCCGGCGAACGTGAACGCGGCGATCTCCGCGTCCCGACCCGCCCTCGGCAACACGATCTCGTCGAGGAGCGCGACGGCCTCCTCGCCCCGAACGGCCCCGGCGGTGCCGTCGTCGATGGCCATGCTCCTCGACGCGTCGAGCAGGACCGCGACCACGGGGCGCTCACGCGAGGTGCGGACGAGCGACAGCACGGGCTCCATGAGCAGCACGATGAGACACGCGAGCGCGGCGCCCCGCATGACGGCGAGCAGAGCCGCCATCCCCCGGGACATGTTCTCGGGCGCACGGCGATAGAACCAGCGCACGCCGACGACGGCCGCGGCGAGCGCGGTCAGGTAGATCCATGCATGCGGCTGGTTCGCTACGAGCTCCATCCGCTCCACTCCGTTGGTCGATCAGCTACTCGCCGAACCCGGGGTCCCCCGGGGCGGCTCGACATCGTCGCAGTCGCGGCGAGTCGAGGCCTCATCTTCGTCGGACACTCCCTCGATACCATCCGAGACGTCGACGGTCCACAGCTCACTGCGTCGCTCGACGCTGAACTCGAGAGACCCTCCCGGCTCGAGGATGGCCTCGGCCCACGGCGAGCGTTCGCCCCTGCCGTCGTCTCCCACGATCATCGATGAGAACCTGACGGTCAGCCAAGGAACGCCATCGTCGAACGCGATGCGGTAGGTCCCCCCACCGCCCGGGCGCTCCTGGTAGAAGACCTGCGCGGCGCCGGGGCCGAGACGCACGGGACACGTCACCCAGGAGAAACCCGGGGGCATCGCCGGGCGAAGCTCGAGCACTCCGGCCGGGAGGTCGGGACGGATGCCGAGATAGTCCTGGTAGAAGTTCCTCAGGAACTCGGCAAGGCTCCACGCCTGAGTGACCGTCCCCGCGACGTTCTCGCCCTCCTGGGGAGGACGGCCGTTCCGCAGCTCGGGCAGCGTCCCGACGGCGCCCTCGCCGAACATCAGATCCGTGAGAGCACTCGTCTGCTCCCACGCGTCGCGCATGCGCCCGGACCGCACGAGCGCCGTCACGACGGGTCCGGACAGCCAGACCCACACGTCCCCGTTGTGATAGGCCGAGTCGAACGGGTAGCTGTCGAGGTCCAGATGAACCGGGTGAAAGCCCGGGTCATCAGGCGAGAGCGAGGTCACGCCGTGGGGAAGCACGCACGTCTCCATCACCCGATCAAGCACCGACTCTCGCTCCTCCTCCGACAACAGCGGCTCCTCCGGCAGGCTCAGCGCGAAGACCTGATTGGGGCGATCGCGATCGTCGGGCACGCCGTCGGAGCTCACGCGGTCGTTGAGCGCCCGCCTGGCGTCGTCCCAGAAGATCCTCCGGAAGGACGCCGTCACCCGGCCGGCGATCTCGCGCCAGCGTTTCGCCCGGTCGGTCGCCCCCGCCGCATCGGCGAGCGCCGCTCCGGCCAGGAGCGCCTCGCGCCACAGCACCTGGATCTCGACGGCCCGGTCGCCTCGAGGCGACCACGGACCATCCGGTCCGACGGCGTCCATCCACGTCTCGGCGTCCCCGTGCCTCAGCAGCACGTCGTCGTCCACACGGTGGAGCAGGGCGCCCACGATCGCGCGCTCCACGACCGGGAGGATCTCGATCGCGAACGCCGTGTCTCCCGAGTAGCGAACGTACTCGAGCGCCTCGCGGACGAACCACCACGTTCCGTCGGCCGTGTTGTAGTAGACCTCGCCGGGCATCGCCAGGTTGGGAATACGGCCGTAGGTCGCGTCGCTCTCGTCGGTGTTCTGGAGCCCCGCGCACGTCAGGAGGATCTCCTTCGCTGTCGCGAACTCGCCCCGGCAGAGACACGCGCCCGGCAACGAAATGAACGTGTCGCGGCCCCAGTAGTTCGGGAACCAGTGCAGGCCGGCGAAGAGACCGACGCCGAGCTGGTCCATGATGAGCGCGTCGACGGAGGCTGTGGCCCAGCGGACCGCGTACGCGTAGTCCGAATCCTCGCAGGCCGCCGCGACGCGATCGAGCATCGCGCACACCCGGCGCATCTTCGCGTCGTAGAACGAGAGCTCCTCCTCGATCCCTCGGAGCGCCAGCTCCCTCGCCTCGTCGAGCGTGTTGCCGACCGCGATCGCGAGCGTCACCGTCGCCGCGAAGCTCTCCTCCCCGTCGATCTGAAACGCGATCCTTCCCGGCACGAACGGCGTCGCCGAGCCCATCGATCGCCGCATCGCGTCCCTTGCGTAAGTCGTCGGTCTGTAGCCGCACTCGCTCTCGAATGTGCACGGCCGGTCGCACGCGATGGCCAGCCACACGGGCCAGTCCTCGCCGGCCGTCCGCTCGGGGTGGTCGCTCCGCCGGACGCACAGCACGCTCGCTTCGTCCTCCCAGCGGACGACGTACTCCGGGCGCACCTCCTCCCAGATGCTGCGGATATCGAGCCGGGGCTCGAAAGACGCCGGCCCGCGCCAGCTCGAGCCGTAGGACACCAGGAGCAGGTTCTCGTCGTCGGCCAGAAAGACCGTCTCGGTCGTGCCGTCCGCGACGTACGCGCGCGTCATGCTCTGCGGGAGCACGACCGCGTTCCTGAGACCCCAGACGGCGGCCGGACGGTCACCGAGCAGCAGGTCCCAGCCCTCGAGGAACTTGTGCAGCTCGACGGTCAGACCGCGGTAGTTCCGGGTCCTCTCGGTCCCGGTCTCTCCGCAGAAGTACGCCTTCCGTCGGTTCGTGAGGAAGTACTCGCGGGACTCGCCCCGACCGACGACGACGGGCAGGCCGTGTTTCCGCCCTCTCGTCGGGAGCGGCTTCCGCTGCAAGTTCTCTGCCATGAGCCTCAATCCATGAGAGCGCCGCACGCCCGCGTGTCGACGCTCTCCGATGTGTCACTTCCGTTGTCACTTCCGGGAACACGACGGGCGGCGCCCGTGAGCCGCTCGTGCGTCCGTCCCGCCACCCCTCGGCCGGTTTCCCGCCGAAGGGTCAGGCCGTCCGCGAAACGCTGCTACTCGACGACGACGATCGAGTTCCTGCCGCCGTACGGGTCGGGGACGAACTCCTCGTTCCCCTCGTCGGCGACCCACTTCGCTCCGCCGTCGATGACGAACTTGTACTCGTAGCGTCCGGGCTCGAGCTCGACCACGGCGGTCCACACGCCGTCCCCGTCGTCATCGCTCAAAGGCGTCGCGTCCGTGCTCCAGCCGTTGAACTCCCCCGCGACGTGAACGGACGACGCCGAGCCGTCGCGAACACTGAAGAGCACGCCGTCATCCAGGAGCACGGGCCCCGCGAGCAGCGTCGCCTCGTCCGGGCTCTCGGCCCGCGCCATCGCGCCGCCCCCGCCGTCCCCCGCCGCCCCGGTCAGCACCGACACGGAGAGGAACTCCGGAACCGGGTCTCCCAGGATCTCGTACACGTGCGCGAGCGTCCTGCGATAGATCTCGTCGAACGCGTCCTCGAGCGAGGTCGTCTGGTCGTCACCGTACCACCAGAACCAGTCGCTGCCCTCGGCCGCGAGCATCTCGTCGTAGGCTCGGGCGAGCGTGGAGGCATCGACCTCTCCGCTTCGCTCCCGCTCCTCCAGGTGGTCGCGGACACGGGCGAGGTACTCCCACGCCGTGTTCTCCTCGGGCTCGCCGATCCACGTCGCGAAACTGTGGCTGATCCACGAGCCGGCCCAGAGGTCGGGCAGCGTCTCCGTCGGCGGGTTGGCCTCGAGGTACTCGCCCACGGTGACGGTCCGCAGCCATTCGGCCTGCTCCATCTGACCGTACCACGAACGGAAGAACTCCTTGCCGTCACGCCTGAACCACTCCCAGGCGTTCTCGCCGTCGAGGATGATCGGCACGACGTAGTCGCGGTCGTCTTCCCCGAGCCGCGCGTGCACGGAGTGAAGACTCCGCATCATCGCGTTCGCGGCCTCTACGCCGCCCATCCGGCTGAAGTTGAATCCGATGTCGTCGGACAGCCGGTGGTCGCGGAAGATCATCGCCACGCGCGCGTCGTCCGAGCCGGCCCAGTACATGGTGTACCTCTGTCTGGCGGTCAGGTTCGAGACGCCCAGCGTCCGCTGAAGAACCTGGTCGTCCGAGGCCATCCAGAGCAGCCCCGCGTCGGCGACGGGGCGGACGATCTCCTGAGCGACGGCGCCCTCGGCGGGCCACAGCCCGGCCGGGTCGACGCCAAATCGCTCGCGGTAGTCGTCGACCGCCAGCTCGAGGTGGCGCGCCACGTCCTCGGGACGGGCGAACCGCTCCGAGGGAAGCGGCGTCCCCGGCATAGCCCGGCGCGCGAGGTCCGTGTCCTGGATGAGCGGCAGGATCGGGTGGTAGAAGGGTGTCGTCGTCACCTCGATCCGCCCCGCATCCTGAAGACGCCTGTGCACGCGCACGACGTTTTCCATGATGGCGCGCTGGGCGTCCAGGATCTCGCGTTTGTCCGCCTCCGTGAACCCGCGCCCCTTCTCGACGAGATGCCGGACCGTCACGGTCCGCCCGTCCTCGAGCGTGACCTCTCCCTCCTGGAAGTCGGGGTCGAACCACGCGAGGTTGAACCACGCCTGGAGGTCCCGCCAGTCCTGCTCGGTGAACGTCGCCGCCGCCGCACGGAGCTCCTCGATCGAGTCGCCGCCCTTCTTGTCCTTGAGCTCGCCGTACCGGGGCCAGACATGGATCATGTTGTCCCAGTGCGCGTTGAAGAAGTGCGTGAGGAGGTAGACCTGCTCGTCCTCGGTCAGTTCGGCCGCGTTCCTCAGGGTCATGCGGTAGTACTCGTCGCAGGCCACGCCCTGGTCGAGCGCGGCCAGCAGATCGTCGAGTTGCATGAGCAGGATCGGCGTGAGGTTGACCGTGAAGCGGATACCCGGGAACTCGTCGAGGATCGAGACCATGTCGTAGTAGTCCTTGATCGCGTGAAGCCGCACCCACGGCTCCATGTACTCGCCGGTCTTAAGATCCCTGAGGTACTTCGGCTGATGCTGGTGCCAGACGATGGCGAGGTTGAGCGGGCGACCGACCGACTCGAGCGAGCTGACGACCGGCTCGTGCACGGCGGCCCCCTCCAGCTCGCCGAGGACCACGCTCCCGTCCTGCGCGATCGAGAGCACGCTGTTGTATCCTCCGTGCCCGTCGTCGGTCCTCTCGGGATTGTGCGGGTCGCTCTCCCAGCGGACTCCCCCGTCGACGACGAACTTGTACTGCCAGGTCCTGCCGCTCTGCAGGTCGAGCACGACCCGCCACACGCCGTCCCCGTCATCGTCCGTCATCGGGAGCGCCGCCGGATCCCAGCCGTTGAACTCACCGGCGAGATGCACGGTCCTCGCCCCGGCGTCCTCGAATGTGAAGAGAACGCCGTCCTCGACGGCCGTCGGTGCAGCCGCCGTCGCGGCGGCCGTGGCGGCGAGGAAGGCGACCGTCAGCAGCGCGAGCGCGAGGAGCGCCGGCGACGACGTGCGGCGCGCGGAACGGCGCGGCCGACCTCGAAGCGATAGAACGTTCATGAGCATCTCCTTCGCGTTGCTGGAGGAACGCACCCACCATGCGCCCGCTGCTCGTTGCTGCTGATACGCGCTCACCGGGAGCCGGCCACTCAATGCCGGCAGAACGCTCCCGCCAGGCGCCCGCTACTCGATCTCGAGCGCCTCGAGCTTTGCGTATCTGACCTTCTCCAGATCGTACGCGCCGAGGACCTCGTCCTGCGGACGCGCGTCTCCCCCGAAGAGTCCGAACATCTTCTTCGGCTCCGGCACGATGATGTCGTAGACGTTCGGGTTGATGGCGAGATTGTCCCCGCCGCCCCCGCGCCACTCCTCGCAGCGCTCCTTCACATCCCGGAAGTCTCCCAGCCCGCCGGCGCCGTAGTCCTCCTGCAGCCCGACGGCGGGGGTGAAACGCCAGTCGGATGCCGCGCCGTCGATCCTGTCGATCGGGACCGTGATGCGGATCGTGCCCGCCTCGATGTCGGTCTCGACGGTCGCGCCCACGTCGACCTTCTCGGACTCCGCGTTCATCACCTCGACCGTCTCTCCCCCGGCGAAGATCTGGTACTCCGAGGGCGCCGCGAGCATGACGTTCGCATTCCGCCTGAGCTCCTCATCACCGCCCTCCTGTGTGTCGATGGCGACCGCCACCATGGTCAGGCGGTTTCCGATGCCCCACGGGTCCACGAGCTCGCGGATCGTGAAGACGAATACCAGATTGCCGTTGTCGCGCTCGATGGCGAACGAGAGAAGGTCGGCCTGACCACCCTCTTCGAATGCCTCGTTCGTCGGGTAGGTGTAGTCTCCGTCACCCGTGTCGTCTCCGGCTGGATCGACCCAGGTCGCCAGCACGTCCGCGCCCGCCGTCGACGCCAGCGCGAGCACGGCCAGGCCGACGGCGAAGCAGCGCGCCCGTCTCAGTCTCTCGTGTCTCATCGTTCCTCCCGGTTCATCCTTCGGAGCCGACCGCCACGGAGGCCCGTCGGCGTCGTCCGGTTCGTCGTTCCGAGCCGACCGCCACGGAGGCCGGTCGGCGTCGTGCGACCCGTGTGGGCCGGCACTCGTTCTCGATCAGTTCCCCGCCAGCAGCTTGTCGACCTCGCGCACGGCGGCGTCCAGCGCGGCCGCTACCGGCTTCGACCCATCCAGTGCGGCCTGCATCTCGGGCACGAACTTGCTCTCGATCTCAGGGTAGTACGGCGTCGGCGGCCGCGGGATGGCCGTCTGCATCTGCTCGACGAACGTCGCAAGGTACGGATGCTCCTCGGTGTTGATGGCATCCACAGCACGCGTGTTGACCGGGATCTGTCCCAGTTCGAGCGCCCACCGGCGCTGGTTCTCCTCGTTCGCCACGAACATGAGGAACTCGGCCGCGAGCGCCGCGCGCGGGCAGGACTTGAAGACGACGAGGTTGTTGCCGCCGACGTTCGTGTGGGAACCGGCCGGGCCGGCCGGGATGGTCCCGACACCGAAGTCGATGCCCGCCTCCTTGAGGCTCTCCACGGCCCACGGCCCGTTGAGTATCATCGCATACCGACCGTTGCGGAATCCGATGTCGCCCGAGATACCGCCAGCGCGCCACGCGCCGCCCTCGATGCCGTGCCTGGCGAAGAGGTCGACCTTGAGCTGGAAGGCCTCGACGGCCTCCGGCGTGTTGAGCGTGCAGCGCGTCATGTCGTCCGAGAGGAGATCCGCCCCGTACGTATAGAAGAAGGGCAGCGACCACCACAGCGAGTTGGTCAGGCCGATGCCGTACCGCTCCTTGCTCTTGTCGGTCAGACGCTTGCCGTACTCGATGAGCTCGTCCCAGGTGGACGGCGGGGTGTCGGGATCGAGACCGGCCTCGCGGAACAGCTGCCTGTTGTAGAAGAGGCAGAGGCCGTTCGTCTGGTCCGGAAGTCCGTAGAGTGATCCCTCATACATGCAGCTCTTCAGGGCGACCGGGAGGATGTCGGCGCGGTAGCTCGCCGGAACGTGCTCATCGAGAACCGCCAGCGCGTTCATGCGCGCCAGCTTCGGGAGGAACGCGACGTCGACCCGCACGATGTCGGGCTCCGTGTGCGTCGTCAGGGCCATCTGGATCTTCGGCTCGGCGCCCCCGAAGGGCACCGGGACCACATCGATCGTCACGCCGGGATGAGACTCCTCGAAGCGTCTGACAATGTCCCTGAAGACGATGCTCTCCTCGTCGTTGTAGGTCTGCCAGATGGTCAGCGTCGCCACCTCGCCGTCTCCGCCGCCGCATCCGCCGAGCGTGAGCACCAGACCGACCGCCAGCGTGAGCGCGATAAGCGCGAAACGTGCACCGATTCTCTTCATGGATCCCCCCCTACTCCTTGACGGCTCCCATCGTCATGCCCTCGACGAAGTACCTCTGAGCGAAGAAGAACAACAGCGCGATCGGCACGATCGAGACGCACGACCCGGCCATCATGAGCGTGTATTCCTGCTCGTACGCGTTCCGGAACATCGCCAGGCCGACCGGCACGGTGTACAGGATCTCATCCCGGGCCACGATGACCTGCCAGAGGAAGTTGTTCCAGTGGAACTGGAACGTCAGCAGAAACAGCGTGGCGATGATCGGTATCGAGAGCGGCACGATGATCGTCGTGAAGGCCTGCCGCTCGCTGGCTCCGTCGATCCACGCCGCCTCGAGCAGCTCGTCGGGGATCGTGATCATGTACTGCCGGATCAGAAAGAGACCGAACACGTTGGCCAGATGCGGGATGATCATCCCCTGGAACGTGTTGAACCACCCGAGCCTGACGACGATCCCGAACTGCGGCACCACGTACATCATCCCCGGGATCATGAACGACAGAAGCAGGAGGCCGAAGACGGTGTTCCTCCCGGTGAACCGTTTCTTGGCGAACGCATAGCCCGCAAGCGTCGCGAAGAGCGTCGCGAACGCCCCCGCGGTGGTCGCGACGATGAGGCTGTTGACGAAGTATCTGCCGAAACCTCTGATCTGCAGGTCGCCGCTGCCGAGGAGCACCCTCCGGAAGTTCTCGATGGTCGGGGGGCTCGGAATGAGATTGGTGGTGAACTCCTGTCCGGGCTCCTTGAACGCCGTGATGATCATCCAGAAGAACGGGAACAGGACGACGACGGCCGCGAGCGTGAGGCCGAGGTAGAGCGCGGTTGACTTGATGATTCGTGCGCGTCTCGCCACCACGGTTCCGTTCTCCCATCCGGTGTCGCGCCGTCCGCCCGGTCCGGGCGACGGATGTCGACTGATCCTGCTACGCGGTTCGCGTTCCCAGGAACCGTCGGTTCACGAGCGAGATGAGGATCGTCAGCACGAGCAGCACGATCGACATGGCCGACGCGTAGCCGTAGTTCTGAGACGTGTAGAACGTCTCGAACAGGTAGTACCCCGTGACCGACGTCACGCCGAGCGACCGCTCCGCGAGCGGGATGTTGACGTTCGGCCCTCCGCCCGTCATGGCGTAGACATCCACGAACGCGTTCAACGCGCCGATGGTCCCGATGACGACCATGAAGAACGTGATCGGCTTGACCAGTGGCAGCGTGATCCTCGTGAAGCGCTGCCAGGGCGACGCGCCGTCGATGGAGGCCGCCTCGTAGAGCGACGGCGAGATGTTCTGAATGGCCGACAGGTAGAGGATCATCCCGAAGCCCGCGCCCTTGAGCACGTTCGCGAAGACCACCGACGGCATGGCCGTCCAGGGCGTGCCCAGAAGCCCCTTCTCCGTGAACGCCGAGATCCCGATCCCCTCGAGGATCCTCACGAGGATCCCCTGACCCGGGCTGTAGATGAGCGTCCAGACGATGCCCACGACGAGCATGTCGAGGACGTAGGGCATGAAGAACGCGCTCCGGTAGATGCCGACTCCCCGGAGGCGGTTGTTGAGCAGGAGCGCGAGGGCGAGCGACGCCGCGATGCCGGACGGGATGATGAGCGCCGCGTAGTAGAGCGTCATGAGGATCGACCACCAGAACTCCGTGTCCTGGAACAGACGGGAGAACTGGGCGAACCCCACGAAGTCGAGATCGCTGAAGGCGTACGGCGATTCGGGCGGCTTCTCGTGGACCGCCAGGTAGAAGGAGTAACCGACCGGGAACGCAAGGAACACGAGGAAGATGATCAGAAACGGCGCGAGGAACGTGTACGCAGTGAGGTTGTCCCTGGCGTGCTTCGAGAGCGACCAGGAGCTCTCCGCGCGGGCTTCTCCGCCTCGTGTTCCGAACGCGATCACTCGACCGTCAGCACCGAGTTGCTGCCGCCGTAGGGATCGGCCACCGACTCGGGGTTGGCGGGATCCTCCATCCAGTTCCCGTCGACCACGAACTTGTACTCGTAGCTTCCCGGAGCGAGCGAGAGCGTGACCGTCCAGATCCCGTCGTCGTTGAGCTCGAGCGCGTCTGCGTCCGGGCTCCACGCATTGAACGAGCCGGCCACATGGACCGATCCGGCGTCCGGCATGTCGAGGGTCAGCGTGACCTCGACGGCGTCGGCCGCGGGCGCAGCCCTCTCCGCCTCTCCGGTCCGCTCGGCGGCCTCACGCCCGCCGATCACGGTCCCCGTGACGCGCTCCGGATCGTACCGGATGCTCGCGGGAACGACGAGGAACGAGTTCTCGATCCCGCCCTCGTAGGCGGAATCCGGATTGTTCGGGTCCTTCTCCCAGCGCACGCCGCCGTCGATGACGAACTTGTACTGGTAGCGCCCCGGGGGAAGCGGGACCACGATCGACCAGATGCCGTCTCCGTCCGTGTCGGACATTGGATCGATGGCCGGATCGTACCGCCCTCCGCCCTCCGTGCCGCCCCAGTTGTTGAA
>CAZAQL010000008.1:0-39919 GCA_964487295.1 uncultured bacterium | reverse complement strand
TGCTCCTCGAGGATGAACCCTCCGTCCTCGGTGACCGTGATGTCGAGCCGGACCTCCGGGAAGTAGTAGTCCTTCGCGGGCGCGGACGCGGCGAGCGCGATCAGCACGATCGCGAAGAGCATGAAGCCCAGGGCCCGCGTTCCTCTCGTGCGCATGTCATTCCCCCGATCCACGCGTGTCATCGCGAACTCCGGCGCTAGCCCTTCGCCGCGATCGAAACGTCTCGCAGGGCGACGTACGGATACCAGTGGCTCCCGATGCCGCCCATGATGCCCACCCGCTCGACCTCACTCGAGATGCCGAGGACGTTGTCACGGAAGAGCTCGTAGACATTGCCTGAGATCATCGTGTCCTTGACCCGGCCGACCGTCTTCCCGTCCTCGATCTTGAGCCCGTACAGGATGTTGCCCGAGAAGTCGCCGGCCTGAAGATTGGCCATCACGATCCCCATGATGCTGTCGACGAGCACTCCCGTTCCCACGTTCCCGATGAGCTCAGCGTACGGGTTCTCGCCGCCCTCCATGACCCAGTTCGTGATCGCGGGCGCCGGGACCTTCCCGAGCTCCTTCGACATGATGAGACGCTTCGCCTTGAGCCCGTTGCCGGTCAGCGGGTGGTTAAGCTTCGCTGCCGTCCGACGGTCGGTGAGGTAGCTTCTGAGCACCCCGCTCTCGAACACGGTCGTGTCGCTCATCGGGACGCCCTCGTCGTCGAAGGCCGCCGAGAAGAAGCCGCCGTTCCGGATACCGTCGTCGTGGATCGTGATCCGCTCATCGAGGATGTGCTCGCCGAGCTTCCCCCGAAGCGATGAGATGCCCTCGTCCACGTAGAGCCCGTTCACGCCCAGATTCAGCGTGAGGAAGATGTCGGCGACGGCCCGCGGAGTCAGCACGACCGTCGTCTTCCCGGGCGGGACGGCCGCGTTGACCCTGCCGCGCCGGAAGTCCTCAATGGCCTCCCCCGTGAGCGCCGCCCGATCCACGCCGAGCTCCGTTCCGGCGTACGCCTTGCCGGCGTGAAGCATGTTCGTCCCCTCGACGAGCATGCCCCCGACGTAGAACTGGTACGTCGTCCGCTCGAACTCGGAGCAGAAGCCGCGCGAGGTCGCCACCTCGATGCGCTGCCGCTGCCGTGTCGAGCTCGACTCGATGTTGATGCGCGGCTCGTAGTCATGGACGCTCGCGATGGCCTCCTCGGAGTGCCGCATCATGTCCTCGACCGTAAGCTCGACGATGCCCTCGTCCGTGATCGCGGGCGACGGAACGGACGCCTCCTCGGCGAACCGGAAGGTCGCGCGCTCCCCCTCGGCCGCCGTCGCGATGGCGTTGGCGACGAGGGTGTCCACGTCGTTCAGCTTCGTCGTCGTCGCGAAGCCGAGCCTCCCATCCTTGACCACCCGGAGCGCCGCGCCGCGTTCCTCGGTGTCGGCGAGCGACTTGAGCTTCCCGGCCTCGTACTCCACGTCGGTCTCAAGGCTCTCGAAGAAGAACACCTCGGCCTGCTCGACGCCCTTGTCCAGTGCTCTCTTGACGATGTGCTCCACGCTACTCACCTCCGATCACGACGTTCCGGATCCTGACATGCGGCGCCCCGTGCGTCACGGGGAGCGGGAACTGCCCCGACTTGCCGCATCCTCCAGCGCCGTCGTGGCACGCGAGGTCGTCGCCGACGGCGTCGATGTTCTCGAGCGTCGTGAAGACGTTGCCCGTCAGCATCACGTCGCGCACCTGCTCGGCCAGCGCTCCGTTTCGGATCATGCGCGCGTCGGCCGCCGTGAACGTGAACATCTCTCCGTTCGTCTGTCCCCCGGACGCGGAGACCGCGTAGATGCCGAGGTCGACGTCGGCGATCATCTCGTCGAAGGACGCGTCTCCCGGCGCGATGACGGTGTTCCGCATCCGCGGGACCGGCGGGAACCGGTAATCGATGAGCCGGGCGTTGCCCGTCGGCCGCTCGTTCATCTTGCCGGCCGTCTCGCGCGAGTGAAGCCGCCCGACGAGTTCGCCCTCGCTGATGAGATCCGTCCTCTCGGTCGGAACGCCCTCGTCGTCGTAGACGAGATACCCGCGGACACCCTTGTCCAGTCCGGTGTCGTAGACGTTGAGCAGGGGTTTCCCGAAGCGGCGACCGAGGACCATGACCTCCTGCAGGTTCTTGTCCTCGTAGACGTTGTCTCCCTCGGAGAGGTGTCCGAACGCCTCGTGAATGAAGACCCCGCCCAGGCGGGGGTCGATCACGACCGTGTACTCCCCGGCCTTGACCTTCGGGGCGTCGAGCTTCCCAAGCGCGATCCGGCAGGCCTCCTCGACGTCGGCCTCGTTGCCGAGCGCGACGCCGAAGTCGTCGCTGCCTCCGAATGACGCGCTGTACGACTGCGAGCCGCCGCCACGCGACGCGACGGGCGCGACGCGGCCGCCGATGTCGACGCGTTCCTGGTAGACCATCGCGCCCTCGGAGCTTCCGAACCAGAACCGGCGGAATCGGTCGAAGTACATCACGGAGCTCGTGATGATGTCGTCGTGGAAGCCGAGCACCTGCTCGTTGTACGCCCGCATGACGTCCACCTTGTCCGCGAGCGAGACGTCCCGCGGGTCGCGCCCTACGTCGAGCGCGACGTCGTCCACCACCGGCTCCACGCGCGCCAGGCGGCTCGTGCCGGTGCCGACGAGCCGCGCCTGGTCGACGGCGTGCCCGGCGAACTCCTCGATGCGGTCGAGGCTGTTGAACGACGCGAACCCCCACGCGTCCTTGTAGAGCGCACGGACGTTCCCGCCGAGATCGACGCGTCGTCCGATATCGGAGAGACGCCGGCCCGTGAACGCGACGCGCGATTCCTCGGTCTCCTCGATGTGGATCTCGAGGTAGTCCGTCTTCCCCGCGAATTTCCTGAGGACCTCCGCGATGCGGTTCTTCATGAGGTCTCCTCGATCGTGATCTCGTGCGTGACAGACGTCGGCTCGCGGAGCGAGCCGATCACAGTGCAGTATTTCTCCTCGGACAGGCGGACGGCCTTCTCGACCTTCTCCGGCGAGAGTCCCTTGCCGCGGATCGTGTACTCGACCCTGATCGCGGCATAGCCGGCGGGGCCATCCTCCTTCTTGTCGGCGACGACCCTCACCTCGATCCCCTCCACCGGCAGCCGCATCTTCTGGAGGATCTCCATCGTGTCGATGCCCGTGCACCCCGCGAGCCCCATGAGCGGCAGCTCGGCCGGACGGAACCCGTCACCCTCGCCGCCGGCTCCCACGCTGGCGTCCATCTTCATCTCGCGTCCGCTGCTGTCGACGCCCTCGAATTTGAAGCCGCCTGCCCACTTTGCCTTCACCTCGAGCATTCATGTCTCCTCGTGTCGTCGGGATCGTCATCCGTCAAGTGCCCGCGTCGTGATGTTCGCTCGCCGCCGAAGACGTCGGCATGATGGTCCGGCTCCCGGCGGCGCGCCCGCTCCTACTGCATGTATCCCAGCGATCGGAGGCGTTCCTGCGTCTCCTCCGACATCTCCTCCATGTTTCTGCTCTCCCTCGGGACCCGCACCTCGGTCTCGTACGTCTCGACCGTCTCGAAGGGCGCGCGACCCGCGAACTCCTCGGTGAACGCCCCGGTGAGCACGCGTCCGTCCATGTCCTCGGCGACCGGAAGCCCCAGGGCGGCCAGCACCGTCGGCGTGATGTCGAGCACGGACGCGCCGGCCAGCTGCGCGCCTGCGCGGAAGGGCGGACCGACGAAGACGCCGATCCCGTGCACGTCGTGCGCGCCGGAGATGTCGAGAACGCTCAGGAACTCCGAGATGCGGACCTCCTGCCCGTCCGCCGCCACGAGGAGCGGATCCTCCGGCGCCGCGATCTGGAGCTCCGGCGTCACGGTCACCTCGACGAAGTCGTCACCAACGCCCTCCTCGTCGACGTTCCGCACGTAGAACGCGGGTGACTCGCCGTCGGCGATGGTGAGCGACCCGAAGACGCGCGCCAGGTCGGCGCGGATGCGCGCGTTCTCGTCCGCATCGAGCGTCAGCGGCTGCAGGTAGAAGCTGCCGCCGAGGTTGACGTAGCTGACGTCGGACAGCGAGTATCCGAGCGCCTCAAGCAGGACCTTGGTCCGGAAGCTCACCATCTGCATTCCGAAGCTCGTGTTCGCCTGGAAGCCGTGGTCCGACATGATCACCTCGATGCCGTCGTCCGCGACATAGCGGCGGATCCGGGCCAGCTCGCTGTCGGCCAGACGGTAGACGTCCTCGATGACACGCCCGTACGCCTCGATGTCCTCCTGCGGGATCTCGCCGAACGGCTCGGGGTCGAAGAACTTCCAGTACTTGTGCGAGACCGAGTCCGTCGCCTTGTAGACCATCGCGAGCATCTCGGGGCGCGCGGTCCTGAGCCGGTGGCACGTCGCGTCGCTGATGACGCGCACGAGCGCCTTCTGCTGCCGGTGGTAGAGCTCCAGCTGCGTCGCCCCCGGACGTCTCTGCGCGACGGCGATCGACACGAGGTCCACAAGCGTCGACAGGCGCGCGCCGTTTCGCGCCGCCCCGAGGCCGATGCCGACATAGTAGCCGGCCCCGCGGGAACGGACGTCCTTGCCCTGGCGCCTGAGCTTCTTGATGAAGCCGAGCTCCTCCGGGATGGTCTCGTCCGTCATCGCGAGAATGCCGGGGACGCAGAACCCGTCGTCGCTGGCGGCCGGCGGCCACGTGAGATACCACTCGACGAGACCGTAGTCCCAGTCGAGCTGCTCATCGAGGATCTCCCAGATGCGCTTCGCGAGGACCTGGTCCGATCGCGTGTCCGACAGGCCCCGGATGCCGTGCTTGTCGGCCGTCTTGCCGGTCGCGACGGAGGTGAAGATGCGCGTGGAGTACATCGGCTTGAGAGACTCCATGGTGCCCCCGGTGCCCTCGGTCATCGCCGATGAGATCGTCGGGAGCTCGCCCCGTTCGAGCATGGGATTTGCGACGCGCCACGTCATGCCGTCGAGACCGACGATGAGAACCTGAAGCGGCGGCTCCGACGGTCCGGCGTCGACGTTGGCTTGTATGCCGAAGGCCACGAGGACGGCGATGATGACCACGGCCCCGACGAGGAGGCAGAACGTGTATCGTCCCTCGGTGAGATCGTCGAAGAGCCAGAACCCGCGCACCCTCGTGCGGCTGCGTCTCGACCGTCCGCGCGAGACGAAGAAAGCCTGCACGCCGCCGATGAGCATCCCGACGATTCCGCCGACCACGCCGGGGAGAATGGCGAACACGAGCAGTCCGAGCCAGAGGCTGTCGATGATGAACGGGTTCTCGATCACGAGCCAGACGAGTGCGACAAGCGAGATGAGGAGCGCGATACCCTTCCAGATGCACGCCGTGCGCCGGAAGACGGCTCCCGGGGTGATGTACTGCCGAGCGCTTCGTCGCGCGTTCATGAGAGCTCCTTGACGGCTACCAGATCGGCGCCCGAAGGCGCCACTGCCCGATCGGCGCCCGAAGGCGCCACTACCAGATCGGCGCCCGATACCCGACCGACACCGACACCGCAATGGTGTCTGAGTCGATCGACTCGTCCAGATCGCCCTCGTCGATGCCGAAGGCGCCGCGCGTGAAGTCCATCAGGACGTAGTCCGCGCGCACCGAGAAGAGGAACTTCGATGTGCGGAAGTAGTCGATCCCGACGGAGACGTACGCGCCGTGTCCCGAGAGCCTCGTGAACTCGTCGAGCGGCGCGTCGATCGAGTCGGTCTCCATGAGCTGCCGGCAGTAGCCGCCGCTCACGAACGGCTGGAACGGGCTGTCGCCCACGAAGCAGTACCGGAGCCCGACGAACGTCTGGTCGAGGTCCCACTCCCCGGCCTCGACAGCGTGATTTGACTGGACCACCCTGCCTTCGAGCCCGACGACGTCCGAGAACCCGAACATCAGGCTGAACCCGAAGCCCCATCCCTGATCGACGGCGTAATCTCCCGTGAACCCCTGTCCCATCGGGAAGATGAACCGGGGGATCTCGATGCTCACCTCGGCGCCGTGCCGCGAGCGGGGAACGAAACCCGTGAGCTCGGCCGAGGCCGCGTCCGCGACGAGCAGCGCGCAGAGAACGACGATCGCGAGCGTGATATTCCGATGCATGCGCACCTCGATGGTCACGCGCCCCGGAACCGCCACCGCGCGTCATTCGACACGCGATCGGAACGCTGGGATGGGAGGGCTTGCGGGGCCGTCTCCGTCGGACCCCGGCCGGCCGATGCTAACAAACGGCCCTACAGGAATATATACCGCAGGACGAACAGCCCGGCAAGGACGTAGACCAGCCAGTGCACGTCGCGGCCCCGCCCGGAGAGGAGCTTGATGAGCGGGTAGCTCGTGAAGCCGATCGCCAGACCGTGGGCGATGCTGTACGTGAACGGCATGACGATGAGCGTCAGGAAAGCGGGAATGGCCTCCGAGAAGTCGTCCCACTCGATCCTCGACACGCTCTTCATCATGAGACATCCGACGATGATGAGCGCCGGTGCCGTGATCGGGTGCAGCAAAACGCCGTCGGCGCTCTCGATGCCGACGCCGAACATCTTCGCCAGCGGAGAGAAGAAGAGCGCGACGAGGAAAAGGCCGGCTGTGACGACGTTGGCGAGCCCCGTGCGTGCGCCGGAGCTCACGCCCGCGATGCTCTCGATGTAGCTCGTCGTCGTCGACGTGCCCACGACCGCGCCCGCCATCGTCCCGATGGAGTCCGACAGGAGCGCCTGCGTGGCGCGCGGGAGCCTGCCGTCCTTCATGTAGCCTGCCTGCGTGCCGACGCCGACCAGCGTGCCGACCGTGTCGAACATGTCGAAGAAGAGCAGGACGAAGATGGGCGCGATGTACTCGACGCGGAGCGCGGCGAGCGGCCGCATCTTGAGGAACGTCGGCGACAGGTCCGGGAGCGCGATGATCCCGGCGAACTCCGTGATCCCCGTGAGGATGCCGATGACGCCGGTCGCGAGAATGCCCCAGAAGATCCCGCCGCGAACGCGCGCCGCCATGAGCGCCCCCGTGACGACGAGGCCGAAGAGCGCCACGAGCGTCGCAGGACTGCCGAGGTCTCCGAGTGTGACGAAGGTTGCCGGATCGGCCTTCACGATGCCGGCGTCGTGCATGCCGATGAACGCGATGAAGAGCCCGATGCCGCCCGCGGTGGCGAGCTTGAGCGTCGTGGGGATGGCCGTGAGGATCATCTCGCGGACCCGGACGACCGCCAGGACCGTGAACACGACGCCGGAGATGAAGACGATCCCCAGCGCGATCTCCCAGGGCACGCCCATCTTCCCGCAGATGATGAAGCTGAAGTAGGCGTTGAGCCCCATGCCCGGCGCCAGCGCGATCGGATAGCGCGCGAGGAACGCCATCAGAAGCGTGGCCAGCGCGGCGGCGATGCAGGTCGCCGCCATCACCGCGGCGAAGTCCATTCCGGCGCCGGCCGGGGATGACAGCATACCCGGGTTCACGAAGATGATGTAGGCCATCGCCATGAACGTCGTGGCCCCGCCCAGCACCTCCGTTCGCACCGTCGTGCCGTTCTCCGAGAGCCTGAAGAACCGTTCCAGCATACGCGCCTCCCGCTCGCGAGCGCGGCCGCGCCGACCCTGGGCGCCCGGCCCGGTGCCGACGACCGCCGCGCGGTCAGACCTTGGTCACTACCGGCGACGCAGTATAGGCGCGCCGCGAAGGAGCGACAAGTGGGAACGGGAGACGGATCGCGCGCCGCTCTCAGAGGCGCTGGCGACCGCCTTGGGGCCACGAAAGGGGGAACGGGCGGCCCCTTGTGGGGACCGCCCGTCTGGGGGGAGCGGACCGGTTGTCGGTCGAGTCGCGCGGCGACCCTGGTTCATGGAGCTTCCGGCCCGCGCCGGAACAGCTGGTGGAGAGAGTGGTCTGGTGCTGCTGCCCTGCTTCTGCTGGATCACCTTTGCTGCTCGAACACTGTCACTCACTGGTCGGTTGCTGCTTCCGGATCATGGTCGCGTCTGCGTCAGCCGCTGCCGACGTCGACCCTCCTAGTAGGACTCCTGCGCTTCCTCGTCCTCGATCTCGACGATCACGCGCTTCTCGACACGGCGACCGCCTGGTCCCATGCCCATGCGCATGCCGCCCGGGCCGGAGCCGTCCGACACCCGGCAGCCGCGCATGCCGCGACCGGGGCCGGCGCCCATGCCGGATCGCCCGGGGCTCGCCATGCCGCCCCGTCCGCCGTGGCCGAGCATCCGCCCGATGCCTCGGTCGAACAGCACGCGCTGGTCCTCATCGAGGATGTCGCGCATGGCGCGGTGCTGCCGCAGCCTGAGCTTCATCATGTCGGCCTTGAGCTTCGAGAGGTCGTCAATCATGCCCTCGAGCTTGCCGAAGTCGGGGTTGTCGCTCGCCACGAGATCCTTCATCTCGAGATGGAGCACCTTGATCTTGTTCTGCAGCTCGACCCGCTCATCCTCGAAGCCGTCGCGGATCTCGTCCATCTGCTCGCGCTGCTCGCTCGTGAAGCTCGGACGCATGCCGCCGTCCATGCGGCACGATGACATGCCCATGCCACCGCCCCGCCGGGTTGACGGGCCTCCGCCCGGTCGCGCGACCGCCGCGACGCTCAGGAGGCTCAGAGCTGCGAGCGCTGCGATGGATCCTATGATGATGGTCTTCCTGCTCATCGGTCTTCTCCCTTCGTGCTCCGGCGACCGTGCGTGGTCGCGTCCGTCCTGCTCGTGCATGCGAATGGTCCCGTGTGTCCTCCGCGCTGCTGTGTCCTCCGTGCTGCTGTGTCCGGACACGTCCTTCTCCTCTGATGCGCGATTCGCTCCTCGGTTCGTCCGTCCGGCCAGCGCTGGCCGCTGCCTGGGATTCGCGGAGCGCGCCGGCCGGCGGACTGCCCCCTGAAAGAGCAACCGAGGTGCCAGCCTGCGCAGCGCGCGTGCCACTGCCTTGAGAATTCTCGGAAACGCCCTGACCTTGGGGCTTTTCGCCGCACGGACACGCGAGAGGGACGCCCGGAACCGGCCCGTCCCCGCCTGGAAGCGGGCAAGAGTTGCTCAATCCGGGCGTGTCGAAGCTGCCCAACTGCGCAGGATCTTCACACCACGACCGAACCCGGCAGGCTGGCCGCGCCGCCTGCCGCCTCCACGTGCCCTCGCTCCCGCTCGCGCGCAAGGAGGCGCCGCGAGGGGATCACCCTTCGATCCTGTACTCCTTGATCTTGTTCTGGAGGGTGCGTCGCGAGATCCCGAGGATCTTCGCCGCGTGCGTGCGGTTGCCGCCGGTCTGCGCGAGCGTCTTGATGATGATGTCCCGCTCCATCTCCCGGATGGTCGT
This sequence comes from uncultured bacterium, assembly GCA_964487295.1. Classification (GTDB taxonomy): domain Bacteria; phylum Joyebacterota; class Joyebacteria; order Joyebacterales; family Joyebacteraceae; genus JAPEKQ01. Next base: position 30,612 of record CAZAQL010000008.1, on the reverse strand, counting down.
GCCGACCGACCCGGACTCGTCGTCTGCGCCGGCTTCGGGACGCAGCCTGGCCGGGAGGTGCTCGGGAAAGATGGTCTCTCCTCGCGAGAGCACGATGGCGCGGTGGATCGCGTTCTCGAGCTCCCGGACGTTGCCGGGCCAGTCGTGGTTCATCACGGCGTGCATCGCCTTCGGCGACATCTTCTTCGGCTTCGAACCCCGCTCGGCCCGGAGTCTGAGGAAGTGCTCGACCAGCAGCGGGATGTCCTCCTTCCGCTCGCGAAGCGGCGGGATCTCGATGGTGACGACGTTCAAGCGGAAGTAGAGATCGTCCCGAAAGCTCCCCTCGGCCACGGCCGCCTCGAGGTCCCGGTTCGTGGCCGCCACGACGCGCACGTCGACCGTGATCTCCACCGATCCTCCGACGCGGTTGAACGTGCGGTCCTGCAGGAACCTGAGGAGCTTCGCCTGGAGCTGAGGCGACATGTCACCGATCTCATCGAGGAAGATCGTGCCGCTCGTGGCGAGCTCGAACCTCCCGCGCTTCTGCCGACCGGCGCCCGTGAACGCGCCCTTCTCGTGACCGAAGAGCTCGCTCTCGAGAAGCCCCTCCGGGATCGCCGAGCAGTTGACGGCCACGAACGGCTTGCGGGCTCGCGGGCTCGCGCGGTGCACCTCGTGAGCCACGAGCTCCTTCCCCGTTCCGCTCTCACCGAGCACGAGCACCGTCGCGTCGCTCTCGGCGACCCGCCTCGCCACGTCGACAACCTCACGGATCGCCGCGCTCGCCCCGATGATCTCCGACGACGGTTCGTACTCCGTGTCGTCGTCATCCGGCTCCGGCGAGGACTCGTCGACGAACCGCGCGATGACCGCTCGTACCTCGTCGATGTCGATGGGCTTCGTCACGTAGTCGAACGCACCGAGCTTCATCGCGCGGACCGCCGTCTCGACCGAGGCGTACGCGGTCATCATGATGACCCCGGTGTCGGGGCTGACCGACTTCATCCGCTCGAGCGCGGCCACGCCGTCCAGCTCGGGCATCCGGATGTCCATCACCACGAGGTCGTGGAAGCCGGCCTCGAGCGCCGCGACTCCCCTGGCGCCGTCGGCGGCGACCTCGACGGTGTGCCCGTCCCTCTCGAGTACGGCCTTCAGGAGCTCACGCACGCTCGACTGGTCGTCGACGACGAGGATCCTCAGCCCGTTCGGGTCCATCGATGCTCCTTCGCTTCGGTCATCGTTCCTCGTCCGCGGCGTCCTCATCGCGCGGGCGCCCGACGTCCGGCTGGGGGGCCGTGCCCGGAGCCGCGCCGTCTCCGGCTCGATGCGGCGTCGGACCTCCGTCCGCCGTCGGAAGCATCACGGTGAACGTCGTCCCCTCGCCGGGGGCGCTCCGGACGCTCAGCCTTCCGCGATTCTGGTCGACGAGGCGTGATACGATCGTGAGCCCCAGACCAGTGCCCTCGGGCTTCGTCGTGTAGAACGGCTCGAAGAGCTTGTCCATCTGCTCGGCGTCCATGCCCGCTCCGGTGTCGGTGATCTCGATGGCGATGCGGGGTTGCTCACCCCCAAGGAACGAGGTCCGGACAACGAGCCTACCGCCGTCACGCATCGCCTCGATGCCGTTGAGGAGGACGTTCAGCAGCGCCTGGCGGATCTGCCGGGCGTCGACCAGCGCGTTCGGAAGACCGTCCGCGAACTCCCTGACGATCTCGACACCGCGGAACGCGGCGTCCTCTGCCACGAGCGACAGCAAGTCCTCGACGACGGCGTTGAGGTCGCACGCCACTCTGTCGGCGACGACCGGTCGCGCGAAGTCGAGCAGCTCCTGGACGACGCGGTCCAACCGTTCGACCTCCTCGATCATGATGTTGGAGTACCGCTCCTCCTCGGAGCCGGGGACGAACGTGCTCCGCAGGAACTGCGCGAACCCCTTGAGGGAACTCAGCGGATTGCGCACCTCGTGGGCGACGCCGGCCGCGAGACGTCCGAGCGCCGCCAGATGCCGCTCGCGCTCGACCTCCTCCTTGAGCGCCTCGATCTCTCGAAGGTCCTGGAAGAGCAGCACCGCGCCCGTCCGCTCGCCCGACTCGTTCCTGAGAAGCGACGCGCTCACCTCCACCGGGATCCGACCGCCGTCCGTGACGACGCCCACGTCGGTCTCAGCGACGCGGCGCTCTCCGGCGATGACTGCGTCGATGTCCCGTCGCGCGTCGCCCTCCTCGAAGCGCACGATCTCCGCGATGGGCCTGCCTCGCGCCTCGCGGTCGCCCAGACCGAAGAGCTCCCGGGCGCGTGAGTTGAGACGAACGACGCGGGCGTCCGAGTCCACCGAGATGAGCCCGCTCGCCATGCTCTCTATGACGTTCTGCGTGTACGACCGCATGTTCGCGAGCGCCGTCTGGGTGGAGCGGTAGGACGTGGACACGAACAGGAAGTAGATGGCGGCGGCGCCGATGACGAGCAGAGCGCCCGCGAGAACGAGCGCCCGGTCTCTCGACGCGAAGAAGACCGCCTCGAGCTCGTTGGGGTCGAGGGCGACGACGGCGTAGACCGCAAGCTCGGAGCTCTCCTCGACCGGCTCGCCGAGAAGGCTGGACAGGCGCTCCGCCACGACGACCGGTGAGCAGGCGGCCGGCGGCACGATCCTGCCGCGGCGCCCCATCCTGATTGGAGACGGCAGGCAGATGCGCACGGGACTGACGTCCACACGCGCGACGTACTCCTGAACCTCCACGGACCCCTCGTCCGGGAGCTCCACGGTGCGCCGTCTGCGATCGATAGGCGTGCGCCCTTCCTCGGTCGTGGCGAGCCCCTCCCAGTCGCCGAGGACCGTGCCTACGGCGGCAGGATCGCTGTGGACAAGAACCCGGCCGTCGTGCGCGATGAGCGCCATGTACGCCAGATTCTCACGGTTGGCGACCTCCTGCGCGAACATCTGGAGTCTGTCAGGTCGCCAGATAGGAGAAACGAGCTCCGTGCGGAGGTCGAACCTGAGGAAGGTCAGCATCCCCATGGCCTTGCGGTCAAGGGCGTCCAGGACGTGCGAGCGCCCCCGCTCGACGTCCCGGAGCGTCATCACGACCAGAACGGCCGCGAGCACGCAGATCGCGACGACGATCGAGGTCACTGGCAGGTAGGCGACGCGCTGCCTGCGCCGCGAATGGCTGGACCCGTTCATGTCATCCATTAGACACCACGGACGCTGGACGGGCAAGGACTAAGCCCGGAGGCGGAAACGGTGCGTCAGTAGCGGGCGACCGTTCCCGTTCGCTTCGCCCTGGCGACCGCTCGATTAAGCGCGACGACGCCGAGAGCGACCGAGCCCACGGCGAAGCCGAGCAGAGGGAGGAGTTCAGCGACATCCGTGGCGCCGCCGGTCACGACCGTCCTCACGACCTCGAGAGCTCTCGTCGTCGGGATCCAACGGGAGACGGCCAGGAGCCAGTCGGGCAGCAGGAACGTCGGGAAGATCACGCCGCCGACGATCCCCGACAGGACGCCGAACGCCCATCCGATCGGCTCGCCCTCCTTGAATACGATGGTCGCGCCGGCCGAGGCCAGACCGAGTCCGAGCATCCCCACCACGTATGCTGCCGCCGCGCCGACCGCCGCCCCCGGCAGACGCTCCAGCCCCGCAAGCGCCAGGCCTCCCGCCGCCAGCGCCGCGTACGCGATCGACTGCACGAAGAGCTCCGCGCCGCCTGCCAGCGCGACGACGGTCACCGGGTGGCGTCCGCTCGCCAGAAGCTGTTCGAACGTGCCCTGGAGCTGCTCGCGGCGGACGGCGCGTCTGAACGCCCCAAGCGACGCCATCCCGAGGCCGTGCACGACAACACCCGACAGCGCGAACGCCGTGTAGGACATGCCGACGCGGTCGGTGAATCCGCTTCCCGAGAACGACACAACGCGCCCCACGAGCAACAGCACCGCGATCGACATGCCTGCCGAAGCCAGCCCGAGAGCCAGTTTCATCCGGTAGCTCGCGTGCTGGGCCAGCGAACGCGTCAGAAACGCCAGAGCCAGGCCGGCATCGATGACCGGTCGGCGTGCAGCACGACGGCCTCGCCCCATCGACTCGCCTCCTCCCGGGCGTGCGCGCTCATGAGAACCCCGCACCCCGCCGCCAGGCGACGGGCCAGCGCGGCGCGCACCGCCTCCCGTCCGCGGACGTCGAGACCCGTCAACGGCTCGTCGAGGAGCAACAGCCGCTCCCCCGCCAACAGGCAGCGCGCGAGCGACGCGAGGGACCGGATCCCCCGAGAGAGCTCGGCGACTCGGTCGTCGAGCCGTGCCCCCAGATCGAGCTCCCCGGCCACGCCTTCCACCACCGCCCGCACTCCGGCCCGTCGCGCTCCGCCGAGAACCGCGTGGAACTCGAGGTTCCGCCGGAGGCTCAGCCGCAGTGAGAACGAGCGCTCCGAACCGAAGGCGACGCCGGCGCGCCGCGGAACCGGCGTCACGACCCCGGAGCTTGGAGTGAGCACATCCGCCGCGATGCGGAGCGCCGTGCTCTTGCCGGCGCCGTTCGGACCGACGAGGACGACGCACGACCCGGCGGCAACGGTGAGACTGAGATCCGACAGCACGGTCGTTCGCCGGCGACCACGCCCGAAGGTCCTGGACACGCGATGGAACGAGAGCAGGACGTCCGGCCGCGATCGCGAGAACACCGCCCGCGCGTCGTGGCACCGGAGCTCACAGGAGTGCCCGCTCATCGCTTCTTCGCGTCCGCGTCGGTTCACGGCTCAGACCCGCGGGCGTCCGCGCGATCCGCATCGAGCATCCGCTCCGCGGCGGATGGGTCGCCCCGGGCGGGTCTCGCCGCGAGACGCCACGCCTCGAGACGAGCGGGCCTGCCGGTCACGATGGCGACATCGACGGCGTCTTCGTGCCATCCGAGAACGGCCGCCGTGAACACGCACGGCCGCTCGAGCCGCGCGAACTCCTCCCCCGTTCGCGCGTCCAGCGCGTGAACGCCGCTCTCGCTCCAGAGGACGAGTCGCGAGGACGTCGGATCGGCCACTGGCCGATCGTAGATGTCGCCGCTCGGCCGGAAGCGCCACAGCGTCGCCCCGCGCCTCGGGCTCACCGCGTAGGCGAACCCATCGCTGCACCCGAAGACCAGCTCTCGCCCGGCCGCTTCGTCGATGTCGAGATCGAGGATCTGCGCGATCGGCTCGCCGGTGCCCGCCAGCGCCTCGCGAAGGAACCCCGGAAGCCGACGGCTGCCCAGGCGCTCGACGTGCGACTCGTTTCCGAACAGAAACCGGTCGATCTCCTCTCCCTCCTCGCCGTCGACGACGACGAGTGACCCCGCGAAGCAACCGACGATCGCGTCGGGAACCCCGTCCCCCGTCACGTCGGCGACGACCGGATCGGAGCTCGCGACCCCCGTCGGCCTGAACCGGCTCTTCTCGCCGAGCCGGACGCGCCAGAGCTCGGAACCTCGGTCGTCGCGGCATACGAACTCGTTCATCCGTTCAACGACGAGAGACTCGCTGCGCCCGTCGCCGTTCACGTCGCCGAACGCGGGACGCGAGAACCCGTTGTCGAATCGCTCCCCGCTGTCCGCGAGCTCGCGCGTCCACCGAAGCTCCCCGCACGAGAAACAGAGGAGGCTGTCGGCGAATGCGTCTCCCTCCCCGCCCGTTGCGAGGCAGACGTGTGCTCCAGAGACCGCGAGCGAGCGCGCCTCTCCCGGCAGGGACACGGTCCCGAGCGCGCGACCGTCGTCCCCGAGAAACGCGAGCGTCCCTCCCCGTGCCAGAGCCCAGGCCACGTTCGGGTCGCCCGGATCATCGCAAGGCCGCGCGAGAGCGACGTCGCCTGCCCCTCCACCCGGGAGGCGCCTCCAGACCACGGAGCCGTCCGTGACGCTCCGGAGCTCCACGCACGGCCCGGACGTGTGGCTGCCGAGCACGAGCAGAAGCGTGCAGGCGGCGCCGGAGCCGTCGACGACCTGGGCCCGTGCGGTCCGGACATCGTCGATGGCAAGATTCCGCGTCCAGAGACGCTCGGCGGTCTCCTCGCCGCGACACGGAGCGATCCCGCTCGCCGCGCACGCCAGCACCGCGGCGAGTGCCGGCAGCCAGCGCCTTGTGGCGAGGGCTGTGAGCGGTACGACGTGCCGCAGCACCTCAGTAGTCCACAAGGCAGACGTCCCTCGTCCCGCAGTCACCGATGTCGAAACCGCACTGGTCGACCGTGTCGCAGCTTCCCCAGTCGATGAAGATGTAGCAGAGCAGCGAGTCCGGGGTCGCGCTCGCCGTCTCGACCGTCGCGTTCGCCACGTGAAGGTGCTTCATGACTCCTCCTCTCCGCGCCTCGCGGCGCCCTCCCGTCCACATCGATTCGCTCCATCACGCTCCACCGAGGGCCCCGCGCGGCCTAGCCCGTATCGACGATGCAGTTGTCCGTGTTCTGACAACCGCATCCGAGGTCAAGGACCCAGCACAGGTCCGATGTCGGGCACTGCGAGTAATCCACGAAGCAGACCTCGCTGTCCTCGGCCTTCCGCGGAGCCGGGCACCCGGCATTCGCCACCCTGAGGTGCATCATCTCACTCCCTCCTCTCACCATCGCATGGCCGGGCGCACTGAACCCGTGGCCCCTCCTCCTCTGCGCTCTCCAGAGGCTGTTCGACCCCGTCGTCCCTTCCTTCTCCCTTTCCCATCGCTCCCAGACGCTCGCGCACGCCCGCGGGGAGCGACGCGTACAGCCACATGGCGATCTCGAGACAACGGCGACGCAGCGCGCACCGGGGCGACTCCGGTCCGACGCTCTCGCCGCCGGGGCCGATGTCGTGGTAGCACGGTCCGCCACAGAGCGGAAATGCCCAGCATGCGTGGCAGTCCGTCATCGCGGCGCTCAGCCGCTCCCGGACGCGGAACAGGCGCGCCCGGTCGATCCCCGTGGCGACGTGCCCGACGTCGTACGCTCGATCACCCACGAACCGGTGACAGAAGAACAGCGTGCCGTCGGTCGCCACGCACAGATAGCGTGTGCCTGCGCCGCACGGGAGGCGACGCTCCGTCCCGCGGACCAGCGAGACCATCGGCTCGACGAAGTTCCCGACCAGCGGTTCGCCACCGGCGAGAAGCCGGTCGCGCTCCATCAGCGCCAGGGCCTCGAACTCAGCGCCGAGCCGCTCGGCGAACGCGTGGCTCATGCCGCGACCGCTCTCCGGTGAGAGATGAACGATGCCGGCCCCCAGGCTCGCGAGGTGCTTGACGATCGCTTCGAGGCTGCCGGATTCCTCGGTCACCGTGACCCGCGCGCCGAACCTCATGATCCCTCGGATGTCACTGAGGTTCCTGACGATGTCATCGTAGGAACCGCGCCCGTCCGGGTAGTGCCGGTACCGGTCATGCTCTGCCTTCCGTCCGTCGATGCTGACGAGCACCGAGACCCCGAGCGCGCGGAGCTCGCGAGCCACGCCGCCCGTGAGAAGCGTCCCGTTCGTCGTCATGTTCAGGCGCACCTGGATACCCGCGCGCGAGGCCTGGTCCCGCGCGTACTCGACGATCGGGGCGACCCGTTCGCCCGCGAGCAGGGGCTCGCCACCGAAGAGCACGACCGAGACGCGGCGCTCCCCGAACGACTCGCGGAACATCAACTCGATCGCCCGCCGCGCCACCGCGACCGACATCGTCCGTTCTCCTTCGCGAACGGACGGCCCGGCATGGCCAGCGGTCGGCGGCCGCCCTCCGGCCGAGCGTTCGACCGGGGAGCCTCCCGAGAGATAGCAGTACGCGCATGCGAGGTTGCATTCCGAGCTGAGGTTGAGCGCCAGCGACGAGAGCGTGACGGCGTCGCCCGGACGCGGCCCGTACGGCCCAGGCGCGAAGCGGGCGACCCGCTCGCCGGCCTCGGGAACGAGACCAGGAGGCGCCGGCCCATCCTGCTCGAGGACCGCTTCCGCCGTGCGCGGATCATCCTGCTCGAGCGTTCCTCCCGGCGTGGCGGACCCGCCCTGTTCGGGAGCTCCCTCCAGTGTGGCGGACCCGCCCTGCTCGGGAGCCCCCTCCAGTGTGGCAAGCTCGCCGATGGCGTTCTCGATGGCCGTGGTCCCGTGGTTCATCTCGATGACGGACCGCGCCGTTTCCTCCGCCCCCTCGGCCAGCCACCCGATCGTATCCATCGCGGCCGTGTCGGCCTCGAAGAAGAGGCCGGAGCCGGGGTCGAAGACGAGCGCGTCGCCGTGCACGCCGAACCGGTGGAGCCGCCGTGACGCCCGAGCCGCCTGCAACAGGGTCACGCGTCCCGGCTCCGGCGGCAGGCCGATGACCGCGCGGAGCCGCCGGAGCAGCCTGGCGTTCTCGCCGCGAGCCGTGTCAGCCATCTCCCCGAACCGTTCGGAGAGCGACAGCGCCCCGCACTCCTCGGCGAGAGCCGCGGCCGTCCGATAGCCCTGGTCCATCTCGGACGCTATCCGTTTGAGCCCGCCGTGCCGGATCCCGATCGCCAGGAGGTCCTGGAAACTCCCCGGGACGGTCTCCGCGGCGCCGGCCATCGCGATCATGATACGGATCGCCGCGGACGGACGGCCGAGTTCGAGATCCTCGCGGAGGTCCGCCAGATCGTCGGACAGCTGGTAGGCTACGTGATACGCCTCGACGGCGCGCTCCATGACAGGCAGTCTCGCGTCCGACGCGTCCCGCCCGAGAAGGCAGACGGTCGCCGCGGTCACCTTAAGCGGCGCCAGCTTCCGCCCGGCCACGGCGAGCGCCTCCTGGACGCCCGTCACCGAGCGTTCTCGATCAAGGCTCGTGAAGTACTCATCGAGGTAGCGGTCGTGGTGCGCCCAGAACGCGGGCCGATCGCCGACGAGCCGGGCGTACTCGCGCGTGAAGACTGAGAGGCAGACGTCGGAGAGACGACAGACCGACGGCGACAGCGTGACGTCCCCGTCCATGGCGCCGTCCTGCGCCAGGAAATGCGCGGCGCCGAACGCGTTCGCGAGCGCCATCGTCCTGCAGGCCGACGCGGCGTCGGGCAACTCGACGGCTTCGGCCAGGTAGTACGGCAGCGTGAGCGCGAGATTCGCGGGACCCGCCCCGCGATCCGGTGGCGTGGACGGATGGATCCCCGCGGATGCGAGCCGCTTCGCGAACGCGGCCGCGACCACACGAAGCTCCTCGCGCAGCGCATGCATGTCGCGCGTCGATACGCCCCCGTTCGGGCGGGTCGCCGCGCGCCGGCGGCAGGATGTGTGCTGTGACACGGGCAGCGGTCTCTGGGGAATCAACGGGGGCGACCGGGCGGGGATGCGGCGCGGACGCGTCTCGCGCGGCGGTTCACGCCGCGAGCCACCTGGAAGCAAGAGGCCTGCCACTCACCGGAGCTTTGCGGATCGGCTGTGGAAACCCGCGCCGGGCGCGCACGGCCGACGAGGGCGCCGCCTGCGCGGCGCCCTCGTAAGGAGGCGGCCGTCAACTTCGCTGACAGCCGGCGTGATGATCGTCAGGTGGTCGGGTCGGGTCGGGTCGGGTCGGGTCGGGCCGTGTCTTGCCGGGGACGTCACGGCTCCAGGACGCGGAGCGGCCGGCAGGTCGATCGTGGAAGAGGATCGTGACCTGCCGGCCTTTGTGGGCTGACCCCATCCTTGGGAGGAGAGATGCGTGCTGCTGACCAAGGTTGCCGGACTGGATGAGGTCGGGGGTGGAGAGAACCACTCGCTGTTCTGCCTGTGCTGCTCCTTGCTGCCGCCTTCGATCATCCTCTATCTCGAACAGCTCCGGAGGTGCCAGGAGTTCGGAGCTGTCTTCTCATCAGCCGAGAAACGGCGAGGCTATTCCGATGAGCAGGATCACAACGATTACCTTTATGCTCGCCGTCCTCGGCATGGCTACTCCCTCACTTCTATATGATCTCCCCGATGCCTCGGAGAGCCTGCCTTGCATGGAAGAGGAAAGGGCCAAAGAGCGACCGGACTCGCCCCCCTGTTATTTCCACTCATGGCCACAGTCCTCTTCCAATCCCGTTGTCAAAGCGCTGCCCTCTACTAGGGCATGGGGTGTGCCAGAAACGGCCGTTCCCAGGCCCGATGGCCCGACGAGCGCGACGCCGTAACTCCTCTATGAGTATGGCGTTACCGTTCTTGCCAGATTGCCGACGCGGGGTCATTCAGTCGGAGTGCGCGAGCATTGTGACGTCCCGGACGGCCCCGCAGGGTTGAGACGGTCTAAGAAGCCAACCTGTAAGAGGTTACACAATCGTCAGGATTTTGACGGCGTGTCGAGTTCTCGACGCTTCGTTCGACGCCTCAGAACCACCGGAATGCCGTGCCGGAAGGCACGAGAAAGCCGGGTCATCACTGACCCGGCCTGTGCCGTCGATCGTATGCCTGCCCGTCGGGGCCACGTGCCGGCCCGTCGGTGTGAACCGCGCTAGCCGATCCCGTACTTCTTCATCTTCGCGATGAGGCCCGTCCGCGAGAGACCGAGGTGGTCGGCCGCGTGCTGCTTGTTCCAGGCGGTGCGCTCCAGAGCCTCGAGGATGCGGCTCCGCTCGAGCGCGGCGACCTCGTCCTTGAGGGAGCGCGCTCCGGATTCGTCGCCCTCGAGAGCGAGGCCGAGACCGGCCCGGCGTCTGAGTTCGGGGCGAAGCTTGTCGATGCCGATGACCTCACCGTCACGCGTGAGCGCCACGCCGCGCCGGACCTCGTTCTCGAGCTCGCGGACGTTGTTCTCGTGCCAGTCGTGGCGGATGAAGAAGTCGCGCATCTCGCGGCTGAAGCCCGGAATCCTCTTACCCTCGCGCTTCGCGTACTGCTCGAGGAAGTGCTCCATCAGCGCCGGGACATCCTCCGGCCTGTCCCTGAGCGGAGGGATCTCGATGGTCACCGTGCAGAGTCTGTAGAAGAGGTCCCTGCGGAAGGTGCCGTTCCTGAGCTCCTCCCGGAGGTCCTTGTTCGTCGCCGAGACGACGCGCGCGTTGCTCTTCCTCGTCACACTCTCTCCTACGCGGCGGTACTCCCCGCTCTGGAGGAAGCGCAGCAGCTTCACTTGAAGCTCCTTGCTCATCTCGCCGACCTCATCGAGGAAGAGCGTCCCGTCGACCGCGGCCTCGATGAGGCCCTCGCGGTCGCGGTCGGCGTCGGTGAACGCGCCCTTGACGTGTCCGAAGAGCTCGCTCTCCTGGAGGTGCGGAGCGATGGCCCCCGCGTTGAGCGCGACGAAGCGCCCGCTGCCGGAGCGTCCGCCGGCGTGGATCGCTCGCGCGATGAGCTCCTTGCCCACGCCCGACTCGCCGCGGATGAGAACGGGCACCTGGCTGTCTCTGAGCTGCTCGACCGTCGCGAGGATCCCGAGCATCTGCGGACTCCGGGTCACCATGCCGACCTCGGACGCCGAGTCCACGAGCTTGTCGACCTCGTCCTCGGACGCCCAGGTCATCGCCTCCCCAACGCGCGAGTGCGTCAGGCCCAGGAGCCGCCCCGCGGCGCCGATGAACTCGACGTCGCTCTGGGTGAACGCCACGGAACGGTCGGTCGTCGAACGGTCCGCGTAGACAAGATAGGTGCGGCCGCCGTCGAGCCCGACCTCGGCCGGAATGACGGCGATGGCGCCGACGCCCGTCGGCACGACCGCATCGTTCGAGTGGCCGGTCGTCACGACGAGGGGCCTCGAGTGACCGCGCTTCGAGACGGTCGTCTTGACGTAGCGCGACACCTCCGCCACACCTCCGCCCGCGCGGTCGACCGACGTCGCTACGGACGGCGCGCCGCCCTCGTGCAGGTGGAAGAGCACCAGCCGGTCGACGCCGAGCACGTCGCCGATCTGCGCGGCGAACCGGTGGAGGTCGTCGGGAACGGGCTCGGTCGTCTCGAGGAAACGGTACCCTTCGGCGATGAGGGCGTATCGCCCTCCGTGCGCCAGGCCGGCGTCGGCGAGCGCCACGTCAAGCTCGCGCAGCGCCGCGTCTATCTCGGCCAGACCTGCGGCGTCATGCGCGGCTTCGAACTTGAGCCGCGCGCTCTCGAACCAGCGGCGCGCCCGGTCGGGCTGACCGCCCGCCTTGAGCGCCTTCGCCCGCTCGAGCTCGCATCGCGCCACCCAGTCGGGGAGCCCGAGACGAGCGAACTTCGACGCCGCCGCGGAGAGCCTCGCCTCGATGACGTCTACGGGGATCTCCTCGCCCGCCGAGGCCTCTCTGATGCCGGCCCCATCGGCGAGCTGCGTTCTCGCCAGCTCGAACGACTCGCCCATACGCCTGAGGATCTCCTCCGCGCGCACGACAAGCACCTCGGCCGCCGCCCGCTCGCGCTTCGAGTAGCACAGCGCGGCGAGCACGCGGAGTATGGCGCCCTCCTCGAGACGGTCGCCGATCTCGCGCGCGAGCTTGAGGCCATCGGCGCAGTCCCGCTCAGCCTCCTCCAGCCGCCCCAGCATCCGGAACGCCTCGGCCCGGCGTCGGAGCACCTCGCTCACGACATCGCTGTTCGACGCCAGACGGTAGGCGCAGCCCAGCGCGCGGTTCAGCGTCCTCAGCGCCTCGCGGCCGCGTCCCTGGTCCAGCTCGAGGTGACCGATGAACTCGAGCGCGAGCGCCTCCGCCCGCAGATAGCCGTTCTCCTGACTGGTCGCGAGCGAGCGCTCGAAGAGGTCGCGCGCCTCGCCCCACTCGCGCCGCATCCGGTAGACGTTGCCCAGCGCGGACTCGGCAGCTACGATCCCGCGGGTCGCTCCGATCCGCGTGTAGATCTCACGCGCCTCGTTGAGCCGGTCCTCGGACTCCGACCAGCGCGAGAGCTTGTAGAGGATGATGCCGAGGTTGGTGAGCCGGTCGGCGGTCGCCATCGCGCCGCCGTGCGCCCGGTCGAGCTTGAGCGCGCTCTCGATGTACTCGAGCGCCCCGTGCAGGTCGCCCGACCGCTTCGCGAGCACGCCGAGATTGTTGTACGCCGCCGCGAGTCCCACATCGTTCCCGAGGCGCTTCTGTGTCACGAGGTAGTCCGTGAAGTAGTCTCTCGCCGCCTCGATGTTGCCGAGCTCGGCGTTGGCGATACCGAGCGCCTTGCCCGCTTCAGCGAGGAGGGGGCTGTCCGGGAGCGACCTGAGCACATCGTAGGCCTTCTGTGCAGCGCGCAGCGCCTCGTTGTAGCGACCGCTCTCGACCTCGACGCGCGCGAGCACGACGTTGGCCTCCGCCCACGACGCGCCCGGATCGTCCGTCAGATCGAGGTCGTCGAGCTTCGCGCAGTAACGCCTCGCGGCGTTGTAGTCACCGAGTCCGAGGTGACACCTGGCGATGCTCACGAAAAGGGCCGCGGCCTCAGGGTCGGTGAGCTCCGTTCGGAGCTCACCGGCCTCGGCCCGCTCAAGATAGCCCAGCGCGTCCGAGTAGCTGTCGGACTCGAGATACACGTCGCCGAGGCGCATCGCCGCGACCGCGGCCTCGTGGCCGCTCCGCGATTCGATGGCCCGCTCGAACGCTCTCAGCGCCTCGCGTTCCGGCTTCCTGTCGTATCTCTCGTCGCTCATGGTCCTGTCCCGCGCCAAGCCTGTGGTTCGGATGAGCCAGGGTCCGATGCTAGAACAGCAGCACGCTGAACAGCATGCGGACCTGGATGCTCCACAGCTCGCCAGAGGTGAGCAGCTGCAACATGGCTCCATTCGGGTCGTTGTCCGAAACGCCCGCGCCGTCACCAGGACTCGGGGTGTCAGGCGTCGGTACCGTCGGGCTCGCGTCGCCCCAGCGGTCGTCGTCGCCGCCGTCCTCACCGCCACCGCCCTTGATCGCAACGCCGCCCGTCACCTGACCCGTTCGCTCTGGAGCCGTCGTCCGAACCGCTGAGCCCGCGATCCCCGAGAGGAGCAACGAACTCAACGCGAGGACCACAAGCAATACGAGAAACCGCTTTCGATGCATGGTTCCTCCTCCTTGTGGTTTCTGAGGGGTAGCCTTATCCCTGCCAGCATTCCGTCGCCGGAGGATACGCGTCGGTAAGCCCCGCCGGCGGCGGGATGACGCTGCATAGGGGGATGTCCGGTCTGACCCACTGGGGGTCACTATCCATTATAGGCCCGGCGACGCTCGGCTGTCAAGAGACATCGCGGGGCGCGGCTACAGCAGGAAATCCTCGATGTCGTCCTTCCGCTCGGGAGGCGCGACGGCCGCCGCCTCCGGGCGGTCCTCGCCAGGCGGCGCATCCGGGAGCCAGCGCGCCAGGAGGTCGATGAGCTCGCGCACGCGCGCGTCGCCGCTGTCCCGGTTCGCCTCATAGTAGACCCAGCGGCCACGCTTCTCCTCGACCGCGAGGCCCGCGTCCTTGAGATGCCGCAGGTGATACGACACCTGCGGCTGGGCCAGCCCGAGCTCGGCGACGATCTGCGTGACGTTCTTGCGGCCCGCGAGGATCGCGCCGAGCACTCGCAGGCGGGTCGGGTCACCGAGCTCTTTCAGGATGTCCTGTGGTGCGACCATGGTCTCCCTGCCGGTCAAGGGCCTGTGCGACGTCGAGCTTGCATCAACGGCGGTGCATTCGTCAAGTTGGAGGTTGCCCCTCCCCCGGGAACGCGAACCCGTGTAGAATGACCGTGAGTGGAGCACGCACGAGAGAGGAAGGACGGGATGGTCACAGACGAGACGCGGGAGCACAGCACGCGCGAGGCCGCATCGGAGCCGCGGACCCACGGCACGTCCCGCGCCGATGCCCGCCCCGACCTCATGGGCATGACGCTCCCGGAGCTCGAGGCGTTCTTCGCGGACCTCGGCGAGCCCCGGTACCGCGCTGACCAGGTGGCGTCGTGGCTGTTCAAGCGGGGTGTCTCCGATGTCTCCGGGATGTCGGACCTGCCGAAGGGGCTTCGCGAGCGCCTGGCCGGCGCAGCGACGGCCACGAGCTCGAAGGCGGTGGCTCACGAGCGGTCGAGCGTCGACGGCAGCGAGAAGCTGCTCCTGGAGTTCCCGGATGGCGGCCGTGTCGAGTCCGTCGTTCTTCGCGACGACGAGCGGATCACCGGTTGCATATCGAGCCAGATCGGCTGCCGGCTCGGCTGCCGCTTCTGCGCGACGGGAGCGATGGGACTCGAACGTTCGCTCACGGCCGGTGAGATCGTCGAGCAGATCATCGCCCTTCGGCGCGCCGTCGCGCCCGAGCGACTCAACAACCTCGTCTACATGGGCATGGGTGAGCCGTTCGACAACTACGACGCGGTCCTGAGATCGGTGCGCATCGCCAACGCATCCTGGGGTCTCGGCATCGGGGCTCGAAGGATGACGATCTCAACGGCCGGCGTCGTACCCGGCATCCGGCGGCTGGCCGGCGAGGGGCTCCAGGTGAATCTCGCCGTCTCTCTGAACGCCCCCATCCAGGAGCTCCGCCGGCACCTGATGCCGATCGCCGCCCGCTACCCGCTCGACGAGCTCATGGACGCGCTCAAGGAGTTCATTGCGAGGGTCGGGCGACTCATCACGCTGGAATACGTGCTGCTTCGGGGCGTCAACGATTCCCCGGAAATGGCCGCCATGCTTGGGGATATCGCGGCCGAACTCTTTTGCAGGGTCAATCTCATCTGCTACAATGAAGTGGCGGATGTCGCATACGCTCCCCCGACAGATGAGGCCGTGAGCCGCTTCATGACGGCGCTCAGGCGCCGCTGCCCGACCGTGGTCCGAAGGATCAGCCGCGGCAGCGACATCTCGGCGGCCTGTGGACAGCTCCATACGCGCTCGTGAGTTCGCGTGGCGGGAAGGCGCGCGTCGCGGGAGCGAAAGGACGAACTGGAACCCTATGAGACGAATTCTCCTCAGCATCGCCGTCCTCGCTCTGGCCGCATCAGCCACGGGCGCTACGGACGGCCAGTTGCCGATCATCGGCGGGGCGACGACCGGCGCTGCTCGCGAGATCGGCGGGGCGACGACCGGCGCTGCTCGCGAGATCGGCGGGACTACGCTCGAAGAGCTCGTCGGCCGGGTCGAAGAGGTCATTCCGGACACCTGGCGGGTCATCGAGACCGACACCGGGCGCGCCCCGATCGGCTGGAACGGCCCCGAAGAGGGTCTCTACGTCATGGTCGAGGACACCCGCACGCGGTTCTTCCACCCGAACGGGTTCCACTACTACTCATTCTACCGGGTCTGGCTGCTCCCGACGGACTGGGAGGGCGAAATGCGTACGACCCCGTACGTCTCGGACAGCGCGCCGGCCTTCCTGCTCGGCGTCAACGGCTCCTACTCGGTGTTCTTCCACACGGCCGGCGGCAACGTGTGGGAACTGGGGCCGAAGCGGCTGTGCGACGCGCTCGGGCTCACGGACATCTGCTTCACGGACCTCACGCGTCGCGTGGTCGACCTCGAGTTCGAGACACGCCTGCGGGAGAGCCTCGCGTCCCGACGCGGCGAGGAAGCGGACCCTGCCTCGATCAGTCCCCAGCACATCATCGGCCTCTCGGGGGCCGGCTCGAGCATCTATCTCGAGTACATCGTGCCGTCCGAGGACGGCGACCGGCGTGGCGAGGGCGCCGGCCTCGCCACCCTGACGCAGGATCTCGCGGACAACGTCTTCGTCGCCTTCCCGGAGGTCGACTCGCTCTACCTTCGCCGTTGCAGGAACGACACCTACACTGATACCATCGTCGTCAGAGACTGACCGGTCACGCTCTTGAGAGGAAGCTGTCCGCGCCCGGGTTCCCCCGCGCGGCATCGTCGATCCGGAGAGACCGATGCACACACGCGATCCCAGACCGAACGCGAGGCGGAGAGACGTCCGCCACGGCGCGGCCGGCAGGCTTGCCCGCCGGGGCGCCCCGCTCGCACTCGTGGCGCTCGTGGTGACGGCGCTCGTCCTGCCCACGGCCGCCGCCGCCCAGAAGAACGAGGCCTTCCTGACCGCCGACATGTCCGACTTCGTGCCCTGGAACGAGGACGAGGGGTTCCGCCCGGCCGTCGAGATGCATTACAACCGGGTCGACGGGTTCGTCTGCCTCCTCGGGGTCGAGTACGCGCGCCATTCGCTCATGCACCCGAGGCTCCTCGCGCTCAGGGGCTGGCCGTCGGCCAGGGCCGACAACTACTACTCGGTCACGCTCGAACAGCCGCTCTTCTCGCCGGACGGGTTCTCGCTCGGCGTCTCGTTCTACGACCGTTCCTCGTGGAACCGCGAGGACGAGCGCATGATCACGGACATCGAGAACTCGCTTCTGGCGCTGTTCTTCCGCGAGGAGTTCCGCAACTACTACCGGCGTGACGGCTTCACGGTCTTCGCGCACCACCGGTTCTCGCCCCGCGCGTTCCTGCGCATCGAGTACTCGAACGACGAGCTCTCCTCGCTCGACGCGCACGACCACGTGTGGACCGCCTTCCGACGCGGTCTGGACTGGCAGGAGAACCCGCCGCTCGAGCGCGGCGTCCTGGACGGCGCCGAGGAGTACGAGGGCGTGATCAAGGGGACGGTCGCCGAGGTCAGCTACGACGGAACGGACGAGATCACGGGCGCCGGATGGCGCTTCGGCCTCGTCACCGAGTTCGCGGGTCGGAGCCTCGGCGGCGACTACGACTACCGGAAGCACCGCGTCGACGCCTCACACCTCTGGGTCCTCTCCCCCACGCAGACCTTCTATATCAAGGGCGCGTGGGGCATGGCGAGCGGCACGGAGTTCCCCTCCCACAAGCTCTTCCACCTCGGGGGGATCTCGAACCTCCGCGGATACGACTTCAACGAGTTCGACGGCAAGAGCATGATGTTCTTCTCGGCCGAGTACGGCGTCTGGGTCTCCGACGAACTGGCGACCATCTACTTCGTCGACGGCGGACAGGCGTGGTACGGCACGACGGGGTTCGACAGCGAGGAGATGAAGTACGATATCGGCATCGGCTTCCGGCTGGACGCGCCGGGCGCCGGAGACATCCGGATCGACGTGGCCAGGCCGGCGACGACGGAGGAGGCGGACATCAAGACCATCCTCCGGATCGAGACGGTCTTCTAGGCGAGCGCCCACGGGAGCGGGATCCGGCAGGGATCCCGGGAGCGCTTCGGTCTCCGCGCCCCACCTTCGCGGAGACGGCGTCACGGACGGCAGGACGTGCGGGCCCGCGCGGCGGCACGCACAACGACCACAGACTCAGCGCGGCGTAACAAGGAGGGAGTGATGCGCACTCTGGTTCTGAGCGTATGTCTCGTCGCGGTGCTCGCGACGTGCGGCGGCGCCTCGATGCTCTCGGCGGACTGGCTCCGCGGCGCGAGCTCGGTGGCGCTCAACGATGACGCCACGGCCGTCTTCGTCAACCCGGCGGGGCTCGGCCTCTACATCGAGGAGTCGGGCTTCTACGGCGCCACGACGACGTCGGGCGAGCAGACGGCGGGCTACGCGTTCGCCATGAAGGGCGGCCCGCTCGGCTTCGCCTACGAGCGCGCGTACGCGTGGGAGGCGAACGGCGCGGGCAAACTCGTCCCCGGCAACGACGCGTTCGACACCTACACGCTGAGCATGGCGCTCGGCGAGCCCCGCAGGTTCTCGCTGGGATTCGACTACCGCTGGTTCCGGCCCAGGTTCGGGGCCGAGGCGAAGACCGGGACCTGGGACGTCGGCGCGATCTACCGCCCGACGGACTGGCTCTCCCTCGGGGCCACCGCGAACAACCTGTCCGAACCGGATATCTTCGATGACGGAACGGTGCTGCCCGTCACGTACACGGCCGGATTCGCGGTTCGCCCGCTGGGCAACCGTCTGACGCTCATGGCCGACGCGAGCTTCCTCGAAGAGACCGAGGACATCGACGACGTCGTCTACATGGCCGGCCTCGAGACCGAGCCGATCGACGGGCTCACGCTGCGCGGCTCGCTTCGCAGCGTCCCGGACGGGGACGACCGCCTGGAGGAGATGAGCGTCGGGCTCTACTTCAACATGACGCAGGCCGGGTTCGGCGGCGCGATGACGACTGTCGAGGACGCCGCCGACGATCCGTACACCGTCTGGCTGTCGACCAGCGAGCAGCGCATGCGGACGATCGTGAAGCCGAGCGACGTCGTGGCTGAGATCAAGGTCCGTGGTCCGCTCGCCGACGAGGACTCCCGATGGAGCCTCTTCGGGACGCCACGGCGGGGCGTCCGCTCGATCATCCGGCAGATCGAGAAGGCCGCGACGGACGGGTCCGTCGCCGTCGTGCTCCTTCGCATCGAGCCGCTCGGCTCGTCGTTCCTCGGCGCCCCCTCGGCGCTCGTGCAGGAACTCCGGCAGGCCGTCGTGACGGCGCGGGAGGAGCACGGGATCGAGTTCGTCGCCTACATGAACGGCCAGGCCGGCACGTCCGAGTACTACCTCGCGAGCGCCTGCGACCGCATCGTCATGCCGAAGGTCGGGGCCATCGACGGCCTGGGGCAGTTCGTCAACGTCATGCGCTACACGGGCACCGCGGAGAAGATCGGCATCGAGTTCGACTACCTCACGGCGGGCGCCTACAAGAGCACGTTCCACTCGATCGGCGCGGGACCGCTCACGGACGAGCAGCGCGTCGAGATCCAGTCGATGGTCGACGCGAACTACGAGGAGACGGTTCGCGCGATGGCCGACGGCCGGGGCATGACCTACGAGGAGATGGAGGAGCTCGCCGACGGCCGCATCTATGTGACCATGAACGCGGTCGACGCGGGGCTCGTCGACGAGGCGGGTCTCTACGCCGACGCCAAGCGCGTGGCGCTCGAGCTCGCGGGCGGCGACCCGCCCGACGACCCGGGCGACATCGGCCTCACGGACGTCTCGTCGTGGGACGACAAGGCGTACGACTGGACCTACGGGCCGATGGTCGCCGTCATCGGCGCCTACGGAGGCATTCACACCGGCGAGGCCGGCCACGACCCCATCCAGGGCGGGGAGTCGATCGGATCCGAGACGCTCGTGCGCCAGCTCAGGTCGGCCCGCAAGAACCCGCGCGTGGAGGCTGTCGTCTTCCGGATCAACAGCGGCGGCGGCGACGCCGTGGCGTCGAGCATCATCTGGGACGAGGCGGCGAAGCTCGCGGAGGAAAAGCCCCTCGTCGTCTCGATGGGCAACATGGCGGCCTCGGGCGGGTACTACATCGCGTGCCCTGCCGAGCGCATCTTCGCCGAACCGCTGACGCTCACGGGCTCGATCGGCGTGGTGTTCATGAAGCCGGTCACGTCGGAGCTCTACGACAAGATCGACGCGACCTACGAGACCTTCACCCGCGGCAAGTACGCGGACGCGTGGTCCTCGACGCGCCACTTCACAGAAGAGGAGTGGGACATGGCCGAGGCCACGATGGACTGGGTCTACGAGGACTTCATGGAGAAGGTCTCCGAGGGACGCGGCATGCCGATGAGCGAGGTCCGCGAGATCGCGCAGGGCCGCGTCTACACCGGAACGCAGGCGCTCGACATCGGGCTCGTCGACGAGCTCGGAGGCCTGAACGACGCGATCGACCACGCGTGCGAGGCCATCGGCACGACGCGCGACGACGCGACGCTCCTGATGTACAGACACAGCACGTCGTTCATGGACGTCCTGCTGTCATCGGCGACCTCGAAACTGGGGCTGTGGAGGCTGCTGGACCTGGGTCCGGACTCGACGGCGGAGATGCTCCAGATGCGCGCGGTCATCGACCCGCTCGACGGGTAGCGCGGCGCACCGACCGGTTCGGCGCAACCAGGGGCCGCGGGAGAACCCGCGGCCCCTTCTGTTGCCCCTGTTGCCACACGGCGCGACCTCCTCGCCGCGGCGGTCGCTATTTAATGAGGACCATGCTCCTCGTGTCCGTGAAGCCGCCCGCCTCGAGCTCGCAGAGGTAGACGCCCGAGGGAAGACCGTCCGCGTCGAACGCGATCTCGTGTGTGCCGCTGCCGTACTCCACACCTTCGACGAGCGTCTCGACCAGCCGGCCCCCCACCGTCACGACGCTCACTCTCACGACGCTCGCCTCGTGAAGCGAGAACCGGATGCGCGTCGTGGGATTGAACGGGTTCGGGGAGTTCTGGAGGAGTCGCGGCGCCCGCGCGACCGCGTCGACCGGCTCATCGACGGCCGTGTCGGGGTCCCATCCGGCGAGCGTCGCCCACAGCCACCAGCACGCGTACGCCTTCCGGTTCGCGTTCAGGGGCTCGGTGTGCGCCGCGTAGCAGTCGTACCAGTCGACGCCCTCGACGTGAGAGTCCTGCCACTCGGTCGCCCAGTTGCCGCCGGTGTAGTTGCACGCGTCATCGACGTACCGGTCGCCGAAGTACTCCCCGTCGGGATCGTAGCACTCGATATCGTAGAAATCGTAGAGCGCCTTGTCGTTCGCGATGCAGTAGTCGCGGATCTGCTGGTTCCTCAGGTGGAGGTTGCCCTCCTCCCCCGTCCCGTCGGCGTGGCCCGTCATGTAGACGAACGTCACGTTCGGGTAGTCGAGCTCGAGCTGGGTCATCGGCGCGAGGTAGGTGTCGATCATCTGCTGCTCGGTGCGGCTGCTCGCCTGCCCGCACCACGACCAGATGATCACGTTGACGTCGGCATGAGACGGGTCGTCCAGGTACTCGCGTGTCTCGTCGACCCAGTTGGGGTAGTACCCGCAGTCGTGGTCCAGCCAGCCGGTGCCGTACCCGTCACCCTCCTCGAGGTCGAGGGCGCCTCCCGTCCCCCCGTTGTTCCACGCGAAGATGTCGGTCGGGTGCGAGAGGCCGAGGCCGCCGCTGTTGGCGAACGAGACGAGCCCCGTCATCCCGGTCGTCAGCTGGCTCCCGTGCGAGGTGTGACCGTAGCCGATGTGAAGCGTCGCCTTCGCGGTCTCGATGGCCGACTGCGGGATCTCGGTGATGTCCGTGCACGTGTGATCGACGATCGTGCCCTGCGCGAGCGCGACGCCGGCGCACGCGAGGAGAACGAGGCCCACGGCCGGGAGCAAAGCGAAGCGGAGCGTGCTGACACGGATGCGGTTCACGGATGCCTCCCTGAGTCGGTTACCGGTACAGCGCCTTGATGGCTCCCCAGGAGCGCTCCTCGACCGCGTTGACCTGCGTGCAGTCGCAGCCGATGCCGAACGCGCCGATGATGCCGCCGTCGTGCGCGTGCCCGATGCACGGCGAGCAGTCCTCGACGGTGCGCTCGGACGGGCAGAACCGAGGATCCTCGTACCACAGGTTCGTGAAGAGCGAGTCGTAGAGCGCCGCGACGGAGGTCTCGTCGTGCTCGAAGAGGTTGTGCGTCACCGGCAGCGTCGGCTCCCCGGACCCTCCGTCGTTGATCGTCGTGTAGTCCATGAAGATGTTGCTGCGGATGGCGCTCCCGGCGGACGGCTCGTCCGCGTCGTAGTAGAACCACCCGTCGAACGTGTTGTGAATGAGCCGCGCGTCGCCGGTGTCGGAGAGCAGGCTGAAGGAGCCGACGAGGCAGCCCTCCATGGTCAGCCGAAAGCCGGGGTAGCTTCCCCAGTGGTGTCCGAGCTCGTTGACGACGCAGTCGTACAGGCTCACCGTGTTGTCGTTGCGGATGACGGCGTCGCCGATGCCGCACGCCGCGAACTCCGCCGTGCATGACGTCTCGAACGAGCCCTCGATCCAGACGTTCCGAAGCGAGTCCTCGACGGACGCGAACGAGCACAGCATGGGAAGCCCGAGCCACTCATACCAGGACCCGGAGCTCATCACGGACTGCTCTCCCATGGTCATGAAGTCCTGGTACCACCCGGAGAACTCCGCGGCCGAGAACACGATGCTCTCCTCGACGACGCAGCCCGCGTCGCCCGACACGATGAGCCAGTCGAACGTCGACTGGTGGCTCTCCACGCCCGTGTGCACGTTGAAGCCGCCCACGTCCGCCTGACCGATGGCCCCGCCGTTGATGACGGCAGCATCGAAGACGACCGTGCTGCCGGTCCAAACGACGGTGTGAACCTGGCGGTCGCGGGTCCGCCGCACGCATCCCACGGACCCGCCGCTGCCGGGAGCGGCCGGGCCGCCCGCCGGACGTGCGACCACGGCGTCGAAGGAGTGCGCGAAGTTGATGTTCCTCACGTACGAGCGATGCGGCGACGGCGTGTTGACGAACTCGAGCGTCGCCCCGGGGCCGTCCCAGAAGACGGCCGTTCCCGCCGGACCGCTCCCCTCGAGGGTCAGACACTTGCCGTCGACGACGACGCGCTCGGCGTACCACCCGCCCATCACGCGCACCGTGTCGCCGCCGGCGGCGGCATCGACGCCTTCCTGAACCGACAGGTAGTCGCCGCCGCCCGCCTGGTCGACGATGATCACCGTCGCCGACGCCGACGTCGCGAGGACCATCATGAGGACGGGAAGAAGAAACCTGCGGATGGAGGAGCGGCGGCTTCGCGGAGCGGGCGCAGCCGGAAACACAGCGTTCGCTGTTCTGCGCATGGGCACCTCCCTGCTTCCTCTATGCGGGCCGTGCGCGGCACCGCTCCTTCATTATACCACGCATCCGCTTGCCGTGACAGAACCCGCCCGGTATCATCCGGGGAGTCCCGACATGTGACTGAGGAGCGATTCACCATGAATGAACGGGGTCCGGAGCTTCGGAACGATCGTCACTTCGCGCGGCGTGCGCTCGCCGATTCGTTCAGGCGGTTCTTCTGGCTGTCCTACGACCACCTCGGGCTGCTGCTCCTCGCCAATCTCGTCTGGCTCGGGCTCTCGCTCGGGGTCGTCACGGCGCCCGCAGCCACGGCAGGCCTCGCGACGCTGGCCGCGCGGCTCGCCGCCGGAGAGGATACCTCGCTCCGAGACCTCTGGGCCGGCTTCCGCCGACACTTCGTCCCCGCCCTCAAGCTCGGCGTCTTCGACGCCGTCGCCGTCATCGTCCTCTGGGTGAACGTCGACTTCTACAGCCACCTGGGAGGCCGCGCCTCGCTCCCCGGGTTCCTGCTCGCCGGGGCCCTGCTCTGGGTCACCGCGTTCTGGCTCCTCCTCCACGTCCACGCCCTGCCGCTTCTCGTGGCCGGTGAGCGCCGCCTCCACAGGATCCTCAGGGACGCGGCCCTCCTGACGCTCGACAACCTCCGCCTGAGCATCGGCACCGCCCTCCAGGCGTTCATGCTCTCCGCGCTCGCCTTGCTCACCGGCATCGGGGTCATCGCCATCCTCGTGCCGCTGCTCTCGCTCCTGCAGGCGACCGCGCACCGCCAGCTTCTCCGGAAATACCGAGACGACCTCCCCGAGGATCCGCCGGAGAGGCGCACCTGGCGGCACCTGTGGCGCCCCTGGGAGGCCTCCGGCAGGTCCTGATCGAAAGCCCCTGCGCGCACGCCCCATCCCATCGCATCCCCCGGAAGGTCCCAAAGCGTGGGGCTTCTTCAATAATATTAAACCCCACATGAAGATTATCAAACTAAGACTTGACATTCGTGAGGTCTGGCCTTAGAATATGACACATTGAGTTGAACGATCGAAGTTGACCACCGCCAGTGTGTCGTGAACGCAAGGAGGCGACCATGGTCCATCGACAGCCCGAGTCCTGCCCCGTCTGTGGAGGGGAGATGATCATCACGGAGCTTAAGTGCCCTCAGTGCGACGTCACGGTCCAGGGCCGATTCGAGACCTGCGAGTTCTCCGTGCTGACGCGCGAGCAGCTCAAGCTCGTGAGGATCTTCCTCAAATCGAGAGGGAACATCAAGGAGGTCGAGCGCGAGCTCGGCATCTCCTACCCCACCGTCCGGGGCCGCCTGGACGCCATCGTTCGCAAGCTCGGGTTCACGCCGGAGCCGGCCGTGGACCCTTCGCTCAAGGAGGAGCTTCTCGCGAAGCTCGAAGCGGGAGAGATCGATGCTGACGAATTCGTACGGAGACTGGATGACGCGGCCGCTTAGCGCGGCCGTCTGCCCCACACCCGATGTGTGGCCGGATGCGCGGCCGGAGCAGTTCCGCGCGCCCCGCACGCTCGCCGCGATGCCGGTCGGCGTGCCCATCACCCGCTCGCAGATCACGACGCACCACGGGGAAGGAAGGAACGCCATGAACGAGGAGAAGCTTCGGATCATCAAGCTCGTCGAGGACGGGAAGATCACGGCCGACGAGGCCACGAGGCTGCTGGAGGCGCTCGACAAGAGCGACGCACAGCCGAGCGCCAAGGAGCTCAAGCGGAAGTGGATCCACATCAGGGTCCAGGAGGACGGCGAGCAGAAGGTCGACGTCCGCATCCCGCTGGCGCTACTCAAGTTCGGGTTCAAGTTCGCACCGAAGCAGATGAAGATGAAGGTCGCCAACGGCATGTCGCGCGAGCACAAGGAGCGCATCCGCGAGCTCAAGCGCAAGGCGCGGCAGGCGAAGGCCCGCGCACGGGCCGAGGCGCACGCCCACGTGAGGAAGGCCCGACACGGCCGTGACGGTACCGACGAGGAGGACCGCACGCTCCAGGCAAGCCTCGAGTCCACCATCAACGACGCCATCGAAGAGGCGATGTCCGAGTCGCTCAGCAGCATGGGCGAGATCTTCGACGGGGACTTCAACCTCGACCTTGAGAGGATCCTGCAGATGGCGCAGGACCCCTCCTTCGACGGGAAGATCCTCGAGGTCCACGACGACGACGAGAACGAGCACGTCACCATCGAGCTGGAGTAGCGGGTGCGTGTGGCGCACGGATCGACCCGCGTGAACGGTACACCGGCGGAGTGAACTCACGCTCCCCATGGCGCGAGGCTCCACAGGAGACGAGGAACAGACCATGGAACTGAGGAACCCAGAGAACGGCATGCTCCGCGGCGACGTGCTGCTGGACGGTGAGTGGACGCTGAACGGAGCGCTGACCGGCAGCATCAACATCGTGGAGGGTGGCGCGCTTACGATGAACGGCGCGACGTCGGAGGACGTCGTCCAGGAGGCCGGAGACGCCAGCATCCGCGGCGCGGTGGGCGCCGATGCCGTCGTGTTCGGCGGCACGATGTCGGTCGACGGCGCGGTCGGAGGCGATCTCATCATCCGCGGGGGGACCGTCAGGCTCAAGGGGGCGGTCGGCGGAGACGTCGTGGTCGAGGGCGGAACCCTCCAGGTTCTCGGAGCGGTCGGCGGCGACCTGCGCCAGGAGGGCGGCACGACCTCCATCGAGCGTGGCGCCAAGGTCGGCGGCGACGTGAAGGTGGAGGGCGGCACGTTCGCGCTCGCCGGCAAGGTCGGGGGCGACTTCATCGTCACCGACGGCGACGTGTCCGTGTCGCCGAGCGCGCGCGTGAGGGGCGACATCAAGGGGGTGGACATGTCCGGCATCCCGGAGATGCCCGGGGCGCCCGAGACGCCCGAGACGCCCGAGCCTCCCGACGGCAGCTCGGAAGAGGACGCTGCGTGAGTCCGCTCCGGGTGGCCGGATGCGGCAGACAAGCTCGCGCAGCGCAGCGCACGAGAAGGCCCGGGGCACGACGCCCCGGGCCTCTTCCATTCCACTCGCCCCCGCAGACTAGAAGAAGCGGTACGGCGACTCGGGGATCGCGACCGCCCGACGGCGGAACTCATTAAGCGAGCGGCGCGTCTCCTCGGGATAAAGCGGCCCCGACCTGCTCGTGATCAACCCCTCGAGCCACGTGTCGTCGAGGTTGATGCCGGCTCCTCCGGCCGCGCCCGGACCGCACCCGTTGTCCGTCGTGTGGAACGTGAGGCGATACCGGAACGCGTTCGTCGGCATGAACTCGGAGATGTCGTCGCCATTGAGACCGGCCGTGCCGAACCCGCTGCACTGCTCGAAGTCGCCCCAGTAGGCGCTCAGGTCGTACCAGGTCACCCCGCCGTCGGTCGATATCGAGTTGACCCAGAAATCGTTGTCTACGGTCGGCACCTCGGCGTGGATCGCGTACCGCAGCGTGCACGGGGCGTCGAGGCCCGTCGTGATCAGGGGCGAGATGAGCGCGTTGTTGAGGTTCGGCGGGATGAGACTCGTGTCGGCGTCGTCGCCGCACCACCACGACGGGATGACGTTCGACGAGCAGACGTCGTCGACGAGATGCCAGTAGTCGCCGGCCGCGCCCGGCACCGACGGGATGCACGGACTCGTCGCATCCTGCGCGTCGTCGAAGAAGAAGGTCTCGCCGCCGTAGAAGTCGAAGACCCTGATGTTGTCCACGTGGAACGCGCCTCCGTCCGAGACGTAGAGGCCGTCCTCGTCAGACCACGCGCCGTCCGAGATGAACCGGAAGCGGAGCTTCACCGGGTCGCCGTACTCCGTGAGCACGTACCCGTAGACGCCGAGGTCCTGCCATCCTCCGCTCGAGCCGTCGTACCCGGCGTTGAGCGGGCGCCAGGCGCCGAGGCTCTCGGCCTCCACATAGGTGAAGTCGTAGCCGACCTCCGAGTCGTGCCGGTAGACGAACGTGAGAACCGGCATCACGTCGGGGCGCGGGTCGCGGGCGGGAGACCGCTCACCGGCCTCGCCGTCACGGTAGAGCGATTTGATCGCGCCCCACGATCTCTCCTCCACCACTGTGTAGCCGACCTGGACCGGCGGGAGCTCGAGCCGGTCGTCCCAGCCGTTGCCGTAGCCTCCGTCGGAGCCGTAGTCGAGCGTCCCGCACCACCAGGAGGAGTCCTCCTCGTGATCCGGGTCGTCGTACGCCATGAACGTGTCCAGATGGAAGTGCGGCGCGGCGGCGGCCGTGTTGTCGACCGTCGTCCATCCCGTCGGATCGCTCATATCGTCGTACCACACAAGCCCGTAGTAGCCGGATGGGTTGGCGTGTGCACCGGCGAAGGCGAGGGCGACGAGGAGAACCGCGAACGCAGTGCGCATGGCTTCCTCCTCTCGCAGCGTGAGGTGTGTCCGGCCCCTCCCGGAGCCGGGATCAGTATACCACACCGCGGCCTGGAATGCCAGAGGCCGGGAGCATGCGCTCCCGGCCCGGATCTCGCTCTTCAGGCGCCGGGGGGACCGGCGCTGTCACAACCCGCCCGCACGGGGCGGCGGAACTAGCCTCAGGAGAATCCCCGGCGGCTGCATGACCCGCCGCTCAGGGTAGGCCCGCCGCCGGCCGAGAAGGTCGAGACGATGCGCCTCCCCTTCTTCGACCCGCAGGCCGGGCACTCGTGGGGCTTGTCCCGGTTGGTCACCGACTCCAGTTCCTCGAACACGGAGCCGCACTTCTCACAGAGGTATTCGTAGATCGGCATATGTTCTCCCGCTTCGGCCCGCTCGGTACATAGCGCCGGGGGCCAGCCGCCGCAGCCGACCCCCAGCAGAGCCACAGACACTCAACTGGCCCTTCAATAGAGTCTGATGCGCGTTCCCCGGCAAGGATTCACGGCCCGTACCCGCCGCTCCGCTCGCAATCCGGCCGGCAGGCGGGCGCCAGGCCGAGCGCCTCGCAAGCCCGCGCTAACTCCTCCGGAAGAGCGCCTCGCAAGCCCGCGCTAACTCCTCCGGAAGAGCGCCCGGCGCGGCACCGTGATGTCGTCCCCGGACCATCGGAGGAGCTCCCAGTCGTCCTCGAAGAGGCCACGGATCTCATCGTTGGCGTACGCCCGGAAGAGCATGCCGGTCCGCCTGCCGCCCGTGTACTCGTGCGTGCCATCGGGAAGGACCCGACTCGTCGAGTCCGGGTCATCGCTTCTGTCCTCGTCGAAGGCGACCAGCAGGACGGCTCCGTGTCTGGCCACGCGCCCGAGCTCGTCGGCCAGCTCGCGCGCGTGCTCGTGCGACACGTGATCGAGGCAGCTCCACGCCACGATCCCGTCGACGCTCGCGTTCGCCAGACCGAGCTCGTACCCATCGTACTCGACCTCGTTGAGGTCCGTGAGTCCCTCGTCGGCGGCCTTCTCCTGGCAGTACCGGACCGCGACGCCCACGACGTCGGCCGCGAGCACGTGGTACCCGCGCCGCGCGAGCGCGAGCGCGTTCCGCCCCAGTCCGCATCCGAAGTCGAGGACGTCGCCACCCTCGGGAAGCCCCTCGAGGAAGGCCCGGGCCAGGTCGTTGTCCGAGTCGAAGACCGAGGCGCTCCACTTCTC
Organism: uncultured bacterium; assembly: GCA_964487295.1. Classification (GTDB taxonomy): domain Bacteria; phylum Joyebacterota; class Joyebacteria; order Joyebacterales; family Joyebacteraceae; genus JAPEKQ01. The sequence goes on along the minus strand of CAZAQL010000008.1, from coordinate 1,754 downwards.
CGGGGGATCCTCGATCGTCTCGCGGAAGCAGCGCTCCCAGAATGCGTGTGACGGCGGGTGTCTGTCCGAGTCTCTGCGTGCCATGGTCCCTCCCCGCGCTTCCCGGCCGGAACGCCATCGGGCCGGTGCGGGCCTGCGCCTTCGGTGGCGCGTCGCGGCCCCCGGAGCGCTCTGCTACGCCCTCCGGGCCACGACGAAGTCACCGGGCCCGATGCCGGCCGCTTCGACGGCCTCGGCGCCCATCGCGAGACACTCCTCGACGAACGACTCGCGGCGCTCGCCGAGCGTCCCCGCCTCGTGATGCGCGTTGAACGTGTCGAGCACCGTGAGCAGGCGGTGATCGAGGTGTCGGATGTCCCAGAACCCTCGCTCCTCGAGCAGCCGGTCGAGCGCGGCGCTCGTGAGGTGATCGAGCTCGTAGAAGCCGGAGCGAAGTACGTGCGGCCTCAGGGCCTCGAAGAACGACACGTCGAGTGCCCGGTCGTCGACGGGCTCCTCGCCCCTCGGCTCGATCCTCCGGCGAAGCGGCGTCCCGTCCGCAAGCGACGCCAGCCGTCGGGCCGAGTCGCCTTCGAGCGCTGCTGCGTCGAGGAAGAGACCGTAGCGCGTCTCGTGCGGCGGGCTCTTGGTCCGGACCTGATACATCAGGATGAGCCCGTCACCGGAGCCGGACGTCTCGGATGCGCCGGCGCCCGGACCAGGCGCGCCGTCCGCACCGGACGCATCGCGCTCGACCCAGAGCTCCTCGTCTCCCTCACAGTCCGGGAAGTATGCGTCGTAGTCCTCGAAGATCATCGCGAGGCGGCCGTCCGGCCTGAGGACGCGAGACACCTCGTCGAGCGCCCGTTCGGGATGGTCGCATTGCTCGATGGAGGACGCCGCCATGACGCCGTCGAACGCGTCGTCCTCGAAGCTCATCCTCTCGGCGTCCATGGCGATGAACTCGGCGTTGCCGATGCCGAGCCTCTCGGCGTTCCTCCTCTGGACCTCCACGCGTTTGAAGGACGGGTCGATGCCGACGACGCGATCGAAGCGATCGGCCAAGCGAAGCGACGGCCAGCCGTCGCCGGGCCCCACGTCGAGCACGACGCGCGCTTCGCCCATGGCGTGGGCGAAGGCGCCGATGAGGGCCGTGTCGTGCCAGTGCGACCGCTTCGAGTGGTCGAGCGTCTCGTACAGCACGGGCAGGCACTCGCCCGACTGCGACTCCATGTGGTCGTATGCGAGCCGCGCGGTCGTCGTGCGCTCGGGCCTGAGCGTCTCGCGGATCCAGCGTTCGAGTTCAGTCATCGTTCCTCCGAGTGGCGCCCCGGGCGCAGGTGTTCCGGGGATGAACCGCGCGGCCCGCCTCCCGCACAGAGACGAGAAGGGGGCGCGCGTGCGCCCCCTCCATCGTAAGTCAGGAATACAGCCTGTGCCAGTCTGTTCCCCCTCCGGTCGCGGCTCTCAGACTCCTCCAGCCGCGGCCGGCCCTACTTCAAGAGTATGAGTTTACGCACCTCCTTCGCTTCGTTGTCCCTGCCATCGGACTCCATCTTCACGAAGTAGACCCCGCTCGCGGCGGAGATGTTCCCGTCCGTCGTCCCGTCCCAGACCGCGGCGTGCTCGCCGGCCTGGCACTCCTCATCGACCAGCGTCCGCACCACGCGGCCGCTCACGTCGTAGATGCGGATCGTCACGCGCCCCGGCGAGGCGAGCGAGTAGCCCACCGTCGTCGCCGGGTTGAAGGGATTGGGGTGCGGCGCGTGGAGGCG
>CAZAQL010000007.1:0-41039 GCA_964487295.1 uncultured bacterium | reverse complement strand
GTCATCGTGGGCGCCATGTCCACAGGCGGCTCGCGAGCTCTCCCCGAAGATCTCGGGTACCTTCCGTATCGCTTCGCGAACGCGTCCCCGGCAGAGGACGCCAGACTCAGGCACCTGGCGCTCGACGTCGACGGTGACGGCGTGGACGAGGGGCTCAGTCTGAGCAAGCTCCCGGAGCACGACGACAGGTACCTCGGCGTCTACGGCTTCACGCCGGCGCAGCGCTACAGCATCAAGCAGCTGAACCTTCCCGTGAAGGCAGAGCTCCTCGGCGTCTCCGATCTGGACGGGGACGGAAGGTCCGAGATCGTCTACCTCGACCAGCGGCCCTACGAACCGGTCGTCTTCCATATCATCTCGCTGCGAGACGAGGGAGGTGGCGTCGTGACCGACACGCTCGGCACGCTCGAGTGGGTACCGCCACGGCTGATGGGCGACGGGCTATGGGGTGGTGCGGCGTACCTTCTCTGTGCTCTGGATCGAGACGGCGACGGGGTCCGGGAGGCGTTCGTTGCCGCGATGAACACGGGAATCAAGCGGCACCCGCGCGGCCTCTGGCTCATCGACTGGGTCGCCGGGGAGATCGTGGCGAGGCTGGCAACTGGAGGCACGGCGACGCATGGCTGTCATCTTGGCGACATCAACGCCGACGGCCCATCGGACATCATCTTCGGGATTCAGTCTCCCGGGAACGGGGCATACTCGGAGCCTTTCGCCGACAGCCTGGCATATGTCGCGGCGGCCACCGAGGACCTGGAGCTTCTGTGGTGGCGCCGCGTCGGCGGCTACTCGGCGCACGTGCACCTGGACGTTGGTGACATCGATGGTGACGGTGTTGACGAAGCAGTCGTAGGGCTCGGTGGACACGGCACGTGGCTCGAGCGCGATCTGGCAATCACTGTCCTGCGAGCGGCCGACGGGGTGATCATCCAGAGGCTCCCGCAGCCATCGCCGGTCAACGGTGTCCGCGTCGCACGGTACGAGGAAGCGACGCGCGTGTTCGTCTGCCGCTCGGACGGCGCCATCATCCGCTACCGCTTCGACGAAGGTGAGTTCCGCGAGGATGCGCGACTCGAGTGCGGCGAGGGCGTTGCGGCGATGTCTGTTCTCGACCTCGGGCTCGGCGACAGCGAACCGTGCGTCCTCGCCCAGACGGTTCACGGGACTCGCATCGCGACCGGGTTCGATCTGCGCGTGCTGGCTGCGGTCCGCTCCGACGAGTCCGTGATGCCGAGCAGCCCGATCGTCGCGGCGCGCTTCCCGCTTGGTGACGGCGTGGCGCCCGGGGCCATCGTGCAGTCCCAGACCAAGGTGCACTGCCTCTACCTCAAGCGGATCCCTGTGCCGGGCTGGCTGCGCCGCGCGGTCGACTGGCTGAGGAGCATCGCTTCGTTCCTGCTCGTCGCCCTGGCGACGCTCGCGCTTGCCGCGGCCGTCATGCCCCGATATCGCCGTCAGGCCATTGGGGCCATTCGGCGCAGACTCCTCCCGCGCGCCCGACGGGAGTCGGAGCTCGATGACTTCCTCGATCTCCTGAGGACGGGAGGGCATGGAATGCTGTCCGCGACGAAGACGCTCCGCCGTCTCGCCGGGCAGTTCACGATGCTCTCTCAGCACGAGGGCGAAACGCCGGCCGCGTTCGCGCAGCGCTACGCTGAGGGCGTCGCCAACGCGCGCGACATCGGTCTGCCGATGCTCCAGGAGATCGTGGACGGAGCGCGACGACTCGGTCTGGCTCCCCTCGATGCGCCGGCGCTGGCGGCGGCCGTGGAGGACGTGCGGAGAGCGGTGGCGGAGATGCCGCAGGCGCCGCCATCGTCGCGGGCCGCGAGCGGCATCCGCGCGCGCCTGGAGAGTGACCTGGCCACGATCGAACGCGGCGTCGCATCGGCGCGGCGCGAGGCGGAGCGGGAGCGCTCCGTCGTTCTGGCGAGGGAGCTCCGTAGGGTGCTCGCGGCGCGCTCGGCCGAACTCAAGCGTCCGGGTCTCACCCTGACGGTGGCGGGTCTCGACGAGCTCGGCGACGCACGCGTGCTTGGCACGCCGGCGGAGATCTCCTTCGTGTTCGACAACCTCCTCGGCAACGCGCTCAGAGCGGTACGTGGGGAGTCGGAGGCAACGATCCGCGTGGAGGCGAGCCGCGGCGAGGGTGCGGTGGCCGTGATGGTCGAGGACACCGGAAAGGGGATCCCCGAGCAGGAGCAGGAGCGCATCTTCCATCCGGGCGTCAGCGATCGTCCCGGAGGCGGCCACGGGCTGCCCCGCAGCCGAGAGCTCCTCGAACACCGCGGCGGCTCGATCGAGATCGTCGAGTCGACGCCCGGGCGGGGGACGACGTTCGAAGTCACCATGAAGGAGCTCGATCGAGATGCGTGACGCGACGACAAGGCTCTTCCGGAACCGTCGCCGAGGCGCGGTCGCACGCAGGCCGCCTGCGCTACGTGCGGTCTCACACGCCCTGGCGATCGCTGGGATCATCGTGCTCTCCGGGTGTGGTGATACGCTGCCGGACGGGCCGGAGGGGCTGCCGTACACGCTCGAGAAGTACAGCGCCAGGTTCGACGGCGCACTCGACTGCGAGCTCGCAGACCTCGACGGGGACGGTGTCGACGAGATGGTCACCGTGCATGCCGCACCGGCTGCCGCCTACTACTATGTCGGCGTCCGGCGGATCCGTCCCGACAACATCCTCATGCTAAGGCAGTGGATCCAGCCGTGGCTTCACCGGCTCTCGGGCTTCGGGGATGTTGACGGCGATGGCCTGCCGGAGATCCTCATCACGTATCAGGAAGGGACCGAATGGGGCTGCATTCTCGCGCTCGATGTGGAGATCACGGGCGATTCCGCAAGCGTGGACACGCTCGCCGGAGTGCGGCCGCTCCGCGTGCCACTGCCACCGACGCTCATCGGCGGAACGCGGTGGGACGGCCGACTCATGACGCACGATCTCGCTGACCTCGACGGGGACGGCCTCCGCGAGACCGTGACGTTCTCGTCAAGCGCCGGCATGGCGAAGGGGCCGCGCGGGATCGGGCGAGGCAACCTGCTTACGGGCGAGCTCCTCTGGTTCACGCCGTTCGCCGGCGTGCCCGATGAGCTTGTGTGCGCCGCCGATCTGGACGGCGACGGCGAAAACGAGTACGCGGCGGCCTTCAACTCACCCGACAACAACGTCACCGTCAGGGATATGGTCGACAGCGTAGCCTACGTGGGAGCGGTTGACGGGGACGGGAGTGTCATATGGCGACACCGGCTCGCGGGTCGTTCGGCATCCGGCTGGCCCTGCTGCGGCGACGTGACGGGGGACGGTCGCCTCGAGGTCGTGACCTGGCGCTGGCACGGTACGGCCGCGCGGCCCGAGACGACTCGGGTGATAGTCCGGGACGGAGCGACCGGCGATCTGCTCGGAAGCTGGCCGGCCCGGGGCAATATCTACGCGGTCGCGCTGGGAGGGGAGCGCGCCCCCGGCGTCATCTACGCCGGGTGCGAGGACGGCTTCGTCCGGAAGCTTCGGTGGACGAGCCGTGGCCTGATCCTCGAGCGCGAGATCGACTGCGGCGCGGTTCCGCAGGGAATGCGTGTCATCGAACTGCCGCCCATCGAGGACCCCGTGCTCGTCTGCATGACGGCCGACGGGACCGTGGCCGTGCTTGACCGGGAACTCGAGCCGCTCGCGATCCTCCCGACCGACGACGCGCACGACTGCCACGCATCCATCAGGCCGGCCGTGTTCTCCTCGACCTGGAAGGGGGTCTCGATCGGGATTGCGACCGGGGGGCTGCAGGGCCTGGTCCTGCTGGAGGCCAGGCCGTCGCCATTGTCCGCTTGGGTGTTCGTTGCGGTGGGAGGCTCCGTTCTGCTCCTTGTGGTTCTCGGTGTCCCCGGTTCGAGGCGCCGCCTGCTCGCGGCCCTCCGCCGGCTTGTCATCCCGACGGCAGACCGCGAGAAGGCCCTGGACGAATTGCTGGCCTCGCTCGCCCGGGCCGGCCACGGGAAGCTGGCCGCCACGTCGACGATGCGACGCCTCGCGGATCAGCTGACGCTCCTCGTCGGCGTGGAGCCGCCGATCCCCGAGCGCTTCAGAGAGCGGTATCGCGAAGCGCTCGACAACGTCCGGCAGGTGGGGCTTCCGGGCGTTCGCTCGATCCACGCCCAGGCCGTGCGGGTCGGTCTCGATCCGGCGGCCGCGTCGGAGCTGCTGCGCGCCCTCCGGCGGACCGGCGACCGGCTCCGGCGCATGCCGGCGGAGCTGCCGAACGGGAAGGAGGCCTCCAGGCTGGCCGGAGAGCTCGAGGAGCTCACGACGTCGCTCGATCTCGCCCTCGATGCGGTGCTTGCGCGCTGTCGCGTCGAACTCTCGACGGACCTCATGCGGGAGATACGCAGAGCCGCCGGAGCGAGAAGGTCGGACTACCTGCAGACCGGAGCAGAGCTGGCGCTGCCGGCGATATCACGAGCAGAGGGCATCCGGGTGCTCGGAACGCGGACGGAGATCAGCTTCATCATCGAGAACCTCATCGCGAACGCGCTGGCAGCCGTCGAGGGGAGCGAGGAGAAGCGGGTGGCGGTGGCTGTCGAGCCGGATGGGGGAGACGCGCGGGTCCGTGTCCGCGACACCGGCGTCGGCATCCCGTCCGAGATGCGCGAGCGGGTGTTCGCCGACGGGGTGAGCACCAGAGCGGGCGGAGGACACGGCCTCCCGGACTCCCGACGCATCCTGGCCAGGAGGGAGGGGTCGATCGAGATCGTCGAGTCGACGCCCGGGCGGGGATCGACATTCGAAGTGCGACTGAAGATCGTCGATGGAGGAACACCGTGAACGAAGAGAACAAGCCCAGGGTCCTGTACGTGGACGACGAGACGGCGCAGGCGGAGGACATGATCGCGCTCATGCCGGACACGATGAAGATCGAACTGGTCGCCGACCCGGAGACCGCGGAGCGCCGCATCAAGGCTGATTCGTTCGATCTCGTGCTCATGGATATCGACCTTCAGGCCGAGATCAACGGGATCGAGCTGCTCCGACGCGTGAAGGACTTCGATCCGGAGCTCCCGGTCGTCATGCTGACCAAGTACGAGGACCCGGAGCACATCATCGAGTGCATCAAGGAGGGCGCGTTCTACTACGTGACGAAGGGGAAGGTCCCGTCGATCCGGCAGATCGAGCACATCGCCGGGCTCGCGATCGAGGATGCGAGGAACCGGCGGGCCGTCCAGCTGCTCGACGACATCGAGCCGGGGAGCGCCATGCGCGCCATGGTCGGCGAGAGCCCGGCGATGGATTTCCTTCGCAAGGAGATCCTCCGGGTCGCCCCGGACGACTGCACCGTGCTCATCACCGGCGAGTCGGGCACGGGCAAGGAGCTCGTCGCGACGGCCATCCATCAGGAGAGCGGACGGCAGGCGCGGGGGTGCCGGCTCGTCCCGATGAACTGCGCGGGCTTAAGCCCGCAGCTCGCGGAGTCGACGCTCTTTGGGCACGTGCGCGGCGCGTTCACCGACGCGGTGCAGGACCGTGTCGGGAAGATCCAGTACGCGGGCGGCGGCACCATCTTCCTCGACGAGATCGCCGACATGCCGGTCGAGGTCCAGCCGAAGATCCTCCGCGCGCTGCAGGAGCGGAGCTTCGAGAAGCTCGGTGACAACAGGTCCATTCACTTCTCGGCGCGCATCGTGGCGGCGACCGCGAAGGACATCGAGAAGCTCGCTGAGACCGGCGTCTTCCGGCAGGATCTCTACTACCGGCTCGTGCAGTACCGCATCCACGTACCGCCGCTTCGCGAGCGGCGAAGCGACATCCCGCTCATCGCGAGGAGCATCGTCGCGAAGCGGGCGCGGCTGTCTGGCCGCCCCGAGCTCAGCATCTCGAAGGGCGCCCTCGACGTGCTCGCGGCGCGCGACTGGAAGCGCAACAACGTGCGCGAGCTCGAGAACGTCCTCATCGGCGCGATCCTGCGTTGCGACGGGGAGACCATCCAGGCGGAGCACATCGAGCCCGAGGGGTTCGCCTTCTCCGAGCGCCCCCTCGTCTACGAGGACGCGAGCCGCGTTGCGAGGGAGCGGTTCAAGACCGCCTACTTCACGCACCTGCTCCGGCTCGCCCGGGGCAGCGTCTCCGAGGCGGCCGCGATGGCGGGTCTGAACGATCCGGCCTTCCGCAAGCACGTCCGGGACCTCGGCCTCGATCCGCGGAAGTTCAGAGACTGACGGGGTTTCCGCCGCGTCCGGGCGCGTGCGCCGGTGTCTCCGCCGGAGACCCCGCTTGCCGGCGACCGCCGTCCGTGCTATACTTATAACTACAGACAATAGAATGAGTTACGCCCTTCACGGAGGCAGGCGGCACGAACGCTCGTCTCAGGGGGTGAGTCCGATGAGAACCTTCGCACCGTGGATCCTGGTCGCCGCGCTTCTCGTCCCGCTGGCCGCACCCGCGGCGCTGCCGGTGTCGGACGAGGGCATCCCGCCTGCCGCGCGTGGCGGAAGGCCCTCGGCGATCGACCGGCACTGGGTCTTCTTCATCGACAAGAACCTCGGCCGGTCCGGCGAGTCGGCCGCGATCGCTCGCTTCCGGTCCGAGCTCTCGGAGCGCGCGCTCGCGCGACGCGCGAAGGCGGACATCGACGTCAACGTCAACGACCTGCCGGTCTCGGCATCGTACGTCGATGCCCTTGCGGCGGCCGGCGCGGAGATCGTCGCGAGAAGCCGCTGGTTGAACGCGGTCTCCGTCCGAGCGGACGACGCGGCGCTGATCGCCATCGCGCGTCTGCCGTTCGTGCGCGAAGTGAGGCCTGTGGCGGGAGCCAGGAAGCCGATGCCCGAGATCATCCCGGCCGACCATCCCGCCGCGCCGCGCCGGGAGCCGCCGCTTTTCGACCACGGCGGCGGTGGCCGTGGCGAGCCGGACGCGACCCCCTTCCGAAGCCTCGACTACGGCGTCTCCTGGTGGCAGAACGACCAGGTCCAGATCGACGATCTACACGACGACGGGTTCGACGGAAGCGGCATCGTCATCGCGATGCTCGACACCGGGTTCGACACCGACCATCAGGCGTTCCGCCATCTCGACATCATCGGCGAGCGCGACTTCATCAACGACGACACCGAGACCGCGAATGAACCGGGGGATCCATCGGGTCAGGACTCGCACGGTACCGCGACGCTCTCCAATGTGGGTGCGGCCTACCCGGGGCAGATCTACGGCGGGTCGTACGAGGCATCGTTCATCCTCTGCAAGACGGAGATGGTCGATGACGAGATCGAGGTCGAGGAGGACTACTGGGTCGAGGCCGTCGAATACGCGGACAGTCTCGGCGCCGACGTCGTGTCGAGCTCTCTGGGGTATTTCTACTGGTACGAGTACTCCGACCTGGACGGCAACACCTGCGTGACGACGGTCGCCGCCGATATGGCGGCGGCGCGCGGCATCGTGATGGTGAACTCGATGGGCAACGAGGGCGCGAGCGACTGGAAGTACATGATCGCGCCCGCCGACGGCGACAGCGTGCTCTCCATCGGCGCCGTCGACATCGACGACGAGCGCGCGTGGTTCAGTTCCGTCGGTCCCACGTACGACGGGCGCATCAAGCCCGATGTGATGGCCATGGGTGTGAGCACGTACGTCGCGACGACCGAGGACACGGCGAGCTACGGCTACAGCAGCGGGACGTCGTTCTCGTGTCCCGTGACGGCGGGCGCCGTGGGCCTGCTCCTCCAGGGCCACCCGGAATGGCTCCCGTGCGACGTCATCGACGCGGTCCGCTCGACCGCGACGCAGTCGAGCGCGCCCGACACGCTGATGGGGTGGGGCATCCTACAAACGGCGGACGCCATGTATTCCGACCCGCTTGACGTCGTCGAGGAGCCGGTCGCTCCGACCTTCGTCGTGTGGAACGCGCCCAACCCGTTCTCTCCGAGCACCGCGCTTCACTTCCGTCTGCCGGAGCCGGCCCGCGCGCGCATCGTCGTCCACGATGTGTCCGGGCGAGTCGTGCGCCGCCTGACCGAAACGCGGCTCGCCGCGGGGTCGCACGTCATCGCATGGGACGGGAGGGACGACGCGGGGCACGAGGTGGCCAGCGGCGTCTACCTCGCGCGGATCGAGGCCGGCGCGGTCAGCGCCTCGACGAAGATGCTTCTGCTGCGATGACGCCTCCGCCGCGTGTCTCCGCCATCATCCCCTGCTATCGGGGCGAGCGCTACATCGCCGATGCGGTGGAGAGCGTGCTCGCACAGACCGACCCCCGCGTCGAGGCGATCGTCATCGATGACGCGTCTCCGGATGCGTCTGTCAGCGCGATCGAACCGCTGCTCGACGACCCCCGGGTCAGGCTGCTGCGGCATCCCGAGAACCGGGGCATCGCGGCGGCGCGCAACACCGGCATCCGCGCCTCGCGGTCTGAGTTCATCGGGTTCCTCGATCAGGACGATCTATGGCTGCCGGACAGGATCGAACGACAGCTCGCCGTGTTCGATGCCGGGCCGCCGGAGCTCGGACTCGTGTTCTCCCCGGTGGAGATGCGGGACGCGCGCGGACGGCCTGTGCCGGCTCCGGCTCCGGTCCGCCCGCCCGAGAACCTGAACGACCTCTCTCGCGAGAGCATCCTCCGGGCTCTCTACCGCGCGAACTTCGTCCAGACGGCGTCCGTGCTCATGCGGCGGTCGTGCTTCGCGGAACTCGGCGAGCTGAACGAGATCGTCCGCGGCGGGTCTGATGACTACGAGCTCTGGCTGCGCGTCGCATCCCGCTACCGGCTGCATCTGCTGAAGACCCCGACGGCCGTACGGCGGCTGCACGACGCGAACGTGTCGGCCGACACCGAGGCGCTGATCGCGGGCACGCTCGGGTTCATCGAGCGGTTCGGGCGCAGCCACGAGGAAGTCTCGGACCTCGTCGACCCGAAGCTCGGATGGCTCTACGCCCGGCTCGGCGGCTACTACCGGCACGAGGGTCGGATCGTCGAGTCGTTGACGGCCTATCGACGTTCGCTGCGTCATGATTTCCGTCCGAGCACGCTCGCCGTGCTGTTGTTTACCTGTCTGGGTCCGGTGGCCACAGGGCTGACGCGCGCGCGCCGCTGCAGGCTCGCGCGGTAGCGCCCCCCAGTTGACCCGTCGGTGCGGTAGCGCCGAGCACCCCGCCTTCCAGCGCCGATACGTGGTAGACCTTGATTCCTGGGCACCGCTGCGCTAGCCTGACGCTCCAAAGGGACCTTTCCCACGAGGCACACGGAGGTGAGCCGACATGTTCGCTTCGCCCTGGCGGCAACAGATCCACCGGGCGGTGCTCCTGCTCGCGTTCGCGCTGCTCGCGGCCGCGGCGGGGCCGCTCGGAGCGCAGACGATCTCTCCTGAGGATCTCGAACTCTTCCGGAGCCTGCCTCAGGCTGAGCGCGAGCGCATCCTGGCGGAGTACGGCATCGCGCCCGAGGGCGCGCCCGTCGCGAGCGTGCGCGATGTGAGCACGCCGGATGTGGTCATGCCGCGGGAACAGAAGCGAGGCCAGCTCGAGCGGGGCGCGGTGAGCGATCGGGTCGGTGGGGTACCATCCGACACGACCCGGGTGGACGCGGCGATACCCACGTGGTCACTGCCGTTCTCCGCGTATACGGCGGGACCGGGGCCGACCGACGCGTTTCGGGAGCAGTTCGCGCAGCCGCTCGCCGTGGACGAGGAGCTTCTCCAGTTCGGCTACGAGCTCTTCGCCGGCGCGCCGACCACGTTCGCTCCCGCCACCGACATCCCCGTCAGCGATGACTACATCATCGGTCCCGGCGACGAGGTGCACGTACAGCTTTACGGCAAGACGAATCTCACGGCGGACATCGTCGTGGACCGCGAGGGGCAGCTCGCGCTGCCCGAGCTCGGTCCGGTGAGCGTCGCCGGCCTGACGTTCAGCGAGATGAAGGAGCACGTGGCGCGCGAGGTCGAGAACCGGATGATCGGCGTGACACTCAGTCTCTCCATGGGACGCCTCCGGTCGATCCACATCTTCATCCTCGGTGAGGTCTACCAGCCGGGCCGCTATACCGTCAGCGGTCTCTCGACGATGACGAACGCTCTCTTCGTGAGCGGCGGCGTGGAGAAGACCGGGAGCCTGCGGAGGGTCGAGCTCAAGCGCGACGGCGAGGTCATCCAGGTCCTCGACCTCTACGACCTCCTGCTCGGCGGCGACACCTCGTCGGACGAACGGCTCAAGCCCGGCGACGCGGTCTTCGTTCCACCGATTGGTCCCGTGGCCGGCGTCGCCGGGGAGGTGTTGCGGCCCGCGCTCTACGAGCTCAAGGGGACCATGACCGTGCGTGAGCTCGTGGAGCTCGCCGGAGGACCGCTCGCCACCGCTCACACGGGGCTTCTGCAGCTCGAGCGCATCGAGGACGGCCGCCGGGTCACCTACGACATGAGTCTCGAGGGGAGTCGCCAGTGGTCGGCCCGCGACGGCGACCTCGTCAAGGTCTACCCGATCCTCGCCAGGGACGAGGGGGTCGTCTTCCTCGAGGGGAACGTCCTGAGGCCCGGGAAGAGGCAGTACTTCGAGGGCATGCGGTTGAGCGATCTCATCACGTCCCCGGAGGATCTGCTGCCCGAGACCTACTTCGACTACGCGCTGCTCGAGCGAGAGAACGACGTGACGCGCGAGCCCGAGTACATCGCGCTCGATATCGGCGGCGTGCTGCTCGACGGTCGCCCGGAGAGCGACGTCGCACTCCTGCCTCGGGACAGGATCTACGTGTTCCATCGCGGTCACTTCGTGGACGTCCCGACCGTGACGATCCGCGGCGAGGTCAGGACGCCCGGTGAGTACGCGCTTCGCAAGGAGATGACCATCCTCGATTTGCTGCTCGCGGCGGGCGGGCTGACGCGCGACGCGTGGTTCGGTCAGGCCGAGGTCTTCCGGACGGACGACGTCACGCACGATGTGTCGAGGATCGATGTCGACCTTTCGTCCGTGCTCGCCAACGAGCCGGACGACAATATCGTGCTCGAGGACCAGGATGAGGTATCGATCCACTCGGTCTGGGAGTTCCGGGAGCGTGAGACCGTCCGGATCCTCGGGGATGTGAACAACCCCGGGGAGTATCCGCTGGCGGAGGGGATGAGAGTGAGCGATCTCATCTACACCGGCGGGAACCTGACCGAGAGCGCGTACCGCCAGGAGGCGGAGCTCACGCGTTACGAGATCGTCGACGATGAGCGGCGCGAACTCCATCACGTCATCATCGACCTCGCGGCCGTGCTCGCGGGCTCCATTGAGGCGGACCTCCCGCTCGAGCCGTACGATCGCGTACTGATCCGCCGCCTGACGAACTGGCGTGAGGACGAGGTCGTCCACGTCAGCGGCGAGGTCGCGTTCCCCGGCAGCTATCCGATCGAGGAGGGAGAGCGGCTCAGCCACGTCATCGAGCGGTTCGGCGGGTTCCTCGATGACGCGTACCTGCGCGCCGCCGTCTTCACGAGAGAGCAGGTGCGCGGGATCCAGGCGGACCAGCTCAAGCGAATGGCGGACATGCTCGAGGCGGACCTCGCCCGACTGTCCGTCTCCAATCCCCGGAGCACGAGCGGGACGGATCGCGCAAGGCAACAGCTCGCGCTCGAGGCCGGCAGCCAGCTGCTGGCGGAGCTTCGGAGCGCCGAGGCGACCGGCCGGCTCGTCATCAGTCTCGACACCGCCGGGGAGCTTCGCGGAACGCAGTACGACATCGTCCTGGAGGACGGCGACCGGCTCCATGTCCCGAAGCGCCCCGACTTCGTCATGGTCATGGGTCAGGTGAACAACCAGACGGCGTTCCAGTACGAGAAGGGGAAGCGCGCGAGCTACTACATCAACCTCGCGGGCGGCACGACGCGGTTCAGCGACCGGGGGAACATGTACGTCGTGAAAGCCGACGGATCGGTCCAGCGCTCGCGCGGGTCACGCGTGGAACCGGGCGACGTGATCATCGTCCCCGAGAAGCTCGAGAGGTTCACGGGCATGCAGTTCATGCTCGATCTGAGCCAGGTCGTCTATCAGCTCGGCCTGGCGGCGGCCAGCGCCTACACGGTCGGTCTGTTCTAGCGCCACGGCTCCGGCCGTGCGGGCCGGCGCGGCGTGACGTGGCCCCGAGGCGGGACCCGGGGCGGGGAGTTCGCCGATGCTCAAGGACTTCTTCGACGTGGTCTGGAGCCTGAGGACGCGGCTCATCGTCATCTGGCTCATCGTTGTGCTGGTCGTGCTCATCCGCGTGCTGACCATGCAGGGCCTCTACACGAGCAGCTGTCTGCTCGTCCCGATGTCACTCGAGCAGGTCGATGAGCCCTCGCAGTCCGGCCTCGGCGTGACGTCCGCGCGCAGACTGCTCTCGGGCAGCGCATCGCGTGACGACTACACGCTCGTGGGGTTCCTCGAGTCGCGCCAGTTGACCGACCGCGTGATCGAGGAGATGCGGCTCAGGTGCGACCTCTTCCCCGACCGGTGGGACGCGAAGAACGAGTCGTGGATCGATGCCGCGGGCGGCGAGCCGACGATCGCGGAGGCGCGCCGGCTGATGCGGCCGCGAGTCGACATCTCCTACGACGAGTACACGACCTTGCTCACGCTGAGCGTTCACTGGCCGTCGGCGGAGCGCGCCAAGCAGGTCGCCGACGGGTATCTGGAGATCGGGGACCGTCTTCTTCGAGACGTCGCGATCGCCGAGGGTGAGCGGCGCGTCGAGGAGCTCCGGCGCGAGATGGCGGCGACGACCGTCAGCGACGTCGGAGTCTTCCTCGCGGAGGAGCTGACGCGGGCCATCTCGGCGCTGACATCGATACAGGCCAGGTCGCAGTACGGATTCAGGATCATCGATCCTCCGGCAGTGCCGGACATGCGCTCGTGGCCGCCCAGGACCATGTTCATGATCCTCGCCGGCATCATCACGGGTCTCGTGGAGCTCGGTGTCGTGGGCGGGCTCTATCTCCGGGGAGCGTTCGGACCGCGTGAGCCGGCGCGGGACGAGAGCGAGAGATGACGGCTACGACACTGAGAGCCACTCCTCCGAGCGCGGGCGCCAGGGACACGGCCGTCTCGTTCAGCAGCCGCGTGGTCGTGCTCTTCATCAGTCTGGCCATCCAGAGCACGCTGGCGTGGCTGCTCGGCCCCGACGGTCGCGGCGCCTACGCCGTGTGTCTTCTCTTCGCGACGCTGCTCGGCACCGTGTTCTCCTTCGGCGTCGATACGGCCGGTCAGTACTTCGTTGCCTCCCGGCGCATGCCGGTCAACGAGGGGACGTGGGCGACGCTGGCGAGCCTGTTCGCGGCGTCGCTCCTGGCGGTCGCGGTCGGCCTGCTGCTCATGAGCTTCGACCTGGAGTTCCTGACGAAGGCGGACCGCTCGTCCTTCCTCGTGGCTCTCCTCGTCGTGCCGTTCCACGTCATCGGGCAGGGATGCGTTCTCCTCCTCGTCGGCCTCGGCCGCATCGCCTGGATGGCGGTCACCGTCATCGTGAACGCGATCGTGCAGCTTCTGGCGGCCGTCGTGTTCATCTGGTGGCTCGACATGGGCGTGAACGGAGCGCTGCTCGCCATCGTCGCCGCGGGGTTCGTCAACATCGTTTTCGGGGCGGTCGCCTTCCACCAGGAGGGGGCCTTCTCGGGCGCGCGCTTCAGGATGGGTCACATGGGGCGGCTCGCGGCCTACGGCATCCGGTTCTACGTCGCCCGCCTGAGCAGTACGGTCAACTTCCGCATCGGCACGATGGTGCTGGCGTTCTTCGCGTCCGCCGGCGAGATCGGCATCTTCGCCGCGGCGTCCGGTCTCGTCTCGCGGATCCTGCTTGTTCCGACCTCGGTCGAGACCGCCCTCTTCTCCCGCGTGGCAGCCGACGCGACGGGGCGTCCGGAGACGGTCGCCCGGGCGGCGAGGGCCTCGGGCATCGTATCCGGGGCGCTGCTCCTGATCCTCGGAGTCCTCAGCAGACCACTCGTCCTGATTCTGCTGTCACCGGACTTCGAGCGCGCCGTGGTCCTCATCTGGATCATGATCCCGGGCATCTTCCTGCGTGCGACCTCGAAGGTGCTCATGCCGTACTTCACGGGGACCGACCGACCGGCTGTCTGCTCGTGGGCCGTCGGCGCAGGCATGGCCGCCAACATCGCAGGGATCGTCCTTCTCCTGCCGCCGCTGAGGCTCGAGGGGGCGGCGTGGGCGATGACGATCGGGTTCTTCGTGAGCAGTCTCGTGCTGATCGTGGCGTTCAGGCGCGTGACCGGCGTCACTTTCGCCCGGACGTGGGTCCCCACGGCGCAGGACGTGACGATGATCGTCGAGTTGACGCGGTCGGTCGCGCGGAGGATCAGGCGGGGGAACGGGGGCGGACGGACGAACGCTTGAGTCCGGTTGCCCCGCCCCGAGACGAGCTGGAACGCTGGATCACGCCGCGTTCATCGGGTTTGGAGGGAGCCGTGCGCATCGCTGTGGTTGGCGATATCTGTCTCGATGTCGACCCGCGCGCGTGGCGCGAAGCGCCGCTCCCGGACCTTCACAGAGCATTCGGGTCCGACGTGGTGATCGGGAACTTCGAGTCGGTCATCGGAGCCGATCGTGAGGGGGCGTCCCGCGCATCGAAGGTGGTTCTCAGCGCGCCGCCGGAGACGGTGGGGAGGCTTCGAGAGATGGGCGTGGACTACGTATCGGTGGCCAACAACCACATTCTGGACTACGGAGCCCGGGCCGCCCGCGAGACGGTCGGTGCTCTCGAGAGCGTCCTCGGAGAGGGGCGTGTCTTCGGACATCGCTCCCGGCCGTCGGCGGCGCTCGCCCACGGTCTGGAGGTGCTCGGAGCGTGCTTTCCCGAGACGAACCCGGTCATCGGCGGTTCGGAATGGGGTCCTTTCCCCGGTGAAGAGGCTGTAGGCGCGGTCGAGTTGATCGCCCGGAGAGGGGCGCGCGTGCTCGTCTTTGCTCACTGGGGAGAGGAACAGCTGTCGCTCGCATCAAGCGGGCAGCGGCGCCGGGTTCGTCAGCTGATCCGGGCGGGGGCCGGGCACGTCGTCGGGACCCATGCACACGTGGCGGGAGCGGGAGAGCGTCTTGACGATGCTGGAGAGAGAAATCGAGGCGCGACCGCGATCTACGCGCTCGGCAATTTCGTCTTCCCCGTGATGCCCAGGGGGAACCGCCGCGGACTCGCGTCCAACAGGCGAAGTGTGGCGGCGGTGTACGACTGGAGCGGAGACGCGCTGTCCTACGTGGGTTGGCACGAGTGCCGGCTCGGGGCGGACCTGGGTATCAGCGTTTCGTCGCGGAGGGACGGGTTCCCCGGACGCGCCGCGAGCCGCTGGCAGCTCCGGCTGCCCGATGAGGCGGCGGACCGCGTCTACCGATGGGCGCTGGCGACTCGAGGCCTCAGGGTCGGGGCGAAGAAGGTCCTGACGGGCGTGGAGCGGCCGAGCCTGCACAAGTTCAGGACCGCGCGACGGCTCGTGTCGAACACGGTCGCCGAGCTTCGAGGCCGAGCGAGCGGAGATCCGAGATCATGACGCACGCGACGGCACAGACGCTGACCATGGTCGCCGCACGGGACGCCACTCGTGAGCGGACGCTGACGCTGGTCGCTCGGCTCGCCCTCTCCGGGATGGTCGCGGCGGTCGCCGTGTTCGGATACACGGAGGGGACGCTTCGCATATTCTATCCGCTCCTCATGGTCAGCGGGGCGGTCTACGTCTTCGCTCGCGGCGAGCGTCTGCTCGAACCGGCCCTCAGGTACCTCGCGTCGCCGCTCATGCGGTGGCGCTGGATGTTCATCCTGTGGGCGGCGGCATCGCTCTTCTGGACGACGCGGTCGGGAACGAGCGTGGGGCGCGTTGTGACGCTCCTGCAGATCTACGGCATCGGAATGCTCTTCTACGACGCCGTGCGGTCGCTCGGCCTCGGGAGGTGGGTGCTTCAGAATCTGTTCGCGTGGACCGTCGTCGGGATCGTCGTCGCGCTCGCGACCGGCGTCGCCACGGCGGGAGGGCGACTGACCGGCTTCTACGGGAATCCGAATGTCCTGAGCATCGCGGCGCTTCTGGGCCTTACCGTGTTTGCCGCCGGCGTGACGCTCGGCCGGGGCGCGGGGGGCCGCGTGATCACGCAGCTCGCTGCGCTCGTGCTCATCGCCGGCGTGGCCGCGTCGTCCTCGCGGAAGGGGCTGCTCGGCGTTCCGCTCGTCTGGCTTCTGGGGCTTCTGGCGGGTCGTGCGCGCGGGAGGATCCTCGTCCAGATGCTCCTCGTCGCGGCCATCGGCGCGGCTCTCGTCGCGACGGTCGAGCCGCTGCGCGCTCTGTGGCAGTTCACCGTTGGGCGGGTCACCGACCTGTTCGTCTCGTTCTGGTCGCGGTCCGGTGGCACGCGAAGCGTCGTGGAACGCTCGACGTTCATCCGCGAGGGGATGGTGCTGATCGGGCGGTCGCCCGTCGTCGGGCACGGCATCGGCTCGTTCAGGTGGCTCGCCGGTCAGGGCAAGTACGCGCACAACAACATGATCGACATCGGTGTCGGCCTCGGTCTGACGGGGCTCTGCCTCTACTACGGACTGCACGCCGCGCTGCTTGCCAGGGCGGCCTTCATCAGGGAGCGAGCGGGCGACGTGAGCCGGTTCGTGCTGGTCTTCGTGCCGTCGTTCCTGTTGCTCGACATCGGGGTCGTCTCCTACTACATGAAGGCGCCGGCGATCCTGTTCATCGTCTGCGCCGCCTGGTTCGACCGTCTCGCTGAGGAGGGGTTCCGCTCGTGAGCTCACTGCGACGCGCCATAACCACCCGAGTGCTCGATCCGATCATCTGGACGAGGGTGAAGCGCATTCCGCTCATGACGAGGCTCGAGGACTTTCGCGCGTGCCAGTCCGATACGCCGGAGGTTGCGCGCGAGCGGCAGCTGGCTCGCCTCGCCGACCTCATGGTGCACGCGGCGTCGAACGTGCCGTTCTACCGTGAGGCCGTCGGTCCGCTCGACGCGGAGAGCGTGCGCGACGATCCGCTGGCATGCCTCGCGCGATTCCCGATCCTGACGAAGGCCGACCTGCGCGATCGACTGGACGACCTCATGGTCGAGCTCGGACGGGGGACGTTTCTCGACGCCTCCGGGGGCTCCACCGGCGAGCCGACGCGCTTCTATAAGGACGCGGAGCAGCTCGCGTCGTCACTCGCGGCGACGCAGGTGTTCCTCGAGTGGGCCGGCATCGAGCGCGCGGAGCGGCACATCAAGCTCTGGGGCGCGCGGCGGGACCTTCGGCCTCACGTGTCGTTCGGTCTCAGACTGAGCCGGATGTTCTACGGCCGCGTCACCCTCGACGCCTTCGACATGGGCGAGGAGACGATGCGGGAGTACCTCGCGTTCATCAGGCGCCACCGCCCCGTCGTGCTCGAGGGCTACGCGACGGCCCTCAACGCGCTCGCTCAGTTCGTCGACGAGACAGGGGAGGACGTGCCGCCCCTGAGGGCGGTCGTGTCGAGCGCGAGCACGCTCCATCCGCACATGCGCGAACGGGTCGAGCGCGTGTTCGGCGCGCCGGTCTACGACCGCTACGGAGGACGCGAGGTCGGTGGCGTGGCCGCCGAGTGCCCCGAGCACAGCGGCCTCCACATCTTTACCGAGAACGTCTTCCTCGAGCTTCTTAAGGACGACGGGACCGAAGCGGCCGTGGGTGAGGAGGGCGAGATCCTCATTACGGGCCTGTGGAACCACACGATGCCCATGATCCGATTCCGCATCGGGGATCGGGCCGTCCGGGGTCCCGACCGGTGCGCGTGCGGGCGGCCGTACCCTCTGCTCAAACGCATCGTCGGTCGGAACGTCGCGTGCTTCCGGCGAGCCGACGGAGGGTTCGTCGACCCGATCTTCTGGGTACACATGATCGGCGTGGAGTTCAACGAGGGCGAGATCGTCAAGTTCCAGATCGTGCAGGAGGACATGGACACCATTCGCGTCCGGCTGGTCCCGCGGGCCGGCGCGGACGTTCGTATCCTGAGGCGCCGGGACGCGCTGACCGAGCGCATCCGCGAAGCGCTGGGCGCCCCGGTGCAGGTCACCTACACGATCGAGGAGGACATCCCGCCCGCGGCCTCCGGCAAGCACATCTACACGATCTCCCGAGTCAGTGACGCGGAGGCCTGAGAATGAAGCCGCTCCGGGTTCTCTATCTTATCGACGGCCTGGGGGCCGGGGGCGCGCAGCGTCAGCTCGTGACGCTCGTTCGCTCCGCGCCGCGCGGGACCATCCGGCCCGAGGTCGCCTTCTACCGTGACCGCACGCACTTCGTGCGGGAGCTCAGAGATGGCGGCGTGCCGGTGCACGTGCTCGGGACCCGCGGCGGTCGCGACCCGAGGACGCTCGTACGGCTTGCGAGGCTCATCCGCTCCGGACCCTACGATCTCATTCACACCTACCTCTCCCGGCCGGGTATCCTCGCGCGGCTGGCCACGCCGTTCGGCGGCCCCCCGGTCGTCCTCTCGGAGAGAAGCGTCAGTCTCGGGAAGACCGCGTGGGTCCGGTGGAGCGAGTCGCTGCTCGCGAGCCGGGCGGCGGCCATGATCGTGAACGCGGAGGCGATCCGGCTCCACGTCGAGCAGGCAGTTCCCGCCTGGCGGGGCCGCATCACCGTCGTGCCGAACGGGGTCGCGACGGCTGAGCCGGCGGAGGACGATCTCGCGGAGGCGAGGCGCTTCCGGGAGCGACACCTCGCGGGGCGCGCCGACCTGCTGTTCGTGAGCGTGGCCAGGCTCGCCGATGCGAAGGATCCGCACATGCTGCTGAGCGCGCTCGCGGCGCTCCCCGCGAACGTCCGTGACCGCGCGACCTTCGTCTGGGTGGGGGCGTGCCGCGATCGGGCGTACGGTGACGAGGTCCGCCGCCGGACGGCGGAACTCGGTCTGGATGGAACGATCGTGTTCCTGGATCCCGTGCGCGATGTTCGCCCGCTCTACCTCGCGGCCGACGCCGTGGTGCTCACCTCGGCATGGGAGGGGTTCCCGAACGCGGTGCTCGAGGCGTTCGCGTCCGCCAGGCCCGTGGTGGCCACGTCGGTCGGGGACGTGCCCGCCCTCGTTCGGGACGGCGAGACCGGACTGCTTGCGAGGCCGGGTGACGCCGAGGGGTTCGCGCGAAGGCTCGTCGAACTCTCCGGGATGACCGCCGAGGAGCGCGCGCTCATGGGAGCGCGCGGGTTCGAGCTCGCCCGGCGCGAGTACTCGACGGAGCGTCTCGTCGAGCGGACGCTGGACGTCTATCGCCGGGTCCTGTCGGCCAGCTCCGCGTGAAACCGCTCGAACATCCTCACCACGTGACCGATCTCGAAGTTCTCCTCGATGCGGGCGCGCGCCCGCGCGCCCAGCTCCCCGCGACCGCGTGACCCGAGCGCCAGCAGCCGTTCCCAGGCGGCGGCAAGCGCCTCCCGGTCGCCCGGTGGGACGACCTCGCCGGTGTCCCCGACGATGTGCGCCGAATCGCCGACGTCCGTCACCACACAGGGCGTTCCGGAGGCCATGGCCTCTCCGACGACCTGCGGGAACGCCTCTCCGAAGGCGGAAGGAGAGGTGAAGATGTCGCTGGCCGCGTAGACGGTCGCCATGTCCGAGCGCTGTCCGAGGAGATGGACGCGGCCGTCAAGCGTCGCCGCGTTCGCGGCGCGCGCGAGCTCCTCGTTGTCGCGAGTCACGTCCTTCCCGCAGAGCACGAAGTGCAGAGGAGGCCCGTCTCGATCGGCCGGTCGCAGGATGGCCGCGGCCTCGAGCATCCCTGCCTGGTCCTTCATCGGGTGGTAGCGCGCGGCCGCCGAGATGACGATGGCGTCGTCCGGAATGCCGAGCTCCCCCCGCAGCCGCGGCCGCGCCGCCGGGTCCGGTGCGAAACGGGAGAGATCGAAACCGTTCGGGATGACCGTGAAGAGCCCGGGGTCGTATCCGAGTTCGGCGTGGACGTCCCGGGCGACGCCCGAGTTCGTCATGACGGCTGCCGGCAGGTGTCTCGAGAGCCGCGCACAGAGCCTGACGACACGGAGCGACGACGGCTTGGTGCGCGCCGGGTCGAAATCGGAGTGGCGCACCCCCCAGGCGACCGGAACGCCGCCCGCGAGTTTCGCGGCGATGCCGCCTATGAGGTCCGCGTGGTACATCCATGTCTGGATCACGCGGGGCGTCTCGCGCCGCACGATCCGGACGAGGCGCCAGAGCGCCCGGAGGCTCGGCCGGCCGGGCTCCATGCCGAGGGTGAGGACGGGCACGCCGAGTTCGCGGATCGACGCTCCGAGGTCGCCTTCGTCGCGCAGCGACACGACCACGGGCCGGAAGCGCTCGCGGTCGCCGTAGCGCAGCAGGCGCGCCAGCATCCTCTCGGCTCCGCCGGTCCCAAGGCCTGTGATGACGTGGAGAACCCGGACCGGCTTCTCGCCCTCGTCGCGGTAGAGGGCGAGCGTCTCGCGGATGACGCGATCCAGCGAGTACTCGTCGCGAGCGAGCTCTCGGCCGCGCGCCCCCATCCTCTCCCGGAGCGACGCGTCACGCGCGAGCGTCAGCATGGCGCGAGCGAGCGCGTCGGCGTCTCCGACGGGAACCGTGATCCCTGTGCTTCCGTCCACTGCGATCTCGCGACATCCCGGTGCGTCCGTCGCGATGACGGGACGACCGGCGGCGGCTCCCTCGAGGAGCGACCGCGAGAGTCCCTCCCGGTGCGAGGGGAGGACCACGACGTGGGACCGCGCGAGCGTCGGGTCGATGTCCCGCACGAACGGCTGCCACTCGACCGGTGAGCCCTCGGCGAGCGCCTCGAGCCAGCGGCGGGGAATGGCGTCCGGCGATCCCTCATCCGAGCGACCGACGAGCAGGAATCTGGTGTCCGGCTCTTGCGCGCGGACGACGGCGGCGGCCTCCACGAACTCCCGGACGCCTTTGGCCCACAGCATTCGACCGGCCATGAGAAAGGTCACCGGAGCATCATCCGGCGGCGCGGGAATGGCGGCGAAGCGCTCGATGTCGATGCCGGATCCGCGAATGAGCCGGCAGCGGCGCCCGGACGTGACCCCGGCGTCGAGGAGAGTCCGCATGTCATCGGCGTTCTGGAACACCGTGAGGGCGCGGCCGCCCAGCGCAATGCGATAGAGGTTGAGCGCGAGCCAGCGCAGCGGGCCGCGACGGGAGAAGGCGTGGCCGAGCCCGGTCACCGATTGAACGATCCGGTCGATGCCGGTGAGCCTGGCGGCGATGCCGCCCAGGATGACGGGCTTGATCGTGAAGTGATGCACGATGTCGGGGCGCAACCGACGGTAGAGCGAGATGAGCTCCAGGAGGGCGCGGGCGTTCGGGACCGGGGACAGGGAGCGCCTCGGGAGACGCCAGACCGAGAAGCCGGCGCCGAGGGCCTCGATCGCGTCGGCGAACTCGTCGTCGGGGGCGACGGCGTGCACGTGCCAGCCCCGCTCGGCCATCCGGCGCATCATCTCGCCCCGGAAGTTCCAGAGGTACCAGGATG
This sequence comes from uncultured bacterium, assembly GCA_964487295.1. Taxonomy (GTDB): domain Bacteria; phylum Joyebacterota; class Joyebacteria; order Joyebacterales; family Joyebacteraceae; genus JAPEKQ01. Next base: position 19,582 of record CAZAQL010000007.1, on the reverse strand, counting down.
TGTTGGATATGAGGATAACGCGGGGGCGGCCCCCGCCCCCCTCGCTTGCCGCGATTCCCATGCGCAGCCCCCGGACGCCGCAGGTTGACGGCACAGCGTATGCTCTTGTGCACCCCGTGTCAACGGAGGCTCAGGTCGACCACCTGAGATGTTGCCTGCGGGCGGACAAGCTGGTAGAACATCATGAGCGAGCCTTCGCGGATGCGACGTCTCTCCTGGGCCGTCCCCTGGGTCGGTCCGGGCGGGCGCGGATGCGGCGGGCTCGCGATACGACACGTCTCCACGGCATGACAGGGAAAGGACGACACCATGCAGGTGCCTCTACTGGATCTCAAGCGGCAGTACCAGACCATCAAGAGCGAGATCGACGCCGCGATCGCCGAGGTCGTCGAGACCCAGTACTTCAAGCTGGGTCCGAAGGTCGCGGAGTTCGAGGAGCAGGTCGCCGACTATTGCGGGACGAAGCGGGCGGTCGGGTGCGCGTCGGGGACCGACGCTCTGCTGCTGGCGCTCATGGCGCACGGCGTGGGCGAGGGGGCCGAGGTCATCACAACGCCGTACACGTTCTTTGCGACAGGCGGTTCCATCGCTCGCTGCGGCGCCCGGCCGGTGTTCGTCGACATCGACCCGCTCACGTACAACATCGACCCCGCGAAGATCGAGCCGGCCATCACGGACCGGACGAAGGCCATCATGCCCGTGCACCTCTACGGGCAGTGCGCGGACATGGATCCGATCAACGAGATCGCGACGAAGCACGATCTCGTCGTCATCGAGGACGCGGCCCAGGCCATCGGCGCGGAGTACAAGGGCCGGCGCGCTGGGTCACTCGGCGACATCGGCTGCTTCAGCTTCTTCCCGAGCAAGAACCTAGGCGGATACGGCGACGGCGGGATGATCACGACCCAGAGCGACGAGGTCGCCGATCTGCTCGTCAGCCTCCGGGAGCATGGCCAGACCGAGATGTACCACCACTGGACGATCGGGATGAACAGCAGACTCGACGCGCTGCAGGCGGCAGTCCTCATCGTCAAGCTGCGGTCGCTCGACGCGTGGAGCGACGGCCGGTCCGCGAACGCCGACTACTACGACAGCCGGTTCGAGGGGACGTTCGTGACGCCACCCCACCGGGCCGACGGTCGGCGCCACATCTACAACCAGTACATGATCCGCGTCTCCGACCGCGACGGGCTCAGGGAGCACCTCCGGTCGAAGGGCATCGGGAACGCGCTCTACTACCCGAAGCCGCTTCACCTGCAGGAGTGTTTCCGGCATCTCGGGTACTCGGAGGGAGATTGCCCGGAGTCCGAGCGCGCATCGCGCGAGACGTTGTCCATCCCCGTGTTCTCGCTGCTGACGGACGAGGAGAAAGAGTACGTCGCCGAGTCCGTCCTCGAGTTCGCGGCGTCCTGAGAGGGTCCGGCGCAGTGACACCCCGAGTGCAGGCAAGGCCCGCGCCCGCGTCGGCGGGCCCGGCGCGTTCCGGCCGGTACGTCGACGCATCCCGGCCTCGCGGCTACGCGCTCGACTACTCGTCGCTCGTGGACGCCATCGGTCCGGCGGACGCGCGAGGCCTGCCTCAGGTGACGACTCCGGAGGGCCTGAGCTACTCGCCGGCCCTGCTCGCGAAGTTCGGTCTCGGCAGCCTCGAGTTCTACCTGCGCACCGGCAACCCGGCACGACGTCACGCGGTCGAGACCGTCGCCCGCTGGCTGGTCGCGAACCACGAGGAGATTCCCGGGGGATTCCTGGGCTGGCCCATGCCGACCGTGCCCAGGCCGTACGCGCGTGAGCTGCCTCGAGAGTGGTTCTCCGGCGAGGCGCATGCGGAGTGCGTCTCGCTTCTGGCGCGCGCCTCGCAGCTTCTGGGTCTCGACGGCACGGCCGACTGCGCGCGGCGCGCGCTCGGCGGGCTCTGGACGCCGGTCGAGGACCACGGACTCGCGCGCGAGCTCGAGACCGGCGGAGGGCAGGGCGGCCTCGAGGTTCCGCTCTTCGTCGAGCAGTTCCCCCTGCCGGATCGCCCGTCGCTCGTGCTCGGCGCGCACCTCCGCGCGATCCTCGCGCTCCACGACGTCGGGTCGATCGGAGCGGGTGGGCTGCACGAGAGCGCCGGGGCGGTCCTTCGGGGCATGCTGAAGGGTCTCGAGCGCCTGCTGGACGAGTTCGACACCGGTTTCTGGAGCCGGCTCGATCTGGACGAGCGTTGGAGGACGCCGCCCGTAGCCTCGACGCTGCGGCACGGTGAACACGTGCTGCTTCTCGAACGCGTCGCGGAACTCTCCGGGTCCGACGCGGCCGCGAGAACGGCGGCGCGATGGCGCGCATATGCGGGTTCGCGACGGGCGAGGCGCCGCGCGTGGCGCTGGCGAGCGGCTTTCGCGATTCGTCACGCGATGCGACACCCCAGCGAGCCGTAGCCAGGTCCGACGTGAGGAGATGCCCATGTCGACCACCCTCTGTGCCCTCTTGACGACCGCCATCGCGGGCGTTCTGGCGTGGGTCCTCACGCCGCCGGGCGCGCGCATGGGGCTCAAGCTGGGTCTCGCGGATCTCCCGAGCTCCCGACGCGTGCGGGCGCGAGCCGTGCCGACGACGGGCGGCGTCGTGGTCTTTCTGGCCTTCGCCATCTCGATGATGATCGCGGTCCGGGTCTGTGCCGGGGCGCCGCCGGAGCTCGGCGTCAAGCTCCGGGCCCTCTTCTTCGGCGCAACGGCCGTGGTCGTGCTGGGAATGCTCGACGACCGTCTCAATCTCAAGCCGACCGTGAAGCTCGCGGCCCAGACGCTCATCGCCGTCGGAATGGTCGTCGCCGGCATCGGGATCGACCACATGCGCTTCGTGCTCGGTCCGACGATCGAGCTGGGTTGGCTTGGGTATCCGCTCACCGTCCTGTGGTTCCTCGCCTTCATGAACGCTCTCAACATGATCGACGGTCTGGACGGGCTCGCCGGCGGCATCGCGGCCATCGCGGCGGGCGGGCTGTTCGCGGTCAGCGTGCTGGACCCCAACCCGCTCCTGTTCCTCATGGGCGCGGGCCTCTTCGGCGCGACGACCGGGTTTCTGTTCCACAACTACGGGCGTGGCAACGTCTACCTGGGCGACGCGGGAAGCATGACGCTCGGGTTCCTCCTCGCGGGCGGCTCGATCATCGGTGCAAGGCAGGACGCCGCCAGCACGACGCTGCTCGTGGCGGCGGCATGCATGACCGTACCGGCGTTCGACGTGGCGACGTCCATGGTGCGGCGCTGGCGGAAGGGGCAGCACATGATGAAGGCCGACCGGGCGCACGTGCATCATCGTCTCATCCGGTTCGGCCTGAGCCCCCGCCACGCGGTGCTCGTGCTCTGGGGAGCGACGGTCTTCTTCGGCGGGCAGATGCTGGCGCTCGTGACCTCGCACGGGTTGATCTATGTGCTCGCGAGCTACGTGGCGCTCGCCGTCGTCGGCCGGATCCTGCTCAACCAGCGGCGCAAGAACCTGCGAACGACCGAGAGACACATCCGCGACGAGTTCCTCTACCTCATCGGTACGCGCGATACCGTCGGCGACGAGTATGACGATGACGAGCCCGGTCTTCGGGACATGATCGTCGAGCAGATCCGGCGCGAGGCGCTCTTCCGCAGGCTCGAGCGCAACGAGAGAAGCTCGGGAAGGCGGCGGTTCGTCCCGCCCCGGGACCGGGATCTGACCGGCGGCGACTCCGTGGAGGATGGCGCCGCAGGGACGGGGCCGGCCGCGGACGTTGGCGGCGCCGGGACGAAAGCTGCGGTGGACCCGGCCAGGGCCGTTGGCGGCGCCGGGACGAAAGCGGCGGTGGACGAGGAGCGTGACTGAGTCTCAGCGATGAGCGCTTCTGCGGCCGTCGGACCGCGCGGGACCGATCCGCTCACTCGAATCTTACCGGTTCGCCCCGCATGACGTTTGCCCGACCCCCCAGGCAGTGCTATTCTGAACAGCTGGGATCAAAACAGTCGGAATCCTGAGGGGTTCCGGTTAGAATGTACGGAGACCGAACAAACTCCGCGGAGACGATTCTCGAAAGGAGTCACGCATGCCACAGAGGCGAGTCTACTTCTTCGGCGGCGGCCATGCCGACGGCAGGGGAGAGATGAAGAATCTCCTTGGCGGCAAGGGCGCCAACCTCGCTGAGATGACGCATCTCGGCATCCCGGTCCCGGCCGGGTTCACCATCTCCACCGAGGTCTGCACCTACTACTACTCGCATGGCTCGACCTTCCCGGACGGACTCGAGGATGAGGTGGCGAAGGCGATCGAGCGGGTGGAGGAGGCCATGGGGGGCGGCTTCGGTGATCCCGACGATCCGCTGCTCTTCTCCGTGCGCTCCGGCGCGCGGGTATCGATGCCGGGCATGATGGACACCGTGCTCAACATCGGGCTCTCCGACGCGACGGTCGAGGGGCTCATCAAGAAGACGGGCAACGACCGCTTCGTGTACGACAGCTACCGGCGTCTCATCCAGATGTACGCCGACGTGGTGATGGGGCTTGAGAGCGACGAGTTCCACCGTCTGCTCGATTCCAGGAAGAAGGAGAAGGACGTCTTCCACGACATGGACCTCGGCGCCGAGGATCTCAAGTACCTCGCGGGGCAGTTCAAGGCGAAGGTGAAGGAGCTCTCCGGCAAGGAGTTTCCTGACGATCCGCGTGAGCAGCTCTGGGGCGCCATCCGCGCCGTGTTCCAGTCGTGGAACATCCAGCGCGCGATCAGCTATCGCCGCCTCAACGACATCCCCGATGACTGGGGGACCGCGGTCAACGTCCAGGCGATGGTCTTCGGCAACATGGGTGAGGAGAGCGCGACTGGCGTCGCCTTCACCCGCGACCCGGCCACCGGCGAGCGGACCTTCTACGGCGAGTATCTCCCGAACGCGCAGGGCGAGGACGTCGTCGCGGGCGTCAGGACGCCGCACCCGATCAACCTCTCGCAGAAGAAGGAGGGCGACGGGGAGTCTCTCGAGGAGATGATGCCCGAGATCTACAGGCAGCTCGATGGGATTCGCGAGAAGCTCGAGAGGCACTACACGGACACGCAGGACATCGAGTTCACCATCCAGCGCGGCAAGCTCTGGATGCTCCAGACCCGGACCGGCAAGCGCACGGCCGAGGCGGCCGTCCGCATCGCCGTTGAGATGGAGTCCGAGGGTCTCATCGACCGGAAGACCGCCGTCATGCGGGTCGACCCGGATCAGGTCGAGCAGCTCCTCCACGAGCGGATCGATCCGAAGACCGAGTACGATGTGCTGACGAGGGGGCTGCCTGCATCGCCTGGCGCGGCGGTCGGTCGCATCGTGTTCACCGCGGAGGATGCGGTCGCGTGGGCCGAGGACCCGGACGAGGAGAAGCACCGCACGATCCTCGTGCGCGAGGAGACGTCGCCTGAGGACATCGACGGCATGAACGCCTCGCAGGGATTCCTGACGGCGCGCGGCGGTATGACGTCGCACGCTGCCGTTGTGGCGCGCGGTATGGGCAAGTGCTGTGTCGCCGGAGCGGGCGATCTGCAGATCGACTATCGTGCGAAGACCTGCACGGTCAACGGCACGACACTCAAGGAAGGCGACTGGCTGACGCTGAACGGTTCGACCGGCGACGTTATCGCCGGGAAGGTACCGACCGAGCAGCCCGAGCTCTCAGGCGCGTTCGCCATGCTCATGGAGTGGGCGGACGAGTTCCGTCAGCTCGGCGTCCGAACGAACGCCGACACGCCGGATGACGCGAAGACCGCGCGGAAGTTCGGCGCGGAGGGGATCGGCCTCTGCCGGACCGAGCACATGTTCTTCGCCGAGGAGCGCATCAAGTACATCCGCGCGATGATCATGGCGAACGACGAGAGCGAACGTCGCGAGGCGCTCGATCATCTGCTGCCGTTCCAGCGTGATGACTTCGAGGGTATCCTTGAGGCGATGGCGGGACTGACTGTGACGATCCGTCTCCTCGACCCGCCGCTCCACGAGTTCATCCCCGGGACCGACAAGGAGATCGAGGAGCTCGCTCGAGACCTCGGCAAGGACCCCGAGATGATGAAGGAGCGGGCCGCGGCGCTGCACGAGTCGAACCCGATGCTCGGTCACCGCGGGTGCCGTCTCGGCGTGACGTACCCGGAGGTCTACGAGATGCAGGCGAGGGCCATCATGGAGGCCGCCTGCGCGCTCGTGAAGCGGGGCATCGACGCCCGGCCGGACATCATGATCCCGCTCGTCGGCGAGCCGCGCGAGCTCTCGCTCCTGAGGGAGCTCGTTGAGCGCGTCGCGAATGAGACCATCAAGAAGACGGGCGTCGAGGTCAACTACCACATCGGAACGATGATCGAGATCCCGCGCGCTTGCGTCGTGGCGGACGAGATCGCCGAACACGCCGACTTCTTCTCTTTCGGAACGAACGACCTGACGCAGATGACCTACGGCTACAGCCGCGACGACGCGGGGAGCTTCATCAAGGACTACCTGAAGATGGGGATCCTGAGGAAGGATCCGTTCCAGTCGATCGACAAGCGCGGCGTGGGTTCCCTGGTCAAGATGGCGGTCGAGAAGGGCCGCGACGTCAACGAGGAGCTCAAGGTCGGCATCTGTGGCGAGCACGGTGGCGACCCGGAGTCGATCAACTTCTGCCATCACGCGAGTCTCGACTACGTCAGCTGCTCGCCGTACCGTGTCCCCGTCGCGAGGCTTGCAGCGGCGCACGCGGTCCTGCGGGCGAAGATGAAGAGCATGCTGTAGAGTCCTCCGGTGAGCCTCCTCGCGGCGTGCCTCATCATCCTGGCGTGTCTTGCCCCCGCGAAGGCGAGCGCGGCGAGGTGGTTCGTTCTCCCGAACGTGTTCTACGGACTGGGACCGGACTCGGCCTCAGACGACGAGGAGGGGTACACGCTTCGAAGCTTCGGCATCGAGCTGGCCGTCACGCGGCGGATGCCCGGTACGCGGCCGGCGGGGGGCTCCGCTACCACCTTGGAGACGAGGGGTTCCTCATCCGTGCGGACTACGCGGTCTCCGACGACGGGAGCGGGTTCTATCTGACCGTCGGCGAGGCCTTCTAGACCCCATTTCCGAGGGCGCTCACTCACCGCAAACGCCCACCCGCAAGGCCATTCCGCTTGACGGCGCCTCAGCTTCCGGCCTAGAATGAGAGTGGATCCCCAAGCACGAACGGCACGGTCCCCGCGCCTCCGGCGTCCACCGGCGGTCGGTGGCGTGGTCCGTCGGTCAGCCCGTCCGGGGCACAGCTCGAGAGACGTCATGAGAACGTTCTTCCGCGCACTCTGGTTTTTCCTCTTCGCCGTGGTCTTCACCGTGATGCTCGTCTACGGACTCCGGCTGGGCGACTTCTGGGAGACGCTGTCGAACGGCGCGATGATCTGTCTGACCTGTATCGGCGTCGCGTAGCGGAGCCGCGTGCCGGGCGTCCGGGTACGCACCCGGAGGATCCGGCGTGACGAGCTCGGCGCGGGCGCCATTGGAAGGTAGGGGCCGGTTGTGAAGCGCAGAATCGTCCAGCTCATCGGGCTGATCGCGACGAACTCCTACGTCGCGGCCATACCGCAGATGAGCTTCTACCAGGGAACCCTCAAGGGCGTATGCGTTCCGGTCCTCAACTGCTACGCGTGCCCCATGGCCTGGGGCAGCTGTCCCATTGGAACGCTTCAGCACTTCATCATCATCCGAGCGTTTCCGCTGTACCTCCTGGGCGCGCTGGGGCTCGTGGGCGCTTTCATCGGCAGGTGGCCCTGCGGCTGGCTCTGCCCGTTCGGCTGGTTCCAGGACATCGTCGCCAAGATCCCCGTGCCGAAGATCAAGGCGCCCGACTGGCTAAGGCACCTCAAGTTCGTCATCCTCTTCGGGCTCGTGGGACTCGTCGCATGGTGGACATTCGAGCCGTGGTTCTGCAAGATCTGCCCGGCCGGGACGCTCGGCGCCGGGCTCCCGTGGCTCGGGTTCCAGAACCTCGGGTCCGACTGGGCGGAGGGGATGGACTTCTCGACGCCGATGTTCGCCATCAAGATCGCGATCCTCGTCGGGCTCGTCGCGCTCATGGCGTTCATGAAGCGGCCGTTCTGTCGATTCGTCTGTCCGCTGGGCGCGCTCCTCGGGCTCGCGAACAAGATCAGCCTGCTTCAGCTGCACGTCAACCTCGACAGCTGCGCGGTCGCCTACGCGAAGGGCTCCGACTTCACCAATTGCGCAACGTGCCGTCACTGCTCCATCAACTGCCCGATGGACCTCAAGGTGCCGGAGCAGATCGGCAGCGTCGACTGCATCCGCTGCATGAACTGCACGAGCTACGGCTCGCCCGAGTGGACCTTCCGCCTCAACAAGGACCACGACTACGGGACGCCCCGAGATCCTGATGCGGGCGTGGAGCCGGCCGTGAACAAGTCCTGATCGATGGACGCACTGCGTCCGGAAGGAGGAGATGATGAACTCGCCGAGCGGCGTCACCCAGGAAGTGGTGGACCGCCTGCGCCGAGCGGACCATCTCGTCGTCCTGACCGGCGCCGGCGTGTCGAACGAGAGCGGACTTCCCACCTTCCGTGGCGAGGAGGGGCTCTGGGAGAACTTCCGGGCCGAGGACCTCGCGACGTGGGAGGCCTTCCAGAGAGACCCCGAGCTCGTCTGGCGCTGGTACGAGTACCGCCGTCGGATGATCTCCGAGGCCTCGCCGAACCCCGCCCATACGGCGATCGCCGACCTCGAAGGCGTCTACGACGACTTCATGCTCGTGACTCAGAACATCGATGGTCTGCACGCGAGGGCCGGCAGCTCCGACCCCGTGGAGCTTCACGGCAACATCTGGCGCGGACGGTGCACGAGAGAGCAGATCCCCATCGATCTCTCGGAGACCCCGCTGGCCGAGCTCCCGCCACGATGCGAACGATGCGGCTCGCTTGTGAGACCCGATGTGGTCTGGTTCGGGGAGCCGCTGCCGTCGGAGGCCTACGACCGCTCCTACGCGGCGGCGAGCACGTGCGACGCAATGGTCGTCGTCGGAACATCGGCTCTCGTCAGGCCCGCCTCGGCGCTCCCGCTCGTCGCGAAGCACAACGGAGCCTTCGTGGTGGAGGTCAACACCGAGTACACGGCCATCTCGGTCCTCATCGACACGACTCTCATCGGCCGGGCGGGCGAGACGCTTCCGCCGCTCGTCGAACGGCTCGCCGAGGCTCGAGCGACGGCGCGCGCGGGAGCGCAGGCCGCGTAGGACCGCCGTAAGCGGCGGCTGGCGCGACGCTTGCGTGCGTGGTCCTTGACCGCAGGTCACCCGTCTGCTAGCCTTTTTCCACCAACGACGACATGCGGAACCGGCAGGATCGGAGACGGGCCACTGCATCCCCCCGTGGGGTGTCCCGAGGTGGAGGCCTTGCTCCGGTTTCGATGCATCGCCGCCCGGCGGGCGGCCCCTCCGAGGAGTCTCGAATGCGAAGAGGTCTCTCCATCGTGGTGCTGGTCCTGGTGCTCGCCCTCGCCGCTGGCGGGGCGCACGCCAAGACCTACAACAGCCCGTACATCAACGGGCATGTGACGACGGAGCCGAACGACTGGGAGCCGGACGAGCTCGGGGTCGAGGACCCCGATGACGACAACCGGTGGGGGGCGAGCGACGCTGACCTGGTCGACCTGTACGTGACCTGGGACGCCGACAGCCTCTACGTGGGATTCACGACGGTCAACGGCCCGAGCGGCTACGGCAACGGGTACCTGCTCTTCATCGACACCGATGCGCAGAATGGGATCACCGGCGCGACCGACTTCACCTCGGCCGACTTCTATGCCAGGCAGATCACATTCAGCACGATGGGAGCGGACGTGGTGATGGGCGGGTGGAACCTGCCGGGCGTCTTCGACATCAAGCACTGCAGCGACCCGACGGCGACCACGGATGTGGAGGAGGCCTACTCCCAGGCGAACCCCGGGTGGAAGCACGTAGAGGCCAGGTTCTCGTGGAACGGGCTCTTCGGACTGGGGCAGGGCGTCGTGCCTCCGGGGACGACGCTCCGGTTCATCGGAGCCATCGTCGGCGGCGACGGGTCCGGTGCATACGACGCGATGCCGACCTCATCGACGGGTATCGAGTCGAACCCCTCCACGGAGTGGAACGCCATCACCGACCTCGACAACTACTACGAGACACCGGTCGACGCGAACGCCGACGGCGTTCCGGATGAGGGGTTCCCTCCCGGCGGGTCGATCTCCGGCACCGTGACCCTTGACGATCCGCTCGACGACACGACGGTCGTCACCGTGACCGCGTACGACGGCGAGACGGCCGTGCGCACAGGTCAGACCGCCCCCGGCGGAGGCGCCTACACGATCTACCTCGTTCCGGACGGCACGTACGATGTCGTGGCGACCGCGCCCTCCTACCTTGCGCAGACCGTGGAGGACGTCGAGCTCGTCGGAGAGCCGGAGATCGTGGGCGTGGACTTCTCGCTGATGAAGGTCACCGGTCGCATCGAGGGCCAGGTCGCCCTCACGGGCGGTCCTGCCGAGGATGTCACGGTGACCGTCTACGACGCGGTGTCCGGTGAGGCCGGCGGGGACGGGCCGTACGTCGTCGAGGGCGGCAGCGGTCCCTTCTCCATCGGGACGGTCGTCGACGGCGACTGGCTCGTGACCGCGACCGCGAAGGGCTACGTCCCGGCGGCCGCGGAGACCGTCATCGCCGGTGGCGACACCGCGAACGTCGGGCTCATGACGCTCTCCATCGTCGAGGCGACGAAGTACTCGTTCGTCGACTCGACCGGCTCGACCGTCTACGGCGTCGCGACGACCGTGAGTCTGCCCGCCGACACGATCTACTACTATGCCGACGCGTGGCTCGAGCCGCGCGATGACGCGGACCGCGTGGCCTACTGGGACGATGCCGCGCTCGATTCGATCGCTCTCTCGGTGACGAAGCTCGACCCGGCGTATCCGGCCGAGGGGACGGTCGTCATCGCCGACACGAACGCCGTCCCGATCCCGGGCTGGATCGTCACCGATGAGATGTTCGTCGACGGTCGCGCGGGGATCCGCGTGGCGGACGACGCGGTGGAGGTGCTCAGGCTGGCGGCGATGCGTGACGGGATCGAGGGGCTCCTCGAGGTCGGCGTGGGCGCGGCGCGCCCGACCCTGCTGGCGCTCTCAGCGGAGGAGTACGCGATCACGGCGGGGGACTCCGGACAGGTGGTCACCGGGCAGCTCAGGGACGCGAGCGGCAACGACGCCAAGGTCGCCGACGTCAACGTCAGCATGACGGCGAGCGGCGCCGGCGGCGGTTTCAGCGTGACGAATCTCTCGACCGACCCGAACGGGCGCTTCACGACGCTCTTCACGTCGACGGTCGCAGGAACGACGTACGTCACGGCGAACATCGACCCGGCTTCGGCGTACGCGAGCATCGAGGTCGACACGATCGCGTTCGTCACGAGTCCCGCGGCCGCGTCGCTCGTCGAGATGACCGCGGCCCCGGTGGCGCTGCGCGCCGGCGAGACGGCCACGCTGACCGCCTCTGTCGTCGACAACTACGGCAACACGGTCGCCCAGGATGGGCTCTCGATAGGCCTGACGGCGACGCCCGCGAGCCTCGTGACGTCGCTCGACACACCCATCGTCACGGACGAGACGGGCGTGGCGACGGGCGAGATCACGGCGGGAACGCTCTACGGGACGATCGAGGTCTCCGGCGAGACCGGGCGCCTCCCTGTCGAGACCATCTACATCCCGATCGACGCGACGATCGTCGAGATCGATGAGACGGCGCCGGAGTCGGACGACGACCACAACAGCAACGCGGGCGTCGACCTGACGATCCTGAGCGTGACGAACGACGGGGACGAACTCATCGCGACCCTCCAGTTCAACTCGAACTGGGACGGTGTGCATCTCGCGACGCTCTTCGAGACGCACGGCGACGCGAACGGCGGGACGACCGACCCGTTCGAGTTTCCCGTCTACTTCGGGCACGCGTTCTCTCCCGACTACTGCTTCACCTACAAGTATGCCGCCGACGACTACTCCGACCTGCGCCGGTTCGTGTCGACGCAGTGGGAGCACTACGATTTCGTCGAGCAGGAGTGGCGCATCGGGTACGCGGACGGAGTCAACGGCGTCACCCAGGGACTGACCTACAAGACTGAGACGCAGGCGGTCTTCCGCGTTCCGCTCTCCGTCATCGAGGTCTCGCCGGGCGACACGGTGAGGATGCAGGTCTACCTGACCCAGGAGGCCGACGGCGAGAAGCGGACCGCGCTCGACTCCGTGCCGCAGGACGCGACGCACGACATGGAGCCGGAGACGGGCGAGTGGTGGGAGACCGCGACGACGCCCGTCACGATCTCGAACTACGCGACGTACGTCGTCCGCGAGGAGGGCGACGCTCCGACCCTCACGGGCGGCGAGGCAGAGCCGTCTCCGGCGGAGCCGGGAGACCTCGTCACCTACACCATCGAGGTCACGGACACCGGTGGCGGCGTGGGTGACGTGTTCCTCGATCTCTCCCCGGTCGCGGGGAGCCCCATCGTGCGAATGCTCGACGATGGGACGGGCGCCGACGCGACGGCCGGCGACGGCGTCTACTCGGCCTCCGAGACGCTCTCGAGCGGCGCATCCGACGGAGAGCGGACCGTCACGGTCACCGCGCGCGACGCGACGAACGTCTGGCCGGCGACCGGCGAGATCACGCTGACCGTCGACAACCCGGCCGTGGCCATCCGGGAGTTCGACGATCCGGAGGGCGACGACCACGGCCCGAACCAGGTGACCCCCGGGGGCACGCCCATCGGCGGGCTCTACTATCAATATCCGACCGACACGGTCTTCTTCGAGGGCTCGTTCGATCTGACGAACGTTGAGGTCTTCGCCGACGGCGACTACCTCGTCTTCCGGACGACCATCGCGGACCTTGTCAGCCACACCCAGGACGGCGCAGCCGACTGGGGCGCCCCGCAGCCGAGTGAGCAGACGTGCGACAGCGAGTTCCGCACCGACCTGAACCTCCAGAAGCTCGACATCTACATTGACGCGAAGGAGGGCGCGGGCTCCACGAGCGGGTTCCCGAACCGGAACCACGACATCGCCGTCGTCGACGCCTGGGACTACGGGATCTCCGTCGAGGGATGGGGCAAGTGGTTCGTGATCTCGAACGACTCCAACTCGTCGGCGAACTGGGGTCTCTACAAGAACGACAGCGACATCGCGCTGTGCAACAACTACGAGGACGACACGATCGACGTCAGGATACGCCGCGACCTCTTCGGCGATCAGGGGGACACCGACGACGACGTCCGCAACTGGGACGTGATCGTCTGTCTCTCGTCACACGACGGGGACTCGAACGATCAGAACCTGGGCGGCATCCGCTGGATCAACGCCAACACCGGACAGTGGCAGTTCGGGGGCGGCGCCGACAGCGAGGGCGGACGCGACCGTGATGCCAATGTCATCGACGTCGCCGTGAGTCCCGGGACGGGCCACGAGCCGGGTCGCCCGCAGGAGGAGATGCTCGATTACACGACGCAGGAGGCCGAGCAGCGATTCGCCAGCAACATGATGGCGTGCGTGCTCGAGGCGAGCTTCGCGGAGGACTTCTCGCCTCCGGTCATCGCCCCCTTCGAATCGGACGGCACGACCCAGCACGTTCCCTGGGTGGCCCTCGACGAGGCGCCGGCCGTGTTCAGAACGACCATCACGGACGCGTCCGGGGTCGAGGACGCACGGTTCAGGTGGCGCTCGCTCGGTGACATCACCGAGCACTGGGTGACGATGGTCAACCTCAAGGACGATACCTGGGCCGCCGACGTCAGCCGCGCGGACATCGTCGCCGCGACCAACGAGGTGGAACTCAGCGTGACCGGCCCGGCACGCGTCATCTCGGCCACGATCGAGGCTACCGACCGGTCGACGAACGCGAACCAGATCTCGGCGGGCCCCTTCGAACTCGCCGTGCCGGAGCCCTGGGCCGACGAGCAGGCCCTGACCGTTTCCGACACCATGGCGATCACCGACGAGGGTCACGACCTCATCTTCCAGGACGGCACGATCGTGACGCTCACCGACGGCGATCTGACGGCGAGGGCCGACGTGGACGTGGTCGTTCGTCCGCTCGCGCCGTCCGAGGTCGATCTCTCGAACATCCGCGACGACATGGATTACGTCGGGACGGCGCGCGAGGTGTCGCTCGAATCGGGCGGCGTCTCCATCGCGCCCGGGGGTCCCATCGGCGTGGCGCTCCACTATCCGCAGTACGACGTCGGTTCGCTCGAAGAGGAGAGGTTCGGGCTCTTTGAGTGGAACGCCCTGACCGACCGTTGGACGCTCGCCGGCGCGGCGAACTCCCCCGGGGGCAACACCGTCGGCGCAGAGACCGATCGCCTCGGCGAGCTCGGCGTCTTCTTCTGGGAGTCTCTCGCTTTCGACGAGGCAGACGGACTCTCCGGCGTGCTGACGGAGCCGAACCCGTTCTCTCCGAACGGCGACGGGCTCTACGACGAGATGATCGTCACGTTCTACCTGTCGCGCGAGGCGGACCACGTCAACATCGAGTTCTTCGACCTGGCCGGCAAGCTCGCCAGGCGCCTCGTCTGGCACCAGCCGACCGATTACACCGGGAGGACGCCCGTTCAGATTACCTGGGACGGGACCGACATGCACGGTCGTGTCGTCCCATACGGCATCTATGTCATGAGAGTCGAGGCCAAGTTCAAGCAGCAGCCGACCTACGAGCGGATCAACCGCCCCGTGGTCGTCATCAAGTAAGGAGCGCACATGAAGAGAACAGCAACGCTCGTCCTCTGTGCGGCGCTCTCGCTCATCCCGGCCGCGGCGACGGCCAACTTCCTCGAGACGGAGCTCGGCGCCCGCCCGATGGGTATGGGCGGCGCCTTCGTCGCGGTCGCGGACGACGTCACGGCGGTTCACTGGAACCCCGCGGGGCTCGCGTCGCTTGAGCGCGTCGAGGTGTTCGGGATGCGGACGAGCGTGTACGGTGTGGACGGACTCTCCGAGGACGCCGCACTCGTCGGCTACGGCAACGGCCGGTACGGCGCGGCCGTCGGGTGGATGCGCACGGGAGCGCGGGACCTCTACAACGAGGACACGATCGTGGCCGGCTACGGCTACGACGGCTGCTTCCTCGAGGGCCTCTCGGCCGGCATCGCGTTCAAGCGACTCTCGATCGACGCGCCGGGGTACGATTACTACAACGACCCGGCGTTCCGCGCCGACGGGGACGCGGCCTTCACGGCCGACCTCGGATGGCTCTACCGGCGCGGCAGCTGGACGCTGGGGGGCACGTTCAGGAACCTGGGCGAGCCGGAGCTCCAGCTCCTCGATACGACCGAATCGACGGACCCGGTTCTCTCCGAGCTCAGACTCGGCGGCTCGTACCTCTTCCGGGGTGTGATGCTGATGGCGGCGGAGTGGCGCGTCCCGCGCGATGCGCCGACCTTCTACGATGAGAAGGCGTCGTTCAATATGGGGACCGAGATCTGGTTCTACGACGCGTTCGCGCTGCGCGCGGGAATGAACCGCGACCGCATCACGGCGGGCGTGGGGATCAAATCGGATAACATACGACTGGATGTCGCGCTGCTCTCGGAGCGCCGCATCGGGAGCCTCTACCGGCTCTCCGCGATGTTCGTCTGGTAGGACGAGAAAGGAGCGGCCCTTGACACGAACGAGGAGACACGGGGCGGCGGGAACGGCCGCGTTCCTGGCGACCGCTCTGCTCCTGGCTCTGGCCCCTCCGGCGCCGGCGGTCACGACGCTCGAGGGGTACTCGGACCTGATGACGGAACTCAGGAGCAGCGGCGGCGGAGACCCGAGCTGGGAGCTCGAGAACCCCAGGTTGTACGCGGAGCTGAGGCTCATGAGCAGCCCGTGGACCGACATCGACACGTTTGTGAAGTTCGCCGCGGAGTCCAACCGGTGGGTGGATGATGCGAAGGCGACCGAGCTGTTCCTCAAGGAGGGGCACATGCGGTTCCGCGGCGACCGGGTGGAGGCCTACCTGTTCACGCGGCAGGACCGGTTCTGGCTGAACGAGCCGCTGCTCAACGTCCTCGATCAGGGACGCGTGAAGGACGACTCGTACGGACCGCGAGCCCAGGGCGTGAGGATCGACTTCTGGGACACCTACGGGCTTCAGGGCGCGGCCTTCTACAGCGACACGAGCTACGACTACGACTACCGGGGCGGAAGGGTCAGCAGCTTCTTCTGGGGCGACAACATCGTTCTTGGGAGCACCTATGCCCGCGCCGACTACGCCGACTTCGACGAGGTCGTCGCCGTGGACGGAGAGCTCGCGGTCGGCGAGCTCGTCCCGGCGCTCAGGCAGTTCGGCCGCGTGACGTGGGCGACCGAGGTCGGCCGGAACACGTCCCGCGACGCCCGGCATCCGGGGGACCAGGGGCGCAACGGGTTCAAGACCGAGATCCGGGACGTGAAGGTCGGCCCGATGCGCTTCCTCGCCTCGTACGAGGACATCGGCGAGCAGTTCTACGCCGAGGAGCTGGCGAGCGGCGACCAGAAGAACAAGAACGGGTACGCGCGGTACTACGCCGAGGCGCACTACCGCGTCGCGACGAAGGCGATCAACCTCAAGGGCTGGACCTATAAGGAGGAGCCGAAGGCCGGACCGGACGCCGAGGAGGGAACCCGCGAGGAGTGGGGCACCGAGGCCTATCTGGAGTTCGTCAACGGTTTCACCGGGAAGGTCGAGTACAAGGTCCACGAGAACCGCGACGGAACCTGGCCGAACCTCTTCACGGAGATCACCGGCGAGAACCGCCTGGTGAAGCTCAGGCTCCAGTATCGCATCAAGGACATCGATTCCGACTACGAGCTCTCGGCCTACGGGTTCGAGGCGAACGTCAATCTGACCGACAACTGGAAGTTCTACGCGCGCGTGATGAACGTCGACGAGCTCACGGAGTCCCGTCAGACGGCCTTCGCGCAGATCCGCTACCTCGGCTGGTCGGGCGCGGAGTTCTTCGTTGAGTACGGCAATCCCGACCACAGTAACGACCTCGTGAACGACGGCGACTTCGTCAATCACGATTCCGGGACGACGACCGACAAGGTGTTCAAGGCGTTTGTGAGAATCTACTACTAGCGAGCCGTCGGGGCCTCCGGGCGCCCGACAGCGGAGCGCCGGTCCTTTGGATCGGTTCCGCCCGAGCGGGGAAGAGCGTATGCGGACCAAGAATCTCCTGAGCGTGGTGTTGCTGACGGTGCTTGTCTCCGCCGCGGCGTCGCACGCGGGGGTCGAGAAGGCGGACGGCGGCGTCGAGTTCACCTACCACGATCCCTACGCAGCGAGCGTCAGCGTGGCCGGCATCTTCAACAACTGGAACATGAACGAGAACCCGATGACCCTCGGCGACGACGGCACGTGGCGCGCGGTCCTGGATCTGGGACCGGGGAGCTACGAGTACAAGTTCGTCGTGAACGGTTCGCAGTGGATCGCCGACCCGGACAATCCGAAGACGGTCGGCGACTACGGCAACTCGCTTCTCGTCGTCGACGATGATGGCGAGGTGGCGGCGACGGACGCCTCCACGGCGATATCGAACACGCAGGTCAACTCGCGGGTTCGTATCGAGGGGTGGTACCGCGCGAGCTACGACACGCAGTCCGAGGTCGCAGACGACCCGACGTGGCGCCTGACGCGTCCGGAACACGAGGTCTACATCTCGGTCGTTCCGACCGTCACATCGCAGGTGACGGGGCGGGCGACGCTCCGCGTCTACACCGGCGAGGGTGAGCTCAACGAGATCGGCGCCGACCTCTACGCCGGCCACGTCTCGCTCGACGGCGACCTGTTCTCGGTGAGCGGGTTCTACAATGAGGAGACCGTCCGGTTCGACGAGCCGTTCGACCTCGTCGGCCACACCGACCTCGTCGGGACGATCCCCGAGGAGCACATCGCGTACGGGAGGGGTTCGCAGGGCATCGTCGCGACGACGGACTTCTGGCGGATCGACCTGACAGGCGTCTACGCCAGCACGTACGACGCCGACATCTACAACGACCCCGACATCTTCGACAACACCGACACCGACCTCGTGGCAGCGCGGCTGACACGACCCGTCGGCCCCGTGACGCTCGGAGGCACGTACGCCACCTGGCGGGACGGCTGGTGGATCGATTTCACGGGCACCAACACGAGCCCGCACCTCGACGAGCACGTCGCCGAGACCGGTTCGACGAGCGACTGGTTCGAGCTCTCCAACAGCGAGCGGTTCCTGGCACTCGACGTCAGCTATCCCCTGAGCGACCAGTACGGGGTCACGGCGGGATACGCCCGGTACGACTACAACAGCACGTGGAACATGGGGAACAAGGAGAAGGTCGAGGGAGACGAGTTCGGCAACGGCGCCATTGATGTGAAGGCCGGCGACATGTCCGGCGGGGTCGCGCTCGTGGAGCTGACGGCGAACCCGATCGAGCCGCTCGATCTCGGGATCGAGTTCGCGAGCATCGCGGTCGACGGCATGGAGGACGGCGAGGAGTTCACGACCGCGAGCGACTCGCACTTTCTCAGGATGGGAACGGCGGGGTGGGGAGACATCTGGCCGATGCTCCCGATCCGGCAGTACACCGAGGTCCGCTACGACGGCTCACCGCTCGTCGCGAACGTCTACGCACCGATCCCGGAGATCGACGGGACCGCGCTGGAGTTCGACGGCGGGTTTCAGCTCGGCATCTTCGATTTCGGCGTTGAGTACGATCGCAT
Organism: uncultured bacterium; assembly: GCA_964487295.1. Lineage (GTDB taxonomy): Bacteria > Joyebacterota > Joyebacteria > Joyebacterales > Joyebacteraceae > JAPEKQ01. Next base: position 854 of record CAZAQL010000007.1, on the reverse strand, counting down.
GAGCTACAACGCCTCCTTCACGGACTCCGTGGCCGCGATGTTCGGCTCGGACGAGCTCGATCTGACGGCATCGAGGTTCGCCGGGCGCGCCCGGGCGGACATCATCGCGGACCGTCTCTGGTTCCAGATCGAGGGAGAGTCCCGCAGTCTCGAGTTCGACCCGGAGGACGAGGAGGACGGTCTCTACGACACACTCGAAGCCATCGTGAGCGGCGGGTATCACATCAGCAAGGACTGGAGCGTTCTGTTCAACGTCCGCCACATCACATACCGGGACGTTCCGACGGTGACCTCCGACACGACGGCGATGCGCGGGACGACGTACGACGACGAGTCGTTCATGGCTCCGTACGTGGCGGTCGTGTTCAGCCCGCGTCCGAACATCCAGTTCCGGGTCGGCTACGGCGTCGACCCGCTGAGCTACATCGACACGCCGGTCGAGGGCCGCGCGAACGGACGCGAGCGCTGGCGCTCACAGTACATGTGGGACCACGGCAGCGACGCGCTGGAGGCCGAAGATGCGCTGTCGGACGCGAGGACCATCGGCGCCATGGCGCTCATCACATTCTAGGAGGAGAGGACGATGCGTAGGAACCGATGGACACGCGCCCGCCTTCCCCTCGTGGTCGCGCTCAGCGCGATGCTGGTCGCCCTCTCGTCGTGCGCGGGCGTGCTCGACGTGATCGAGGACAGGCTGCCGCCTCCCCACGAGGTCGAGAACGGCTTCGTCTTCAACTACTACGCGCCGTCGGCGCGGCAGGTGACGCTCGCGGGGAGCTTCAACAACTGGGGCGGCACGGAGGGTGGAGGACGGTACGATCCGGCCATCGATCCGATGTCCGACACGGACGGAG
>CAZAQL010000006.1:0-42830 GCA_964487295.1 uncultured bacterium | reverse complement strand
CCACCCGAGCACGAGCAGCGTGTCGCGGAGCTCCTGAAGACGCACGGTTCCGTGAGTTCCTGGCAGCTCGAGGCGTCGGAAGCCGGGGCCGTCTTCCACGTCGTCGTGCTGGCCGGTGACACCGAGCCCCTGATGGACAGCATCGAGACGGAGTGCGCGGGCTGCGACGGACTTCGCATGGTGCTCGTGCCGGCGGAGGCGTCCGTACCGCACGTGGAACCGCCGGACGACCCGGCGCCCTCGAAGCGGGTGACCGTCGGTTTCGGTTCCAAGTGGCGCGTCAGCCGTGAGGAGCTGCACGAGGACGCCGAGGATGGTGCGGCGCTCGGCCCCACATTCTACATCCTCATCGCGCTCTCGGCCGTTGTCGCCTCTGTGGGTCTCCTGAAGGACAACGTAGCAGTCATCATTGGAGCGATGGTCATCGCCCCGCTCTACGGACCGAACGCGGCCCTGTCCGTGGGGACGAGCCTCGGTGACACCGAGCTTCTCATGAGGTCGCTGCGCGCGCTCGGCATCGGTCTCGGGCTCGCTCTCGTCTTCGCCGTGGGAGTCGGAGTGTTCCGCGTGGTCGATCCGACCGTGGACGCGATCGCGACCCGGACGATCGTGAGCTATGCGGACGTTGTCCTCGCGCTCTGTGCGGGGGCTGCGGGTGCGCTCGCCTTCACGGCGGGCAGGCCGCGCGCGCTGACCGGCGTCATGGTGGCCGTCGCGCTTCTTCCACCAGTGGTCACAGCCGGTCTCCTGCTCGGCAACGGTGAGTTCTCACTGTCGCTGGGGGCGCTTCTGCTGGTCGCGGTCAACGTGATCTGCATCAACCTCGCGGGCGTCGCCACGTTCGTCGCGCAGGGCGTCCGACCGCGCAGGTGGTGGGAGGCCGAGAAGGCGAAGCGCGCGACGATCCGCGCCGCCGTCACGTGGCTCACGCTTCTCGCGCTGCTGCTCGTTATCCTCGCGCTCGACTGACGGCACGCGGAGCCCGGGCCCGGTCGGGCATCAGCGTCGGCGGTCTCCCGGTCTCTCGGGCCCTACGCGGTCTCTCTCTCCGACAGCGCTCCCGTCCGCCTCCGCTACTCGAACTCGTAGAGCTCGGCCATCTCCTCCTGGGTGAGCGCGCGGTCGAAGATCGCGACCTCGTCGATCTTCCCCTTGTACTGGCCTGCTCCGGGCGCGGTGCCGATGTAGAGATCCTCGTCCGAGTCGCCGATGGGGCCGGTGAGCAGCGCGCTGTCGACCCTGGCGCCGTTGAGGTAGAAGCGGACTCGTCCGGTCGTCGAATCGAACGTGAACCCGATGTGGGACCAGATGTCCATGCCCATCGGGACGATCTTGTCGGTCGCCGTGGCGCTGCCGTTGATGCGAACCTTGACATACGTCGTCTCCGGATCGGCGATCCCGCCCCACATCGCGAACGAGTATCCCACGTCGTGCGATTTGTCCACGAGCCCCGCGTACGCCCGATCCGACGCCTCCGGGTTGACCCAGGCGGCCACCGTGACTGCATCCGCGATGTCGAGCGCCGCATCATCGGGGACGCTGACGTAGTCGTCCCTCTCTACGTGGATGGCCTGTCCGGCGATCCCCCCTCCGGCGAGCGGCCTGCCGTCGACGAACGTCACCGCGCGGGACGGCGTGCCGGTGTGGTTGTCTGAGACCTCGTTGTCGTAGTCGCCATCGAAGGTGTAGAAGGTAACGAGCCCTTCGATGTCCGGATACGCGGGCCCCGTCTCATCGGGACCGGCGCTGCTGTCGCTGCCGCAGCCGGCCAGCACGGCTGCGGACGCCACCATCATCAGAATCGCGAAACGACTCATGGTCGCTCCTCTCGTTTCGCCGCCGGGCCGCAGCCCGACGGAGACTTCCCTCCATGTCTTCTCTGTCCAGCAGAGTTTACAGGACGGTCGCCCACGAGCCAAGCGTGTCCCCGTGCAGCGCTTGAGGCGTCCACGGCTCACGGTCCGGCGTCGCCCTGACGAAACGGCGAATTCTGTGGTATAATAGAAGATGAACGACTGTAGCCTCCGAGCGAGGCCCCGGCGTGATGTCGTGGCGCACGGGGATGCGCATATCAGAGCACGAGCTGGAAGGGAGTGGACGATGACGACAGGGACTCCAATCCGCCGGTCCGGCCGCCGGCGCGCGGCGCGAGCGGCCATGGCGCTCGCAGCGACCATCCTTCTCTTCGGCGCCGCGGCGTCCGCGCACGCCCAGACCGCCGTGCTCATCTCCGAGATGTGCGACCCGCACCAGAACTACCTGACCGACCGGTTCATCGAGATCGCCAATGTGGGGCCCGCTGCAGTTGACCTGACCGGGTGGAGCCTCGTCGCGGTCGGGAACTCGGGGGACATCTTCACCTGGCCGCTCTCCGGGACCATCGACCCCGGCGAGGCGCTCGTCTGCGGCGACGCGACGACCGTCATCGTGTTCCAGGTCGACTTCCCACAGGAGGCGTGGTCGAGCAACAACAGCCTCTGGAACGGGAAGGTGGGGGACGGGGCGAAGCTCCTCAACGCGAGCTCGGTCATCGTTGACTACGCCGTCGTGACCGGGACGCACTTCGAGAACGACGACTACACGCGCAATCCGGACATCGTGACGCCGAACACATCGTACGTCGAGTCCGAGTGGACCGCGACTCCCGCGAGCTATCCTACAGACGGGACGCCCGGTACCCACCTCACCGTCACGCCCCCGCCCGGACCGACGATCACCAACGTCGTCACGGTCCCGGCGGCGCCACTGCCCGGCGAGACGGTCCACGTCGCGGCCGACGTGACCGACACCACTGCGATAACATCCGTCTCGCTGTTCTGGGGAGACTATCCGCTCACGCTGGACAACGAGATCCCCATGTCGTTCGTCTCCGGCGACACGTACGATACCGACACCCCGATCCCGGGGCAGAGCGCCGGAACCACCGTCTACTACAAGGTCGAGGCGACGAACGACATCCCGGGGACGAGCGTCTCCGACGTTGAGAGCTACGCGCTCCCTTACACGCTCACCATCGCCGAGATCCAGGGGGCCGGCGCCACGTCGCCATATGACGGGTTCGCGGCGATCACCTCGGGCGTCGTGACCGCGCAGTACGGCGGCTACTTCACTATCCAGGATGGGACCGGGGCGAGGAGCGGCGTGTGGGCGCGTGGCGCGACCGCGTTCTCGGTCGGTGATACGGTTGCCGTTCGCGGGACGGTCAGCGAGAGCGACGGGGGCAACGCAGGCTGCACATTCCTCGTCGGCGCGGACGTCCTGAGCGCATCTCCCGCGGCTGTCGTGCCTGCCGCGACGTCCGTGACGACGGCCGCGCTCTCCTTCGAGGACTTCGAGGGCGTGCTCGTGACGGTCGACGACGCCGAGTGCACGAACACCACCCTCGGTGACGGGGAGTGGGAGGTTGACGACGGCAGCGGCGCGGGCACCGTGGACGATCTGGGATACGACTTCGCGCCGACGCTCGGCACGCTCTACGACATCACCGGGCCGCTGGCATACCGTGACGGGGCGTTCAAGCTCGAGCCGCGCGACGCGGCCGACGTCGTCTGGGCGGGTGACGACTCCCCGCCGGGGCTCTTCCAGGTCTACGCCACCGACGAGACCAGTGTGCTCGTGACCTTCACCGAGGACGTTGATGAGGCGACGGCGGAGGTCGTGTCCAACTACACGATCGCCGGGCTGACCGTGAGCGGCGCCGTGCGCGACGTCTCGAACCACGACCAGGTCACACTCACGGTGTCCACGATGTCGCCCACGGACTACACGCTCGTCGTCGACGGCGTGGAGGACCTGTACGAGAACGCGATGGTCAACGTCAGCTATGGGTTCGACTATGTGGACATCACGGTTCCCGTGGGCTACTACGATTCCGCGTGGGGACTGATCGGCGAACCGCTCCGGGCAGCGCTCCACCTGATCATCGACGACCACACGCCCATCGGCTACACGAATACGTGGACCGCCTTCTACACGACCGACGACAAGCCGAACGGCATGGTCTGGGACATGTACTCCGACGTCCCGGGCGGCACGCCGCCGTACGAGTACACGTTCGGCGTCGATCAGGGCGGCGTTGGAGGCGTCGAAGGGACCGGTTACAACCGCGAGCACTCGTGGCCGAGCAGCTGGTACGGCGGCGAGATCTCGCCGATGTACTCCGACCTCTTCATGGTCTACCCGACCGACAATTTCGTGAACAACCAGCGCGGGTCGTACCCGTACGGCGAGGTCGACTCGCCGGGCTGGACCTCGCTGAATGGCAGCAGGCTGGGCAACTGCACCTACCCCGGGTACTCGGGCGTCGCGTTCGAACCGATCGACGCGTACAAGGGCGACTTCGCGCGGAGCTACTTCTACGTGACCGCGAGATACTACGGCGAGGACGGAGCGTGGCCCGGAAGCGACATGACCGACGGCGCGGAGCTCCTGCCGTGGGCCGCCGACATGCTCCTCGAGTGGCATCTGGAAGACCCCGTCAGCCGCAAGGAACTCGAACGCAACGGCACGGTCTACACGCTCCAGGGGAACCGCAACCCGTTCATCGACCACCCGGAGTTCGCCGAGGCGATGTACGCGACGACCGGCGTGGAGGAGACTGACGCGCTCGCGGGGCGACGGTTCGTACTCGAGCAGAACGCGCCGAACCCGTTCAACCCGACGACGATCGTGGCGTTCTCACTTGCGGCTGGTTCGGACGTCGAGCTTCTCGTACACGATGTCAGCGGCCGGCTCGTGACGACGCTGGCCTCGGGCCCATTCCCCGCCGGCGATCACGCCCTCCTGTGGGATGGCCGTGACGCAGCCGGACGCGAGGCGGCGTCCGGCATCTACTTCTACAGCCTCAAGGTCGGTGACGAACGCGAGCTTCGGAAGATGGTGCTTCTCAGATAGGGCCGTTGCACCGGCTCTGAACAGACGGATGGAGCGTCTCCTGAGACAGGTACGGAGCGGGCCGCCGGAAGCCGGCTCCGACTGACTGCGGGTCGAAATTCTCGCATGAGCCGCTTGACTGGGTGGGTGCGAGAGGTTAGTATCTCCACGAGCAGAGGCGACCACGTCAGCGTGAAGATGCATCGAAGGCTCTTACGAGGGACATGGCGCAGAAGCCGGTCCCTTGTTTTCGTTTCCGGGGCGCCATGAGGCCCCCGGGAACGGATGGGCCCGGAGATGCTCCGGGGGATGCCCCCGGGCATGCCGGCGAAGGGTGGGGTCGCCGGACTGTTGGGGCAATAGGGCCCCGTAGGGTACGAAGCCGGCCGACTGGTGGAACCGGCGCCGGTGAGATCGACGATCGGGAGGGGGCGACTCTCCCGGCGCGATCAGAAAGGCAGTAGAACGTGAGCACGACCGGAACGGTGAAGTGGTTCAACGATGCGAAGGGTTTTGGTTTCATCTCGCTCGATGACGGTTCCAAGGATGTCTTCGTGCACTTCTCGGCGATCCAGGGTGACGGCTTCAAGTCGCTGGCCGAGGGCGAGCGCGTGCAGTTCGACGTGGTCGACGGCTCCAAGGGCCCCGCGGCCGAGAACGTCGTCAGGCTCGACGGATAACAGGCGGCCACCCGGTCGCAGATCGATAGAGCCAAAGGGGCCGTCCCGCACTCGCGGGGCGGCCCCTCTCCATGTCATCGTTCCACTCCGGCGTCTGACCCGCCTGTGCTCGGTCGCCCACTGAGGTCGTCGGGCGGTCTGGCATCATCTTACGAGCACGAGTTTCGTCTCCGCATCGCCCCGTGTCGTTGTGAGTCTCGCGAAGTAGACGCCCGCGGCCGCTCGGGCTCCGCCGTCGGTGCGACCGTCCCAGGTCGCGGCGTGCGAACCCGGGGGAACCGTGCCGTCGACGAGCGTCGCGACGACCCGGCCCGACGCGTCGTACAGCGTGAGCTCGACGTGGCCGGCGGCAGGCACGGCGTACGACAGCTCCGCTCCAGGACCCGCCGGGTTCGCGGGCGCGCTGAGAGCGACCGCTGTTGCGGCGCTCTCGTCCACGTCCGTCGGGCTGACCTGGGCCGCGTACTTGAGGATCCAGTTCTTCGGGTCGAAGCTCACGCCCGTCGGCTGTGCATCGACCTCGATGAAGAAGTCCTGGCTCCATTCGTCGTTCCAGACCGTGACGAGCGTGTCTCCGGCCGTGGTCTGGATCTCGATGTCGATGGGCATCGTGAAGAGGCCGGCGTTCGACTGGACCTGGTCTATGTGAAGCATCACGCTGTGCGGCGGCCCCTGGTTCGTGGCGATCCACCACCACTCGTAGTCGGGCCGCTTCTCGCCGTAGATCCAGGGCTGGAAGAACCAGTCGAGGTCGCCGCCGTACTCGCTCTCGCAGATGGCCTGGAACTCAGCGGTCGTGGCCGAGTCGTAGGCGAAGACCGAGCTGTACGCCGCCATCAGGTTCTCGAGCGGCTCGATCGGATAGTGGTACTGCGTCCCGTCCGGGAGCGCGAGAACGCGACGGAGCATGTGCAGCACCAGCGCGCCCTTGTCGTAGACCGTACGGTTGAACGTCGAGTCCGGGTCGTAGATGGGGCCGTTGAAGTAGCCGTAGTAGTCGTACGACTCGACGTAGTCGTCGTAGCTCGAGATGCCCTCGACCGCCTCGAACCAGAGCGCCTCCGAGTAGCTCGCGAACCCCTCGTTGAGCCAGATGTCGTCCCAGGTGGCGCACGTCACCCAATCTCCCCACCACTGGTGACCGAGCTCGTGAACGAGGATCCAGTCGTAGTAGTGGTCGCCCCGGATGAGCACCTCGCCGTAGCTCGTACAGGTCTGATGCTCCATCGCGCCGCCCCACGGGAAGATGGCGTGGCCGTAGCGCTCCTCGATGAACGGATACTCCCCGAAGACGTCCGAGAGAACCCCGATGGCCTGCGCCGTGATGTTGAGATCCTCCTGCGCGTCGGAGAGGTGCTCCGGGTAGACGTAGTTCTCGATCGGCATCGTCCCGCCGCCGTGCGTGAACGTGTCGGTCCAGCTCGAGTAGTTGGAGATGGCGACCGAGATGAGATAGGTCGTGATCGGGTAGCGCTCAAACCACGTGTAGGTCTTCGTCGAGCCGTTGTCGATGACCGACTCGAGCATGCCGTTGGAGACCGCGACGAGGGCATTGTCGACGGTGAGCGCGATCCGCGCCGAGTCGGCCTTGTCGTCCGGGCGGTCCTTGCACGGCCACCACTGCCTCGCGCCGATGGGCTCGGAGAGGCTCGAGATGATCGGGTTGCCGCCGCCGTGGGTGTCGAAGTTCAGGGCGTCGTCGACGGGGGCTCCGTGATACGTCACGGCGATCTCGAACTCCTGTCCGACACCCGCGGTGGGGCTGAGCGTTACCGCGATGAGATCGTTGTTGTGGATGTACGATGCCGCCGTTCCATCATACGTGACGGCGTCGACCGTCATGTTGTCGTAGAAGTCGAGGATGACCTCGTCGAGTCCGGCGACCAGACTCGTCGCCCTCATGAGAACGGTTCCGGCGACGGTCTCCGGACCCTCGTCGATCTCGATGTCGATGTCGTACCAGGTGGCGTCGTACTCATCCTGCGAAGCGCGCGTCGCCGTCGGCGGGAGTGCCAGCTGGTCCTGAAGCCGATCGAACGCTGCCTGCTTGGGCTCCCACAGGATGGCGCGCGGGTCGGAGCCGGCCTCGCGGCCGTCGAGCCAGGTCGGTCGAGCGGCTGACGTGGCAGTCAGGACCGCGAGCGTGATGAGCGCGATGAGCGCGATGCTCACTGAACGTGCGGGACGTCTGTGCATGTGCTCCTCCATGGGTCGGGGATGGCGTCGCGCTGCCACCATGCGATGCGTCCGCGGGACGGCGGCGTGCGACGGCGAGGGAAAGGCATGAACCTCATTATATCACATCTTCGGCAGGCAGTCACGAGCAGGTGGTCGGCACCTGTCGCTGTGGCATCTCCGTGCGTGGTTTCGGAAAGAGGACTATCGCAGCGCGGCGCGGAGCGCGCGGATGTGCGCCGGGGTGGTTCCGCAGCAGCCGCCGAGCACCGACGCGCCGAGATCGGCGAACTCGAGGGCGCGGGCGGCCATCTGCTCCGGGGTCTCGTCGAACACGGTCAGGCCGTTCTCGATATGGGGGAGGCCGGCGTTGGGTTGAAAGAGGAGCGGAGCCCCTGTCGCCGAATGGAATTCGCGGGCGATGGCAAGCATCGTCTCGCTGCCGTTGCCGCAGTTCGAGCCGACGACGTCCGCGCCCTCGTCGATGAGCTCGAGAGCGCAGGTCGGCACGTCGTTGCCCATGATCGTGTGCGCGCCCCGGGGGAGCACGTCGAAGGTCATCGTGGCCATCACCGGGATGGTCGTTGAGACTCGCCGCGCGGCTCGCACGGCGAGCTTGGCCTCCGCGAGGTCGATCATCGTCTCGGTGGTCAGCGCGTCGATGCCCGACGACACGAGCGCGGCGATCTGGCGCTCGAAGCTCTCGAGGGCCGCCTCGGGCTCGGTGTCGCCGTAGGGGGCGAGCATGCATCCCGAAGGGCCGACCGAGCCGGAGACGAAGATCTCGCGCTGCGCTGTCGCCTCGCCCCGGCCCTCTCCTTTGCAGGAGGGCGCTCGAGGCGGGGATGTCGGATCGCCAAGGACGGCCTCGACAGCGTCCCGGGCGGCCAGGACCGCCGCGCGGTTGATCTCCTCGGTCCGCGCGTCCAGCCCGTGCGCGGCGAGCTTGAGCGGCGAGCCCCCGAACGTGTTCGTGTGGACGATCTCGGCGCCCGCCTCGATGTAGCTCGCGGTGACGGCCCTGAGCGCATCCGGACGCGTCAGGTTCAGCGACTCGGGCGCGGCCCCCGGCTCGAGGCCGTGCTCGATGAGAAGGCTGCCGGTTGCGCCGTCCGCTGTGACGACGCGGCCCTCGTTGATCCTCGCAAGGAGCGACCTCACGGTTCCTCCACGAGCCTCTTGACGCACTCGACGGCGTTCGCCGCGTCGAAGCTGTAGCCATCGGCGCCGATCTCGCGCGCATACGCTTCCGTTACCGGCGCGCCGCCGATGACCGTCCGCACCGGAAGGCCGCGCTCGCGCACGAGCTCCACGACGCGTCTCATGCCCGGCATCGTCGTCGTGAGCAGGGCCGAGAGTCCGATGACGTTGGCGCCCGATTCCTCGGCGGTCTCGACGAACCGCTCGGCGGGGACGTCCTTGCCGAGATCGATGACGTCGAACCCGGCGCCGGCGAGCATGATCCCGACGAGGTTCTTGCCGATATCGTGGAGGTCTCCCTTGACCGTGCCGATGATGACCTTGCCCTGGCTCGGGACATCGGCCGCACCCAGGTGCGGCTCGAGAAGCTCAAGACCGGCCTTCATCGCCTTCGCGGCCAGCAGGACGTCGGGAAGGAAGATCTCGTGTTCGCGGAAGCGTTCGCCGACGACCTGCATCCCGGCGATCAGCCCGCTCTCGAGAATCGTGGTGGCGTCGATGGACTCCGAGAGAGCGGTCTCCGTCAGGATGCGGACCTCGGCGTCCTGTCCCTGCTCGAGATGCGCGGCGATCTTCGAGAGGATCTCCATGGCTGTCTCCTTCGGCGTGTGGCGTCGCGCGGCTCTCGCGCGGAGGGGTTTCAGGGCGTGCGTTTCGTCCGGCCGTGGGCGCGCCGCCCGTCTACTCCTCGCTAAGCTTCGCGATGCGTTCGCGGCACTCGTGCGTCTCGCACTCGCGGCAGAAGCCGTAGTCGTCGGGGAACTCGTGGATCCTCGCTGGACCGACGACGACCACGCCCGAGATCGACTTCACCGGATCCATCAGGCAGCTCTCGCCCAGCGTGATGCCGATGGCGCCCGGAGCCAGTGCCTCGAAGAGCGCCCGCTGGCCCGTGAGCGACCAGCCACAGTAGCCGGGGCTGTACCGGAGCGCACGGGTCTCGCGGGCCGCCCGCCCGGCATGCCGGAACCCGGCGAGCACCGTTCGGGTCATGTGTTCCGCGGCGAGCTCCGCCGCCTCCGACGCGGCCGCGTCCAGGGAGCCGCCGGTGGCGTACTCGCCCGATGCGAAGAGGTCCGCGATCCGGTCGGACACGTTCCCGCCCACCGTCACGGCGAAGAGGGTGAGCCCCTCCGCGCGCGGGAACACCGCCGCAAGAGGCGAGGGCGTCTCGTTGTCACCGTCACCCTCGTAGATACGGGCGAACTGGTCGATCGCGACGTCGGCGGCGATCCCGCGGGGCGTGGCGATGCGACGGAGCTCCTCGATCCCGCTCGCCACGGCGCGCCAAACCTCCGGCTTCGGCTCGTGCCCGGCGGGAACGCCGAGGGCGCGGAGCACATCCGCCTCCGTCGGGGCGACCCGGTCGATGCGAATCTCGCCCTTCCAGTCCATCAGTCATCCCGTGCCGGGAGTTCGTCCATGCCGTAGCGGGCCGCCTCCGTCGACATGAGGGAGACGAGCTCCCGTTTCACGTCGTCCGGGAGGCGGGAGGGCTCGTACTCCGCGAGGTGTCTCACCACCTCGCCGGCCGCGCGGTCGTCCAGCGTCCTCGCCCCTTCGTCGCGCCAGCGCGAGGAGTTCGCGCGCTCGATGACCGGCCCGGGGAAATGGTGTTCGGTCCTGAGGTGTTCCCGCGTGTGCTTCGAGATGAGCAGGTGTCCCTCCGCCAGCATCTCCTCGAACAGGGGGCGAGCGGGGAAGTCGTCCCGAGGCTCGATGCCGCGCGCCATGCGCCTCGCGAGACCGCAGATCTCGTTGTCCACCACCAGCTTCTCGTCGCTGATGCAGGTCTCGAAGTCGAGCATGCCGGGCCCTGAGATGCTGTTGATGCCGGAGAGCGCGGCGACCGTGGCTCCCATCGCGGTCTCGAGCCCGGCCTGCGCGTCGAGCGCCTTGGCGTCGGAGAGGCCGATGTACGCCTGCGTCGGGATGCCGAGATGCTTGCCGATCTCGCTGTACGCGCAGTCCGTCATCTGGGTCTCCGCCGCGCCCATCGGCGTCGTCTCGAACCGGATGTCGAACGCCGCCGGGGAGCCGCCGTAGAGGACGGGCGTCCCCGGGCTGGCGAGCTGGCTCAGCACCACGCCGGAGAGCGTCTCGGCCGTGTGCTGGACGAGGCTCCCGACGATCGTGACCGGTCCGATAAACCCGAGGAGCGGCATCGAGATGAACTCGACCGGGACGCGATCGGCGGCGCAGTCGAGGACGTTCTGCGCGGTGACGTCGCTCCACTTAAGCGGCGCGGTCGGGCATGCGGAGAAGACGGTCAGCGGTTTCCGGGCGAGCTCGTCGGCGGAGCCGCGCACGGCGATCTGAAGCTCGCGCATGAGCCGGTACGACTCGATCGTGAAGGCTCCCGTGACAACGGGCTTCTCGCAGTACATCAGGCAGATGAAGAGCCGGTAGCTGTCCTGTACCTGCTCGGGGACGTCGGAGCAGATGAACGCAGTGCTCGCGGCGTCGATGTTCGAGAGCCGGCTCGTGAGCTTCGTGAACCGGACGAGATCGGCGGTGACGGGCGTCCGCATCTCACCCGTCTCCGCGTCGAGGACCGTGATGCCCGATGAGCCCGGGGTGAAGTGAACGTTGTCGCCCGAGAGGTCGTGCGTCCGCTCTCCGAGGATGTCGTGGAGCGCGAAGCCGGACGGGACCTTCTCGACGGCGTCGAGGACGAGCGATCGCGGGAGCCTGACGCGGCCCGTCGACATGTCGACCTGGGCGCCGTGGTCGCCCAGAAGAGCCGCGGCGTTCCCGTTCTGGACGTCGACCCCGAGCGTCGCGAGAACGTCGAGCGCCTCGTCCACGATGCGCTCGATGAGCTTCTTTTCGAGGAACTGCAGTCTGGGGCGCATGCCACCTCCCGGTGGTGTTTCAGGTCGTCCGCTCATTGTAGCGCGGTGGCGCGTTGCGCGGTAGTCCCGAGTCCGCTAGAGTCGTCAGCATGAGCGAGGAACACGGCAAGCAGCCAGCGCCCATGCCGACCGGGCGACCACCACTCTCCGCACCGGCGCGGCACGCGCTTGTCGTGGCGGGCGTCCTCTGCCTCGTCATCGGGGTTCTCGCCCTTCTGGTGCCGATTCTCCCGACGACGCCGTTTCTGCTCATAGCCGCCGCGTGCTTCGCACGGAGCTCCGACAGGTTCTACTACTGGTTGATCAACCACAGGTGGTTCGGCCCACACATCCGGAACTACCGAGAGAGCCGCGGCATCACCCTCAGGATGAAGGTCGCGAGCATCGTCACGATCTGGTGCAGCGTCGCCTTCAGCTCCGTTTTCGTCCTTCCGAACTGGTCGCTCAGGATCGGGCTCGCCCTGATCGCCGCGCTCGTCACGCTGCATCTGCTCTCCCTGAGAACGGTTTCCCACCGGGACGACGGCACGGACTCGTCCCGCTAGTGCGGCAGGGGACCGGCGGACGCCGAGCTCCCCGGGAACGGGTCAAGCCGACGACCCCGTGCGACCGCTCATCCGGGATTCTTCAGGCATGCTTCATGCAACGCCTTCGATGGGGTGCCCGCCCCGGCGAGTTCTGCTGATATAGCTTCGCAATCGCGGGATAGACGGCTCTGGGAGGCGCCGGATCGGCCGGGCCATCGGTGCGCATCCACGCATGAGCCTCGCACAAGGAGGAGCACGATGAAGACCGGGAGGATGCTGTGCCTGATCGTGGCGGCTCTAATGGGCATCGCGTCTCTGGCGCCGGGAGGCGCTGATGCGGGAGCCCCGGAGGTGAGGGGCTCTGACTACGTGTTGCTGATCGACTGCACCGGGACGATGCGGAGCGGCGGCAAGGGAGAGGCGACGGTGGCGGCCATCGAGAGGTTCGTTGAGTCGATGAACCCGGGCGACCGGATCAGCGTGTACGGTTACGGGGAGGAGCCATTTCCCGCCATGCCGGCCTATCCGGCGACCGTCGGGTCCGAGACATCGCGCGAGTCCATCGGGGAGCGCATCGTTCTGCCGTTCACGGCCGACCGGACGGACATCACAAGGGGCCTGGACTTCGTCTGGAAGGAACGCGACAACGTCTTCTCCTCGGCCGTCAAGAGCAGCGGGAGGGGGAGGGGTGGGTCGGCGTACGTGGTCCTTCTGACCGACGGCAAGCTCATTCCGATGTACGACGACTACAGCGAGTACGACGACGTGTACCGCGAGAGCAGGGCGAGGTTCAGGGAGCTCGGCGGGCTGTTTGCTGCGACGGGGATCCCCGTCTACACCGTCGGTCTCGGCGCCCCCGACCGCGTCGACGGCGACATGCTGAGTGAGCTCTCGGAGGCGACCGGGGGATCGTATTTCCAGGTCGATACCGGCCGGGACCTCGCTCGCACGTTCGATGAGATCATAGGCGAGATCATCACGGCGCCCGGGGAGCCGGAGATCATCGCGTCGCTGGATGCGAACGATGGAGAGGCCGCGGCCACTCCGCCTTCCGCCGCGCCGTCCAATGGCGGCAGGAGACTCCTCGACGGCGTCGTGGAGTCGGCGTCCGCCGCCGAGACCGGAGCCGCCGCCGACGGGGCGTGGCTCACGAGCGCCTTCGACGACGTCGGGCAGCATGTCTATCGGTCGGTGCTCGGCATTCTCGGCGTGGTGATGGGCTTCGTCGCGATCGGCATACACCGCAGGCAGTCCTGGACCGGCGTCTTCACGAAGCCGCTGCTTCAGAAGGAGACCCGCGTGAAAGGGTATCTCAGACGGGTCCTGCCCGAGGGCGTGATCGCGGCGCACAGGAACATCCCGATCGAGAACCCCGGTCTTCCCGAGATCCAGATCGGCGTCGGCACCGGCTACGCTGCCGAGCTCCGCGAGACGGTTCTCGAGTTCGTCGGGACGTCGGACGGCTCACCGCCGTGCCTGCGCGTCGTGAAGGGTGACGCGCGAGTGGCCGGCGAGCCGGTCGAGGAGACGCGGCCCCTCGCCGACGGCGACATCATCGAGTGCGAGGGTAAGGCCTACAAGTATCTGCGGGGACAGCGCCAGTAGCGCTCTCGCCCGCTCATCCCGATCGCCCCCGAACGACGGGCAGCCCGGACACGGGCCTCGCTCGCTCGGGGGCGATTGCGCTCCACGACTTCGGCGCGCATGTGTTATCCTCTTGAAGCCCGCGCTCACACCCACACATCCTCGAGAAGGAGAACACACCGTGAGGCGTCTCATCGCTGTTGCCCGCGGGGCGTGCATTCTGACACTCGTGATGCTGACCGGCTGCGGGGGACCGCCGACCTCGCGCGGGCCCGTGCCCGGTGCCGCTTCGGAGGCCGTTGTTCTGTCGAGCGCGCTCCGTGAGGCGCCGGACGCCTCAGAGACGCGACGCGTGATGAGGAGGGTCTTCGACTGGCAGCTCGGCGAGCTCGAGACGCACGAGCCCGACTGGATCCAGGCGACCTTCATGATCGGGGCCACGGCCGCGTACGAGGCGACCGGGGACTCGGCGCTGGGCCGACGCGAACGCGTGGGAGCTCGGCCGCCGGAAGTACCACGCCGATGACCACGCGCCCGGGCAGGTCTACCTCGACCTGGCGAGGCTCACGGGTGATACGTCACGGCTCGGGCCGACGGTTGACGGTATGCGCGCGCTGGTCTTGAGGGACGAACCCGCCGACCGCATCTGGTGGTGGTGCGACGCGCTCTTCATGGCGCCGCCGGTGCTCGTCCGGGCCGCGCGGGCGACGGGCGACACCGCCCTCGTCGACTCCATGGCGGCCATGTGGTGGGACGCAGCCGATCCGTTGTTCGACGGCGGGGAGCGGCTCTTCCATCGGGACGCCAACGCTCGCGACGGAAGAGACGGCACGCCGGACCTCTCGGAGCACGGCAAGCGCCTGTTCTGGTCGCGGGGTAACGGATGGGTTCTCTCCGGCATCGCGAGGACGCTGCCCTACGTGCCTGCGGAGCATGACGGTCACGCCCTGCTCGAGCGGGTCTATGTGATGATGGCCGGTCGGCTCGTGGGCCTGCAGGGCGTCGACGGCCTGTGGCGTTCCTCGCTGCTCGACCCTGTCGAAGCCTACCCGGGGGAGACGAGCGGCACGGGGCTCATCTGCCATGCGCTCGCGTGGGGGGTCAACGAGGGGATCCTGGATCGCGAGTTGTACGGACCGCCGGCGCTGCGGGCCTGGGGGGCCCTGGCCGCCTCCGTCGACGGTGACGGCAGGCTCGGCTGGGTCCAGGGAGTCGGCAGGAAGCCGGGGCTCGTGTCGGAGACGGGGACGGCCCCCTACGGAGCGGGGGCGATGCTGCTTGCGGGCAGCGAGGTGCTCAGGCTTATCGAAGCGGAAGCGGGGATGGATCGGACCGATGAACCGGAGGTGCGCCAGTGACGACAGTGGAATCCGTGACGACGCCCAGGGAGCCAGCCGGGCCGGTGATGGTCGGCGAGCGCATCATCTCGCTCGACGTGCTCAGAGGCTTCGCGATCCTCGGGATCCTCATCATGAACATCCAGAGCTTCTCGATGATCGGCGCGGCCTACCTCAA
The DNA here is from genome assembly GCA_964487295.1 of uncultured bacterium. Taxonomy (GTDB): domain Bacteria; phylum Joyebacterota; class Joyebacteria; order Joyebacterales; family Joyebacteraceae; genus JAPEKQ01. The sequence goes on along the minus strand of CAZAQL010000006.1, from coordinate 27,422 downwards.
TCCGACGGCGGCCGGCGCTCTGACGGGCGTCGACCGCCTCGTCTGGACACTCGGCCACCTGCTGGCGGACCTCAAGTTCATGGCGATCTTCTCAATGCTCTTCGGGGCCGGGATCGTGCTCTTCGCGAGCCGGCTCGAGTCGCGGGGCGTCGCCCCGGGGCTGATGCACTATCGCAGGATCTTCTGGCTGCTGATCATCGGACTCGCGCACGGGTTCCTGCTCTGGTACGGGGACATTCTGACCGTCTACTCGCTTGTCGCGATCGTCGCCTATCTGTTCTGGCGCAGGTCGCCGCTGACGCTGGTCATCTGCTCGGCGCTGCTGTTCTGCATCCCGGCTCTTCTCTACACGCTGTTCGGGTACTCCCTGCCGCACTGGCCGCCCGAGGCGATGGTCGGGATGACGAAGTTCTGGGCGCCGACCGCCGAAGTCGTTCAGGAGGAGATCGCGGCGTACACCGGCGGCTGGATGGACCAGATGGGGCACCGCGTCTTCGGGATGATCGGGCAGCTCACGATGGTCTTCTGGTCGTTCCTCGCATGGCGCGTCCTCGCGCTCATGCTTCTGGGGATGGCTCTCTTCAAGTGGGGATGGCTCTCGGCCGAGCGCTCACGGCGGCTCTACGGAACGGTGGCCGTGCTCGGGTTGATCCTCGGCTTTCCTGTGATCTGGATGGGCGTCGTGAAGCGCTTCGCCGTCGACTGGGCGATCGAGTACGCCTTCTTCCAGGGCGCCCTCTACAACTACTGGGGCAGCATTCTGGTCGCCCTGGCCTACGTCTCGATCGTGATGCTCATCGTCAAGACGGCGCCAAGGGGCTGGTTCTCGCGGCTGCTCGCGCCGGTGGGGCGGATGGCGTTCACGAACTACCTGCTCCAGACGGTGCTCTGCACGACGCTCTTCTACGGCCACGGCTTCGGACTCTTCGGGAGTATGGGACGCGTGCCGCAGCTCGTCGTCGTGTTGACGGTCTGGGTGCTCGAGATCTGGCTCTCGCACGAATGGCTCTCGCGCTTCCGATTCGGGCCCGCGGAGTGGGCCTGGCGGACGCTGACCTACATGCGGGCGCAGCCGATGAGGCGAGCGAGCTGATCCGGCGTGCGCCGATCGAACCGGGAGAGGGCGGTGCTGCTCCACGAAGCCTTCATCCACGCCGCCCGGCGGCGGCCACGCGACACATTCATCGTCGACGGCGTCAGCGGTCGAGAGATGAGCTTCGGGCGGGCGCTCCTGAGCGCGCTCGCGCTGTCGCGCCGGCTTCGGTATGACCCCGCGTCGGACAGAAGTCGCCGGCTCGGTGTGATGCTCCCGAATTCCGACGGAGCGATCCTTACGGTCCTGGCCTCGCTCATCGCCGGCCGGACCCCGGTGATGATCAACTACGCGACCGGGGCGGAGCGGAACGCGGCGTTCGCAATGAAGCGCTGCGACCTGTCGACGGTCGTTACGAGCGGGAGGCTTCTCGACAGGCTCGGCTGCTCTCGCCTGGACGGAATGGTCGACGTCGAGGATCTCGCTCGCGGTGTCGGGCTCTTGGAGAGGGCGCAGGCGGCGACGCTCGCCGTGCTGCCCCGCTGGGCCGCGGGGCCGGCCGCCGCTCGAGCGCGCGAGGACGATCCTGCAGTCATCGCATTCACGAGCGGCAGCGAGGGTACGCCGAAGCCGGTCGTGCTCAGCCACAGGAACATCATGTTCGAGGTCGACGCGGTCTCGGACGCCTTCGACGTGCGGCCGGATGATGCCGTGCTCGCGAACCTGCCCTTCTTCCACGTGTACGGCCTGACCGTGGACCTGTTCCTGCCGGCCGTCAGGGGACTCAAGATCGTGACGCACCCGTCGCCGCTCGACTTCTCGGCGATCACGAAGAGCATCAGGGAGCGAGGGGTGACCGTTGTCGCGGCGACGCCCGCGTTCTGGTGGGGATACATGCGCGCCTCCAGGCGTGGCGACTTCAAGGACGTCCGCGTGGCGGTCGTCGGAGCCGACCGGTGCCCAGAGACTCTGCGACTGGAGTGTCTCGAACAGCACGGCGTTGCGCTGCTCGAGGGGTACGGCGCGACGGAGACGTCCCCCGTCGTCGCGGTCAACACCGCCGAGGCGCACAGACCGGGGAGCGTGGGTCGCCCGCTGGCCGGAGTGGAGGTGAGGATCGAGCGGACGGATACGGGGGAGATGTGTGCTCCCGGCGAGTCCGGACGGATCCTCGTGAGGGGGCCGCTCGTGATGAAGGAGTACCTTCACGATCGTGAGGCCACTGCTCGCGCCGTCCGGGCCGGGTGGTACGACACCGGCGATCTTGGGTACCTGGATGACGACGGGTTCCTCTGGCTGACCGGACGCCTTACGCGGTGCGTCAAGGTCGGCGGCGAGACGGTGTCGCTCTGGCGGGTCGAGTCGGTTCTGAATAGCCTCCTTCCTCGCGGCGTCGAGTGCTGCGTCGTGGATCTCCCGGACGACCGGCGTGGCGCCGCGATCGTGGCCGTCGTGACCGGCGACGTCGACGCGCGCGAGACGGCGCGTCGCATGGCCGAGGAACTGCCTCGGATCGCGGTCCCGAAGGCGTTCGTGCGTGTCGATTCGCTGCCCACACTGAGCAGCTCGAAGACCGATTTCCGGGCCGTCCGGGAGCTGGCGGCGCACCATGTGGAGGGCAATGCATGAAGCGGTTCCGGCGGCCCCCCGGGGCCTGGACCATCGTCGTCGCGCTCGCGGCCCTGTGTCTTGCGGGCGCTCTTTGCCCGTCCGCGCTCGCCGCGAACGGCGGTGGACATTCAGCGGAAGGTGTGGTGAGTCACCGGGGTGCGGCCAGCGGCGCGGCGGCAGCCGTCACGAGTCTTCACGCCTCGGGGCTGCTCGTCGACGGGGCGTGGCTGAGCGAGAGGCTGGGCGAGCCTGGGCTCGTGGTCATCGACTACGGACGGGAGCGCGAGGACTACGACGCGGGACACATCCCCGGCGCCGTGTTCCTCGAGAGCTCGGCGACGCTCAGGCAGGTAGGGATGGTCCCGCAGATGCTCCCGCACGTCGAGACCGTCGCGGCCTCGCTCGCGTCGGTCGGGGTCGATGCGGACGACACCGTGGTCGTCTACGATGAAGCGGGCGGCCTCCTGGCCGCGCGGCTGTTCTGGGCGCTCGAGTATCTGGGGCACGAGCACGTGAGCATCCTGGATGGGGGCTGGAACCTGTGGGCCGACGAGGAGCGCGCGGTCTCGTACGAACAGACCGACCCCGAGCGAGGAGACTTCACGGCGCGCGTCCGCCCGGACCGGATCGCGACGTCCGACTGGATCATGGATCGTCTGACGAGCCCGGAGTTCCTCGCCGTGGATACGCGGACCGAGAGGGAGTTCACGGGTGAGGTGGTTCGGGCGGCTCGAGGTGGCCACATCCCCGAGGCGGCTCACCTCAACTGGGAATGGACGGTCGAGGAGGCCGGACTCGGTGCGTTCCGGCCGGCCGCGGAGATCGAGGAGCTGCTGCTCGAGGCCGGGATCACGCGCGAGCACCGGATCGCGACCTACTGCCAGGCGGGCGTTCGTGCGGCGCACGGGTACTTCGTGCTGCGCGCGCTCGGTTTCCCGTGCGTGCGTGTCTACGACGGTTCGTGGGTCGAGTGGGCCGCCATGTCTGACGTGCCGGTCGAGGCGGGACCGGTCGCCGGCAGGGGCGAGAGCGACGGGTCGCCTGACGCGCCGGTCGAGACGGGGCCATCCACAGGCCGTGGCGCGGAAGCCGGATCGCGGGACGCGAGCCCCGGCGATGAGACTGAGGGGCCGCTCAGTCGGTGATCGGCGGCCCTCTCTGCGGGCGTTTCGCCCTGCGATATTTCTCTTGCCTGACCGGACGGACTCGGCTATACTGTTACCGAGCAGAAGCTGCCATGTCGGTATGGTGACATATCCGGTGACTCTGAAGAGGGACTTGGCGCATGAGCCGGTCCCTTTCTTTTTCTCAGGAGAGCCGCCTGCGGGCGGCGAACCGGGAACAGGGGGTCCGAAAGGGCTCTCGGGGTAGCAGGGGTGTCGCTTGGGACGTGGTCGGCTTTGCCCGGGGCCGGGAGCCCCGGTGTAGGCAGGAACCGGAGGGCGTGCGCGCGCTTCGGTGAACCAGGTCGGCGAGGGCGGCTGGACCGTCACGCGGCCAGATCGCAGGGGGTAGTAGAAGTGGGTACGACCGGCAAGGTGAAGTGGTTCAATGACAGCAAGGGCTTCGGGTTCATCACGCCTGATGACGGTAGCCCCGATGTGTTCGTCCACTACTCCGCCATCCAGGGTGGGGATTCGTTCAAGAGCCTGAACGAGGGCGACCACGTTGAGTTCGACGTCGTCGACGGCGCCAAGGGTCCGGCGGCTGAGAACGTCGTGAAGATCGAGGGCTAGATCTCGCAGAGTATCAGGCTGTCGATATTCGGGGAGCGGCCGTGTCGGAGACGACGCGGCCGCTTTCACTTGTGGTGGAGTCGTACAGACGCTCGTCAGGCTCCCGCTACGGACCCCGGATGATCATCACCGGGTGCGAGTTGCACTCGGCGTAGCTGCCCGCGGTGTGCACGTAGACCGCGTACTCGTACGTGCCGGGCGTGGCGTCTCCGGGGACCTCGACCTCGACATCGCCGGTCTGCATCGTGACGATATTCGCGGTAGGGAAGACGCCCGGCTCGGGGAACCAGACGCTGATCGTGTCGTCGCCTGCGCTGAAGAGCAGTACGTCTCCGGGATCGGCCTCGACCTGCGGGACGTTCCGCATGCCCGAACCCTCGTCGATCGTCACCTCGATGAGCTTCTGCATCCTCATCCTCCTCGCTGTGCCGGACTTCACACCCTCTCGGGAGTCCGTGCCGCCATCTCCAGGTACCTCTCATCCGAGCAGAGTCCGCGGAGCGCCGGCGTGTTCTCCACCTGCGTGCGCGGATACCCGTGGTCGAGGGCCTGCTCGATCCACCTGAGCGCTTCCTCTCTGTTGCCCAGCACCTCGTGCGTGTGCCCCGCCTGGAACATGACCTCGACGTCGCCGGGCGCCAGTTCGAGCGCGTCGTCGAGGAGCGCGGTCGCGCGCCCCGGCTCGTCCAGTTGCGCGTAGTAGCCTGCGAGCAGCGCCACGAGCTGCGCATCTCGGGGGGCGCGGGCCCGCTCCTGCTCGGCACGACGCGCCGCCTCGCGGTAGGCATCCGTCGCCTGATCCTCTCCGCCCGGGATCCAGAGATACGACGCTGCGAGGTTGCCCCAGACTCGATAGTCCGAGTCGTCGATCTCAAGCGCCGCGCGATACATCTCCGCCGCGTCCGCGTAGCGCGCCTGGGCGAAGCGGAGGGTTGCCAGGTTCGAGTAGACCGAATAGCTCGGAGCGATCTCGAGCGCCCGCTCGAACATCTCGGCGGCTTCGTCCCAGCGGTCCATGTAGTAGTACATGGCGCCGAGGTTCCTGTACCCGACGGCGTTCCCCGGGGCGAGGCTCGTGACGAGGCCGAACTGCTGCGCCGCCTCCTCGTAGCGGCCCTGTGAAGCGAGCAGCACGCCGAGCGCGTCGTGCGCTCCCCAGTACTCGGCGCGAAGCTCGACGAACTCGCGGCAGGCCGCCTCCGCGAGCGCCATATCGCCGCGCTGCGCGTGGAGCGCGACCAGCGCGCGTCGCGCCGGGATGCTCAGAGGATCGGTCTCGACCGCCGTCCTGAGCATGGCTGCCGCCTCGTCCCGCTCGTTCCTGTGCGCGAGGACACTTGCGAGCGTGAGCATCGCATCGATGCAGCGCTCATCCAGTTCGAGGGCATGACGGAGCGTCGCCTCGGCCTCTCCGAGCCGGGCGTAGTCGCCGCTGGCACCGCACTGTCTCCAGAGGGCCTCACCGAGCCGGGCGTGGGAGAGCGCGCAGGCCGGATCGGCGGAGGTCGAGCGTCTGAGCAGCTCGACGGCCCGCGCGATGCGGACCGTGTCGCTGCGGCCGGCGCCCATGAGGACTCCCGTCCCGTGAACGTAGCTGTCGAACGCGGCGGGCACCGTGGTCCCTGCGGATGCACAGCGGCGGAGCGCCCTGCCTGGGAGGTCGAGTTCGAGCATCTCGGTGGCGACCGTCGTTCCGACTCCCTGAAGCGCTGCTACGTTCGCCGTCCTCTCGACGAGTGTGAACTCGCGGACCGGGTCACCGGACGACGCCTCGAGGAGGACGAACCTCAGGAGCACACTGTCGGCGACCGTTTCCACCACTGCCGCGAGTGCGAGATTCGCTCCGACGACCGCCGCCGCGTCCGCCGGCGAGGAGACGGCGCTCCCCGTATCGTCATGCGGCGGGATGACCCGAACCCGTGAGGAGAACTGCTCCAGGCTCTGGAGCCGTTCGGCCACGTGGAAGCGAAGGCCGCGCCCGTATGCGGCGTCTTCCGCGGAGAAGGGGAGGAGCGCCAGCACGGCGCGGTCGGGGAGCTCCGTCGTGTCGAACGAGGGAAGCAGCGCACGCGCCGCCACGAGCCCAATGACACCGACCACCGCGAGTGCCGCGGCCAGACGTCCGACGCGACGTACGCGCGCGCGCCGGTTCGAGGGGGAGTCCGGAAGCGGGGTCGTGTCGAGCTGGCTGAGGCTCCTCCTTACGGGGAGGTGCCCGCAGAGGCGTTCGAGGGCGGAGCAGAGCTCCTCCGCGTCCCGGTAGCGGCGCGACGGCGACCTCTGGAGACATCGTCCGACGACCTCGTCGACCTCGCCCGGAAGCCCCGCGACGAGCTCGGAAAGAGGCCTGATCGGCTCGTTGCAGATCGCGTAGAGCAGCGACTCGTTGCTCTCTCCCTGGAAGGGACGCCGTCCGGTGAGGAGCTCGTAGAGCACCACGCCGGCCGACCACACGTCCGAGCGGGCGTCGGCCGCCTCGCCGCGGGCCTGCTCCGGCGACATGTAGGCCGCGGTGCCGAGGCGCATCCCGGCGCCCGTGAGGTCCGAGGGGGCACCGAGCTTCGCGAGACCGAAGTCGAGGACCCGGGCGCGACCGTCGCCGGTGACGAGGATGTTGCCGGGCTTGATGTCGCGGTGGACCATTCCCGCGGCGTGAGCGGCTGCGAGGCCCGAGGCGACATCGGCCATGACGGCGACCCCCTCGCATGCGGGCATCGGACCCGCGCGGAGCTTCGTGTCGAGCGTCTCACCGTCATAGCAGGCCATGGAGATGAAGAGCCGGGAGTCCTCCGTCTCTCCGATCTCATAGACCGTACAGATGTTGGGGTGGTCCAGCCGCGACGCGGCCTGGGCCTCGGTGAGGAAGCGTTGCTTCGCGCCGGGGTCGCGCGTCAGCTCGGGTGACAGGAACTTGAGAGCGACGACGCGACCGAGCCTCGTATCCTCGGCGCGGTAGACGACGCCCATCCCGCCCTCGCCGAGCTTGCCCGTGATCCGGTAGTGGGAGACCGTTCGACCGATCATGTGCTCTCCGGATGAGTGACGTTCAAGGCCTAACCCCCATTTTAGTGCAAAACCGGAATACTGCATAGAGGAATCCAGAAGGGGACGTCCCTCGGGATGGAGTATGCGCGCGGCGTGCGGATGCCTTGGGCTCGTTGCAGAAAACGGGTTGACACGAATGGGCTGTATATACTAGCTATATACACACAAGAGGAGGCGTCTTGTTCATCGTCCTGTCACCAGAGAGTCCGGATCCGCTCCACAGGCAGCTGACGGACCAGCTCCGCGAGGCCGTGGCCGCCGGAGACCTCGCTCGCGGCGAGCGGCTGCCCTCGATCCGTGAGCTCGCGAAGGAGCTCAACATCAGCGTGATCACGGTGAAGCGGTCCTACATGGACCTGGAGCGGGAGGGGCTTCTCGTCACCCGCGCCGGGCTGGGTTCCTTCGTCGCGGACGTCGACCTGGCGTCGCTGCGCGGCGAACGTCTGGCCGTCGTGCGGGAGGAGCTCAAGAGAATGATCGAGAGAGCCGGTCGATTCGGGATCAGCCCGGCCGACGTCAGAGCGCTCGTCGCGGAACTGGAGGAGGCGCAGGATGGCAGCGATCATTGAGGCGCTTGACGTCGTGAAGCGCTATCCGGACTTCTCGCTCGGACCGGTCTCCCTGTCGGTGCCGGACGGATGTATCACCGGGCTCTTCGGCCCGAACGGCTCGGGCAAGACCACGCTCATGAAGATCCTCTCCGGCATTCATCGCGCCGACGCCGGACGAATCGAGCTTTTCGGTCGGACGTACAGGGAGCACGAGAAGGAGATCAAGAACCGGATCGGCTACGTTGGCGAGGAGCAGTTCTTCCCTCGCGACAGAACTGCGGACTGGATAGCCCGCTTCGTGGCGTCGCTCTACCGCGTCTGGGAATGGGACACGTACCGCGAGCTGACCGCGCGGTTCGCGATCTCAGGAAGCAAGCCCGTCGGCGCGCTGTCGCGCGGTCGTCGGGCGATGCTCGCTCTGGCCATCGCGCTCGCGCACAGGGCGGACCTCCTGCTTCTCGACGAGCCGACGGCCGGACTCGACATGATCGTGCGACGGGAGATCCTCGACGCGCTTCGTGACTTCGTGTCCGTCGAAGGACGCTCGGTGCTCATCGCCTCGCATGTCACGGACGCGCTCGCCGACGTCTCCGACTACGTGGCGCTGATGGATGAGGGTCGCATCGTTGTACATGAGGAGAAGGACGAACTGCTGGCGGACTGGAAGTGGCTGCACCATCGCCCGGGCAGCCTGCCGCCGGCGATCGCCAAGCGGCTCGCGACCGTACGATCGGGGGCGGCCGGAGCCGTCGGACTGACGAGAGAGTTCCGGCGGTTGGCGCCGGAGCTTCATGAGCTCCAGAGCTCCGGGGTCGTTCGCGTGGCGAACGCCACGCTCGACGACGTCATGGTGGCGATGGTCAGGCGGGGATGAGACGTTGCCTCGCGGCGTCCGCCGGAGAGTGCGCTCGCGAGGGGCGTATGCAGCTCATCGCGTGCAAGAGAGAGGGGAGTGGTCCGATGGTTGCGATACTGAGGCAGTACGCGTTCCTCTACATCACACACTTCTTCACGTTTTCGATGCTCATCATCGCGCCGATGTTCGCGTGGCGGCACCCGGTGTACTTCGTGCCGATGCTGCTCCTGCCGGTCTGGATCACGAGCTCCGTGCTGTGGTCCGAGCGCCAGGGCTCGGAGCAGTTCCTCAAGACGCTCCCGGCAACGAACCGCGAAGTCGTGCGCTGGAAGTTCTCGATGCTCGCCGGCGCGTGCGTCATCTACTGGCTGATGCTCTTCGCGTTCGTGGCGCTGGCGAGGCCCGAGCCAGGCATGGACGACGTCTACTACCGGTTCATCACCTACAGTGTCGTGAGCGCCTTCTCGCTCGGCCTGCTTGCGTACATGGGCATCTGGTTCTTCGGGAAGAACCCCATGACGGCGATCATCGTCCTGTTCATGCTCACCTGGACGGCCTTCACGGTCGGCGTCATCAGCGCCGCGAAGGACGGGAGGTATGGCTCGATCGCCGAGGTTCCGCTGGCCTCGATGGTGGCCCCACTGCCCTGGTTCTCGTCGCTGGTCCTCGTGGGGCTGGCCGCGGTGGCGTTCTGGGGGTTCACCGAGGTCGGCGTGCGCATCCGTGCGCTGGACGGGCCATGGGAGTAGACGGGCGTGGCACGGTGAGGCATGGGCGGAGGGCGGGGCCGCTGAGTTTCGGCACCGGGCTTGCATCTGGAGCCTGCGAACGTGATGGCAGGCAGATCTTGCCCCGGAGGCTTCCGTGACCACTGTCGTTCGACGCTCGCCTGGTTCAGAGCTCATTCGCTGGATGGAGCGCCTGCACGTCTTCGAGGAGGACGGACTCTTCGGGGGACGCATCCCGGCTGTTCTGCTCGACGTGGTCGCGTTCTCAGCGGCCATCGTTCTCGCGGGCGCGCTCCGGTGGGAAGCGACCGATCTGATCTGGGGCCTCTGGCTCTCGAGTCTCGTCATCGGCTACACGACCATCGTCGCGACGATCGTCGTGGGGGCGAGACAGAGCGGACTGCCGCCGGCGCTCGCGGTGCCCGGGGCGCTCGCCGTGCTCGGCTTCTTCACGGTGCACTTCGGCGGGTTCCATCTGGCGCACGGTGCGTTCCTCGGCGGGTTCTTTCCCCCGGACGACGTCGAGGGGATGCGGCCCGGCCTCCTCAACGTCCTGCCTGTCATCCTGAGGCTCTACTGGCCGTTCGTGCTCGTGAGCCTCGTCGCGAAGCTCCCGCATCTCGTCCCCGAGCGCGCGAAGCTCGGTGCGACCGACCACCTCATGAAGCCCTACGGCAATGTCGTGAAGATGCACCTGCTCATCTTCGTCTTCGCGGGGCTCCACGTGGCGGGTCTGACCCGGTACGCGATCTACCCGGTCCTCATCGCTTACTTCTTCCCGTGGCGCGAGTTCCGTGCCGCGGTCAAGGGGGAGCGGTAGCGCGCTCCGTTGCCCTGCGCAGTTCCGTCCTGCCCGCGTGTCTGCTATCGTGATAAGAGCTGATGAGGAATGCCGCGCGCTGGACTGCTTGTAGGGCGGGCGCTCGCAGCCATTTACAGAGCCCCGGGACGAAAGGAACCCCATGCTGACGCGCCACATGGCCGCCACCGGAGACGATCTCTCCATTCTCGGGTTCGGCTGCATGCGACTGCCCGGTCGCACCCCGCGTATCGACGAGCCTCGCGCGATGGCGATGGTCCGCGGCGCCATCGACCGCGGCGTCAACTACATCGACACCGCGGTGCCATACCACGCGGGGCAGAGCGAGCCGTTCGTGGGTCGCGTCCTCGCCGACGGGTATCGCGAGCGCGTCAAGCTTGCGACGAAGCTCCCGCCGTGGAAGGTCGAGACCCGCGAGGACATGGACCGCATCCTCGGCGAGCAGCTCGAGAAGCTCCGGACGGATCACATCGACTACTACCTCGTCCACGCGCTGAACGCGAAGAGCTGGGAGAAGATGGTCGGCCTGGGCGTGACCGACTTCCTGGAGAAGGCTCTGGCCGACGGTCGCATCCTCAACGCCGGCTTCTCGTTCCACGGGAAGCTCGATGGGTTCAGGACCATCGTCGACGGCTACGACTGGCGGTTCTGCCAGATCCAGTACAACATCCTCGACACCGAGCGGCAGGCCGGCACCGAGGGGCTTCTGTACGCCGCCGACCGGGGGCTTGGTATCATCGTGATGGAGCCGCTGCGCGGGGGTAGCCTGGCCAGGAGCGTTCCGACGTCGGTCCAGGCGATCTGGGACGCCGCTCCCACGAGGCGGACGCCGGCCGAATGGGCACTCCGCTGGATCTGGAACCACCCGCAGGTGCACATCGTGCTGTCAGGCATGAGTACCGAGGGGCAGGTCGACGAGAACATCCGCATCGCGGAGGAGGCGCGGCCGGAGTCGCTGTCGAAGGAGGAACTGGCCGTCATCGAGCGCGCCCGGGACGCCTACGCGACGCTCGAGCGCGTGGGCTGCACGACGTGCGGGTACTGCATGCCGTGCCCCTCGGGCGTCGACATCCCCGGCTGCTTCGAGGCACTGAACGACCTTGGTCGCTTCGGCGACCGTCGTCACGCTCGGAAGCTCTACGCGTTCCGCATGGGCGGCGTGATGTCGCCGAAGCCCACCTACGCGTCGCTCTGCACCGACTGCGGGAAGTGCGTCAAGGCATGTCCTCAAGGCTTGAGCGTGCCGGAGCACCTGCGCGAGGTGCGGCGGGAACTCGAGTGGTTCCTCACGAAGCCGATGGCGTGGATGATGAAGCGGCGACGGGGATAGGCGAGGACTCGGCCTCCATCCGGTTCAGGAACCGCACCTCGGCGACGAGCAGAACGATCGCGACCGCGGCGGACACGAGGTCGGAGATGGGGAAGGCCGCGGCGATCCCCTTGACTCCGAAGCGCGGACCGAGGATGAGGATGAGCGGGATGAGGATGATGATCTGTCGCGAGAGCGACAGGATGAACGCGGACAGCGCGCGCCCGTGCGCCTGGAGCAGTGACGCACCCATGAGCTGGAACGCCACGACCGGGAAGACGGCGATGACGATCCTGAGCATCGGGACGCCGATCCGGATGAGCTCCGGGTTGTCACCGAAGACCCGCATGAGTGGTCCGGCGAAGATCATCAGGAGCGCATACGCGGCCAGCCCGACCACGGTCGAGCGGACCGTGGCGATCCGGAGCGCTTCCTTCGCCTTCGCGTATCGCTTCGCCCCGTAGTTGAACCCCGCGATCGGCTGCAGCGCCTGCGAGAACCCGAGCATCGGCATGAACGCGAAGTGAATGAGCGAGTGGATCGCCCCGTACGCGGCGACCGCGATGTCGCCACCGTGTCGTCCGAGGCTCCGGTTGAGGATGACGACCACGACGCTGCCCGAGACCATCCGGATGAACGACGAGACGCCGATCGCGAGCGTCTCCCGGACGATGTCCGCCCGGAGGGCGAACGCCCTCAGGCGGAGCCTGAGGCCGCTGAACCCGCCGGCGAAGTAGACCGCGACGAACGTGGACGCGCATCCCATCGCGATGACGGTCGCGAGCGCCGCGCCCTTCACGCCCATGTCGAGACCAAAGATGAAGATGGGGTCGAGCACGATGTTCAGCCCGGCGCTCACGAGCATGGTCGTCATCGCGACGCGCGCCCGGCCCTCGGAGCGGATGATGTTGTTGTTGGCCATCGTGTACGCGCGAAACGGCGTGCCCCAGAGAATGATGAGCAGGTACTCACGGGCGTAGGGCATAAGGCCCTCGGTGGCACCGAAGAGCCTGAGCAGCTGCTCCGAGAACGGGAACGCGAAGAGCATGATGACGCCGGCGATACCGAGGGCCAGTGACGCGACGTTGCCGAGCGTGCGCTCCGCGAGCTCCTGGTCCCCGGCCCCGAGCGCGCGGGAGATGATCGACGCGCCGCCCATGCCGATCATGTGCCCGATGGCCATCGTGGCGAGCTGGATCGGGAAGACGATGGCGATGCCGCCGATGCCGAGCGGGCCGACGCCGCGCCCGACGAAGATCCGGTCGACGAATCCGTACGTCGCCATGACGAGCATCCCGACGGTCGCCGGGATGGAGAGCCGCCAGATCAGACGGCCGATGTTCTCGTCGTTGAGGATGTGGTCGTCACGTGGCGGCAGGGGGTTCTCCTTGGTCGTCCCGGTGCGCGGTCGTCGTGGCGCGGGCCCGCGCTCGGACGTTCGGCATCGCGCGCCGCTGCTTGACACGCAAGGTAGACCCCCAAGGCCCGGAATGCAACGGCCGTGTGAGCGCCCGGTCACGTCGCCGTGGGGGGCGGCTGCGCCCTGTCGGTTTCCTGTGCTGTTTCCGCTTGACCTGAGCCGCGCCCAGTGGCTACTGTTCACGGGGAGGCGTCTCCGTCGGACGAGGCGCCGCCCCGCGGGTCTCAAGCGACCACGACAGCTCACGTCAACAACAAGCAGGCACACCGCAATGAGGAGGTGGCCCATGGTCAGAGTGATCTCGTTGACCGCGATGTCGCTGCTGGTCCTGAGCGTCTGCCTCGTCGCAGTCGCGCCGGCGGGGGACCGTCCGGAGAGCGACAGCTACGAGCTGAGGACCTGGTCTATCGTGTCCGGCGCGCCGGAGGGGAGCCCGCTCGTCGAATCGACGAGCTATCGTCTCCGCAGCCGCATCGGCGGGCCGTTCGTCGGCAGCGCCGAGAGCGCGTCGTACGCGCTCTGGGGCTGCAGTGCCTACACCCCGGTCGAGGCGGCGTTCTTCGCCTCGACGACGGAGCCGCTCTGCGTGACGCTCCGCTGGACGGTCGCCGCGCTCGATGGCGTGGAGGGCTTCTACGTCCACCGCGCCGAGAGTGAGGCCGGACCGTACGAGCGGATCACGACCGAGCTCATCGCGCCCGAGAGCCCGGGCGTGTACGAGGACCGCGACGTGCTGCCGCAGACCGAGTACTGGTACGAGCTCTGGGTCGTCGAGGATTCGGGCGACGAGTACTGCGCGAGCCAGTTCCCGGCCTCGGCCGTGACCGGCGGCCGGTACGTGACGCACTTCCAGGCGTTCCGAAGGAATCCGTTCCGCGACGAAACGTCGGTGGCGTTCGAGATCGGCGAGGTCTCCGGCCCCGTGAGCGTGACGCTCTACGACGTGTCCGGGAAGCTCGTGCGGACACTCGTCAACGAGCCGATGGGGCCGGGCCGCTACGAGATCCCGTGGGACGGCAGGAACGAGTCCGGCCAGGCGCTGGCCTCGGGCGTCTACTTCTGCCGGTTCCAGGCGGGGGACGTCAGCGAGCGGTCGTCAGTCGTTCATCTCAAGTAGCGCGGAGACAGGGGGAGAGCCATGTCGAACATGGAGAGAGTTGTGCTGATCGTCACGGCGTCGCTTCTGTGCGCCGCGCTGGCCGCTATGCCCGTCGCGGCGGCGGATGTGGACGGCGCCGACGTGACCGGCGACAGGACGGAGGTCAGCGGCGCGCGTGATGTCGAAGAGACTATCTGGTACCAGGGGTTCCTGGCTGATGTCGATACAGGGGACCCGATCAACGGGACGATGAACATCAACGCGAGCATCTACGACTCGCCCACGGGCGGAACACAGCTCTGGGGACCGGAGACGCACAACAGCGTGACTGTGACCGAGGGATGGTTCCATATCGAACTCGGGTCGACCGAGTCGCTGCCGGGCTTTGACGAGCCACCGTACTATCTCGATCTCACCGTTGACGGGGAGGCGATGGACGCACGCATGAAGCTGGCGAGCGTGCCGATGGCACATCAGACGCACACCTTCGACATTCCCCTTGACGTGGAGTCCTCTCAGAACATGACCCTCTTCGACGTCGTGTCCACGAGTGCGATTAACTCCAACAGCTCCATCATCGGTCGACACCAGGGAACGGGGGCGGCCGTGCGCGGCTGGCACACCGGCTCGGGTCCCGCGATCAAGGGCACGGCGAGCGGCAGCGGTCTTGCCGGAGATTTCGACGGCGACATCGAAGTAGAAGGTAACTGCGACGTCGGCAGCTTCACGATGGCCACCGGGGCTTCGAACAACTACGTGCTCGCCTCGGATGCGTCCGGCAACGGAACCTGGACGTCGCTGACGTTCCTGGGCGACGGCGACTGGACCGTCGACGGCGACGACATGTACTCGATGGTCTCCGGCAACATCGGCATCGGCGACAGTACCCCCGAGGTGAAACTCGACGTCAATGGTGACGCGGAGATCACGGGTGATCTCAACCTCGGGTGGGATGGCCCTGCGCTCGGGCTGACGCGCGAGCTCACGCTCAACAGGGCGGTCTTCACCAACAGTTGGGGGAGCGTCCCGTCGACATACAACCGCACGTACTTCGAGATGCCGGGCGACGGCTACATCGATGTGGACGAGCAGCTCTACTTCAGGGACGAGTCGGACGTGACGTGGATGACCTTCGACTTCACGACCGGGTACATCGGGATCGGCGATACCACGCCCGACTACACGTTCGACCTGTACAATCCCACGTCAGCCGCGACGACTGCGGTCCAGATGCGGAGCAATGCCGCCGGGCCCTCAATGCAGATGTTCCACTTCGAGTCGACCACGAGCAGCGTGCCCTCCGGCAGCGACCACTTCACGATTCAGGCCCAGACCGGGACGAGCAGCGGAGCGCAGATGATCGAGTGTCAGGTCGAGGACACTCCGGTCTGGAGCGTTGACGTCGACGGCACGACACGGGCGTCGGGTCCGATGCTGTCGGGCGGCGGCGACTTCGCGGAGATGGTCGAGGTGAGCTCCGGCGCGAGGTCCGTCGAGGCCGGGGACGTCATGGTCATCGACCCTGCCGACCCGCGGACGGTGACGGCCTGCCGGAGCGCGCAGTCCTCACTCGTCGCCGGCGTGGTGAGCGGCAAGCCGGGTATTGTCGGATCGACGAGGTCGTGGCACGAGGAGAGCGGCGAGAGCGAGCCGGTGTCGCTCAAGCTCGAGGACATGGCATCCCGTCACAACGAGATGCCGCTCGCGGTCGTCGGTATCGTGTCCTGCAAGGTCTCGGCTGAGAACGGCCCGATCGCCATCGGCGATCTGCTCGTGACGTCGAGCACGCCGGGCCACGCGATGCGCGACGAGAGCCCGAAGGCCGGGACGATCGTCGGCAAGGCGCTCGAGCCGCTCGCATCGGGCACCGGCGTCATCGAGATCCTCGTGACGCTGCACTAGCGGCGCGTCGGTCGGCGGCTGTCAGAGGTGACAGGCGTCGGCGAGAGTCAGCGCGAGGTTCACTGAGAAGGCCCCCGGACCGCGTGGTCCGGGGGCCTTCCTGTGTGCGAGGCTCGCGGGTTCATGCGAGGCTCGCGGGTTCGTGCGAGGCTCGCGGGTTCGTGCGAGGCTCGCGGGTTCGTGCGAGGCTCGCGGGCGCCTCGCCTAGCGGATCAGCACGACCTTCCGTGTGCGCTCCCAGTCGCCGACCCGTGCGCGGCAGATGTAGACGCCCGAGGCCGCAGGTGAGCCGCTGCGGTTGGTGCCGTCCCAGGAGAGCGTGTGCTCGCCCGCCGTGAGTTCGCCCGAGGCAATGACGTCGACGAGCCGTCCTTTCACATCGTAGACGGCGATATCGACGGAAGACGGCTGCGGCAGGCTGAGGTGGAAGCTCGTCCCTTCGGCAAACGGGTTCGGCGCGGCGGGCGAGAAGGCCAGCCGGCCGACCACGTCGTCGACCCCCGTGCCTTCCTCAACGAACGCCGTGAGCGTGAGAGGAATCTCCGACTGGGTCGTTCCTCCGGCGACGGTGGGGTCATCGCGTGTCGAGAGGACGAGCTCCGCCTCGTAGAGGGTGTTCGTTGAGGCGCCGTCGCAGTCGAAGCCGATCGCGAACGTCGCGGGACTGCCCTCGATGAGCGCGGCCTCGAACCCGCCGTCAAAGAAGAACCGGCCGTCGCCGCCGTCGATCTGGGCGTCGTGGACCTCGAGCGCGGCCTGGAGTGTGGTCCAACCCACGTTGTGGACGGAGAACGCGACGGGCGAGAAGCCGCCGGGTGCGTGCGAACCGAGGTCGAGGTCGCCCTGCAGAACGACCGAGCTCTCGTCGAGGGATGGCTGCGCGTGCGCAACGACGATCCCCGAGAGGGCCACCGGGGCGGTGGGTTGGTCGACGTCGTCCGACGACACGACGAGCGTTCCGGACCGCACGCCGGGCGTCGCGGTGTCCATCATGACCGCGTGGTCGCTCTCCTCGCCGGGCTCGATCTCGTAGTACCCGCCGGCGGCCGAGAAGCCGGCGGGCGCCGCGATGGAGTAGTCGAGTTCGTCGGCCGGAGCGACGGCGACGTTGCCGATGATGAGCGGCAGCGAGGCGGGTGTGCCCACGATGTACGCCCCGAACGCGAGCTGCGCGGGCGCGTCGATCCTGGCGGGGAGCTGGAAATCGGCGTAGACGGGCAGGTGGTCTGAGGCCTCGTGGAGCGCGTTGGCTATCGCTGCACTCACGGCGTAGTTCGTCCCCTGGTTGATCGCCTGGTTCAGGTGCAGTCCGTCATTGCCGAACGAGGTGTATGTCCCTGTGATGTAGTCGAGGCCCTCGCCGTCGAAGAGCCCGTACGAGATCAGGATCTGATCGAACCGGTCGTCCATTCCGCCGGTGGCGCCACCACCGAACTGAGCCGTCCTCGGCGACTGCGTGTGGATGTCGGCGAACGAGTAGCTGTCGTGCCAGTATCCCGGGCGGTTGATCGGATCGAGCACGCGGCCGTCGTTGTCGGCCTCGCTCCCGACGAGCTTCTGATAGGCGCTTTCCGAGCTGCCTCGGATGTTGAGGTCGCCCGCGACCATGAACGCGCTCCCGGCGTCGAGGTCGTTCATGTGGTTTCTGAGGATCGTGGTCTCGGCCAGCCTCTTCGACTTGTCGGTCGACGTCGAGCCCGCCTTGAGGTGGAGTGAGTAGACGCGGATCTCGGCGTCCGACGAGGTGTACCCGGCGGGGCGGACCACGTACTCGGAGATGTTCCGGAGCGCCGTCGCGATCTCCTGGTGCGACACGTAGTCAACGGTCGCGACCTTGTAATAGAGCGCGTTATCGGTGTCGGGCCCGTCGACGAACGGTCCGGCCGCATACTCGCCCGGCGCGTAGTAGTTGAGCGCGCTCGAGAGAATCTGATTCATGCCCGATGCGCTCAGCATCTCCTGGACCACGAGCACGTCGGGATCTACCTCCTCGAGAACCATCCGGAAATCGTCGAGTCTCGAGGTCCCGGTGGAGCCGGGGAAGTTGAGCACGTTGTACGTGACCACGCGGAGCGCCGCGGCGGGAACTGGGATCGCCACGCAGATGGCCAGCGCGAGCGCGGCTGCGAAGGGGATGTGTCGTCTCATCGTTGTCCTCTCTCGGGATCGTGTCGACCACCGTGCGTCGCGTCGGGCTTCCCGAATTGTCTCCTGCTATCGTATGACGACGAGCTTGGCGGCCCGTTCAACGGCCTCCGCTCGCATCCTGATGAAGTACACGCCCGCCGCGACGCGGCGTCCGCCGGTGTCGCGGCCGTCCCAGACGAGACGCCCTGACGGAGCGGCGACGTGGAACTCCCGCACCAGTCGCCCGTCCGCCGTGTAGATGGCGAGCGCCGCCTCACGCCCGGCCCCGGAGCGTGACGTCTCAGTCCCTGTCGAATACTCGATCGTCGCACCGAGGCGGGTCGGGGTTGGGATCACGCTCACGTAGGCGCCGACCTCCTGGGTTCCGGGGTCGCCGCTCGCGTCCGGCCACTCCGGTACGCCTGTCGTGTCCACGCAGGCACAGCCGGCATCCCAGGCTCCGATGTCGGAACCGCCGCTGCCCGTGCCGAGGCAGGGCGAGCAGTCCTGAAGCGCGTAGAGCCCGCCCGTCGTGTCGCAGAAGGCGGGATCGACGAAGATGTTGTCGAACGCGTCGCCGCAGAGGTCGTCTCCGCCGGCGTTTCCGTAGGAGCAGCAGTTGGAGATCACGAAGGAGCTCTCCCCCGGGCAGTAGACGGCCGAGCCGACCGTCGAGAACGCGAGTATGCAGTCGGTGATCGTGGGCGAGGCATCGTATCCGTACACGGCGCCGCCCTGCGAGGCGGCGTTCCAGGCGAACGTGCAATCCGTGATGGTCGGCGTGGAGTAGCAGAAGAACACCCCTCCGCCGTACGTCGGCGCCGAGTTGCCGATGAACGTACAGCCGTCGACCGTTGAGGCCTGGTGGAGGATGCGGACGCCGCCACCTCCGCTCAGCGCCGTGTTGTTCACGAAGAGGCAGTCGGCGATGAGGGCGGAGCAGTGGTAGCAGAAGACGCCCGCGCCGTCCTTGGCCGTGTTCTCTCGGAAGGTGCAGTCGCGGATGACGGCCGTCGAACCGTAGGAGTAGATCGCGCCCCCGCGCCCCTGGGTCGCCCCGTCGGTCGCCGAGCAGCTCTCGAAGACGCAGTCTTCGATGGTGGGCGAGGCGTACTCGCAGAAGACGCCGCCGCCGTAGACGTCGTCGTGGCCGTCCAGGATCCGGAAGCCGCTCACGACGGCCGCGTTCGTCTCGCCTGATGTGAAGCTGAATGCGCGGCCGAGGGCCCCGCAGTCGATCGTCGTCGCCGCGGCTCCCGCGACGGATCGAAGAACGATGTCACGGCCGGTGAAGTCCAGGTCGCGGTTCCCCGGGCCGGAGTAGGTGCCCGGCGCAACGAGGACGGTGTCGCCGCCCGCGGCCAGCGAGATCCCCCCGGCGATCGTCTCCGCATCGGCGCCGCCTGAGGCGTCGACGAGGAACGTCGCCGCGCCGCTGTGTGCGGCCAGAAGCAGGACGAAGAGCGCTGGGCCGACGACTGCCTTGGTCCTCACGAGCATACGACCTCCGGTCTTCGCCGGCATGGCGGCGAGAGCCCCCCGAGCATGGGCACGACGTGCAACCCCATCTTATCGCAGTTTCCACCAAATGGCAAGAATCGATGCCGTTGGCTTGTTCCGACGCTCCCGATAGCCTACGATACCGGGGTCCCCTAATGACAGTCCGAAGAGCGATCAACCCGACTGCGCGCCCCCGTCGGGCGCGCCGGCCACAGGAGGTGTACGTGCTGCTTTCCATCCACCGGGCCCGACTGACGGGTCCGCGGGCATCGCTGACGTCAGCGGCGGCGTTCGGCCTGGTGCTCTTGCTCTGTCCGGCGCTCGCCCTGGCGCTCTTGCTCTGTCCGGCGCTCGCCCCCGCGGCCTCCGCGTCCTCGGACGCGGACACGACGCTCCTGCCGCCGGGAGACGTTCCCCCGCCCACGGTCTTCTCGCGTCTTGAGGAGGCGGGCGAGGCCGAGGACATCCCCGGCGTCGACCACATCATCGTCTACGATGAGACCGTCAATCGCGTGAAGCCCTCGGGCGTGACCTACGGCGAGAACTACCTGGTGACGAAGATCCTGACCGCCGGCGGATGTCGCGACCGCTCCGTGCTCCGCTGGCACTACGAACCGTGGAGCAGCTTCGTCGAGGTCCGCGAGGTCAACGTGATCCGCGACGGGGAGAGCATCCCGGTGGACGTATCGAACGTGCACGATCTCCCCGCGCCGCAGTCGGCCATCTACTGGAACAGCCGCATCAAGACGCTCCAGCTTCCCCGCCTCGAGGTGAACGACGGCATCGAGGTCAGGCTCTTCCGCAAGGGGTACAGCTACGCGTTGCTGGACGACGGCGCACCTGCCGGAGCTGCCCCGGGTGGTGGCGGAACGTCGGAGCCCGGGACAGCCGGCGAAGGCGCGGAGGAGTCGGGCGGCTCCGCGGCTCCTCCGGACGCGCCGGACGCGCCGGACACGAACGACGAGACGAACGACGAGCCGAACGACGAGAAGTACATCCCGCCCATGCCCGGCGAGTACTTCGACATCGTGCTCTTCCAGGGCTCGGTGCCGATCGTCGAGCGACGATACGAGCTCGTCATGCCGCCCGAGAAGAGGCTCCACTCCGAGGTCTACAACGGGCCCCTCTATTCGTCGACGACCTACGACGAGGAGGCGACCACCTACGCGTGGTGGGCGTTCGACGTCCCGGCGATCACACCGGAGCCCCGGCAGCCCGACGCGAGCGACCGCGTCGCCAAGGTCGTGGTGGCGACCGTCGAGAGCTGGGAGAAGAAGAGCCGGTGGTTCTTCGACGCCAACCGCAACCAGTTCGACGTCACACCGGAGATCCAGGCGAAGGTGGACGAGGTGCTCCGCGACGCCGGCGTGGCGAACGGGACCGAGGAAGAGAAGGCCGAGGTCCTCGTCCACTGGGTGGCTCAGAACATTCGCTACAGCGGGCAGACAATGGGTGAGGGCGAGGGGTTCACGCTGCACCCCGGGGCGATGATCCTCGAGCAGCGCAGCGGCGTCTGCAAGGACATCGCCGGCATGCTCATCACGATGATGCGCGCGGCCGACATGGACAGCTACGCCGCCATGACGATGGCGGGCAGCCGCATCGAGGAGGTTCCCGCCGACCAGTTCAATCATTGCGTCTGCGCGCTTCGCAAGGACGATGGCGGCTTCGAGATGTACGACCCGACCTGGGTGCCGTACCAGAACGACATCTGGTCGAAGTACGAGACCGAGCAGCAGTACCTCGTCGGCACTCCGGAGGGAGAGCCGCTCGCCACGATCCCCTACAGCCCGCCCGAGGAGTCCCTCGTGCGCATCCGGCACGACGGTCGCATCCTCGAGGACGGGACGCTCGAGGGGACGTTCCGTCTGGACGGCTCGTGTGCGATGGACTCACGGCTCAGGGGCATGGTCAGCATGAGCCGCAGGGAGGACATCATCGACGACATCGCGTACTACTGGTCCGAGCTCGGGAGCGGGATCGAGATCCTCGAGCTCGACCACATCGGCGTCGACGATTTCAGCGAGGACGCGTGGATCGAGATCGAGTACCGGGTGCCCGGCTACGCGCTGGTTCTCGATGACGGGCTGGAGTTCAAGAGTCCCCTAATGACGATCGCGACGGAGAACGGCTGGATCTGCAGATCCTGCGTCTACGACTGGGGGGAGGAGCGGGAGAGCGACGTCTTCCTCTGGTTCACGCAACTCATCGACGCGGAGGAGACCATCCGCGTGCCCTCGGGCTACGCGTTCGAAGAGGTCGACGCGCCGGACGAGATCGATGAGACCTACGCCCTCTTCCGCGGCGGCGCCGAGACGGACGGCCGGAGGCTGATGGTGAGCGAACGCTTCGAGGCGCGACGCAGGATGATCCCGCCCGAGGGCTACGAGGGGTTCAAGGCGGCGGTCGACGAGATGATGGAGTGGGCGACCACGGTCTATCGCGCCGAGAAGGGAGGTGCTTCGTGAACCGGCTCATGACCTTCGCGGCTTTCGCGGTCGCGCTCGCGCTGGCCGCACCTCTCGCCGCGGCCCCGACCTCGGTGATCGGCGAGATGGACATCGGTGAGCTCATGGCTCGCGCTGAGGAGATGGTGGATCTCGACGCGACGGACGTCGTGCTCCTGTTCGACGGCAGGGAGATCGCGGTCGCGTCCGATGGAACCATGACGACGGTCTTCCATCAGATCGTCTGGATCTCGACCGAGCTCGGGATCGATGAGTACGCCGACCTCAGAGTGCCGTGGAACACCACGAATGCCACGCTCGAGGTCCAGGCGTTGCGCACATGGATGGACGGGCGTTGGTGGCCGCACGCGACCAATCTCAATCCGACCGCGATCGTCGAGACGACCCCCTACGGCGTCGCGAGCGCCGACGACTACACGACGATGCGCGAGACGATGCTCCTGCACGACGGTGTGGAGCTTCCGTGCATCATGGAGACCGTCTACACGATCACGCGACGCTACCCGGCCGGCATCGGCGCCGACGACATCTGGCTCTTCCATCGGCACGACCCGGCGGTGCGTGTTCGCTACGCCGTGAAGGTCGCCCCGGACCTTCCGTTCTTCTTCTCGACGGGCCACGGAGCTTCGGAGCCCGAGGTGAAGCGCGGCACCGACGGTCATGTCTACGTCTGGGAGATGCTCGACCAGCCGCGTCTCGGAGTGCCGCACGTGGCCGACCCCACCGCGCACGCGCCGTTCGTCCACTGGTCCACCTGGCGCAACTGGGGCGCGATCGGCGACGCCTTCGAGGCCGCGTTCGAGGCGTCGGGAGAGGCGGGCGACGCCCTCCGCGATACCGTCGCGGCCCTGACGCGTCATGAGCCATACGCGCCGGCACGAGTGGAGGCCGTTGCGTCGCTCGTCGCCGAGAGAACGAGGCTCGTTCCCTACGATGTCGAGCACTGGGCGTTCGCCCCGCGCTCCGTCGACCGGACCCACCAGACGGGGTACGGACACCGGCTGGACCGCGCCGTGTTCGCGGCGGCGCTGCTACGTGAGGTCGACGGGGTGAATTCCGTCACGCCGCTCTTCCGCACGGCTCCGGCGCTCAAGTTGGACGTCGACGTTCCCGGCCTCTCGCGGTTCGGGGAGATCGAACTCCTCGTCTCCGGGCCGGATGTGCGCGGGGTCTACGACCCCGGCTCGAGCACCTTCCGTGAGGGCGAGCCGAACACATTCGACGGCAGGACGGTGTGGGCCGTGACCGACGGCGCGCCGCGGGTGTTTCAGACGAGCGGGCGGGGAGTCGAGCACGCCCGAAGCGGCGGCTCGAACGCGGCGAACAGCTTCTCGTGCGCCGTCAGCCTGGAGCGCGACGACGACGGCGCGTGGAGCGGCACCGGCGTCGTCGAGGGCTCGGGTGCGCTGTCACCGTACCTGAGGCTGCTCGGCGTCGGCTCGGCGACCGAGCGGTTCTGTGACGGTGTCGTCTCCGACGTTCTCGGAGGGGCGGATGTCACCAGCAGCAACACGGCGATGCTGACGCACGGTCGTTCGGTGGTCGGGTTCGCGTTCGACTGGGACCCGGGTGACCTCGACGAGCGAGACCGCCACGCGCTCGAGTACGGACTCTGCGGCGCCGGCCTCGAGAGTCGACTCCCGGCGGACGTGCATCTGTACAACCAGTCACGGACGACTCCCGTGTATCTTGTCGGTCCGATGAGCGAGACGCTCGTGCTGCGCGTTCTCCTGACTGAGGACGATGTCGTGAACGCGCCGCCCGATGTCGAGGTCGAGAACCGCGTGGGTCGCTTCGTCCAGAGGGTTGAGCGGGACGGCGACTGGCTCGTTATCCGACGGAGCCTCAGCATCGGGGCGCCGACGGTCCACCCGGAGTGGTGGCTCGATCTCCGAGCGCTCCTGCTCGCGGGGGAGAACCCCGGGGCGAGCACGATCCTGTTCGAGTAGCCTCGCGCGTTGACCTACTCGGGGTGCTCTGTCCGCGCGCTCCGTTCGCGCCCGGCGACGGAGCGCGAGCCCACGATGGGTGACGTCCGGAGGAGGCAGTTCCGACGGTCTCTGGTGCGCAGTTTTTTCGCACCGGGACCGTCGTCTTTTTGCTGACGCGTTCTCGCAGCAGAGCGCGCCGTCTGCTACGATGAGAGGATGCATCGACATCGCACGGACCAGTCACACGAGTTCTGGAGACGCCCATGAGGAAGTGGATCATCATCGGGACCGTCGTCATCGCCGCGATCGTGATCTTCGCGGTCGTGCGCGCGCAGGACGACGGTGCGGCTTTCGAGCGGTATGAGTTCGCGGAGGTTACTCGCGGCGACCTGGAGAACGTCATCACGGCGACGGGGGCTCTCTCGGCGGTCGGCACGGTGGAGGTGGGGACGCAGGTATCCGGGACGATCGCGAACGTCTACGTCGACTACAACCAGACGGTGCGGCAGGGGCAGGTCATGGCCGTGCTCGACACGACCATGCTCGCCGCTACCGTGCGCGACGCGCGTGCGAACGCAAAGGCCGCGGAGGCGCAGTACGAGCAGGTGCTGCGAGCCCACAAGCGCATTCAGGAGCTCTTCGAACAGGGACTCGTGAGCGATGCCGAGGTCGAGGAGTCGCTCACGAACCTGAAGTCGGCCGAGGCATCACTGCTCGGAGCGCAGGCGTCGCTGGACCGCCAGCGCGCCAACCGCTCCTACGCCGTGATCCGTTCGCCGATCGACGGAACGGTGATCATGCGGAACGTCGAGCAGGGGCAGACGGTGGCCGCGAGCTTCTCCACGCCGACGCTCTTCACGATCGCCGAGGATCTCAGACAGATGGAGATTCACGCGCTCGTCGACGAGAGCGACATCGGTCAGATCGAGGAGGGACAGCGCGTCCGGTTCACGGTCGAGGCGTACATCGACGAGGTCTTCTCGGGCACCGTTCGCCAGGTGTGGCTCCAGCCAGAGACGATCTCGAATGTCGTCAACTACACGGTCGTCGTGGACGCCATGAACGACCGGGGGCTTCTGCTTCCCGGGATGACCGCGACGGTCGATTTCCTGCTCGACGACCTGCACGACGTGCTCCTGGTTCCCAACAGCGCCCTCTCGATCCAACCTGACGACGCGATGATCGAGGAGATCCGGTCGGCCATGCGCGAGCGGATGGCCGACTCCGATTCCGGTTCACAGAGGACTCCGACGGAGGGAGCGGGCGACACCGGGGCTCCCGCGGAGGGCGGAGCCGCAGCCCCGGCGTCCGAGTCTCAGGACGGCAAGGGGCGCGCCGGGAGCGCCCCGGGCGATCGTATCGCGCCCGGGTCGTCGGCCGGGAGGGGAGCGCCGCCCAACGGCGCGCGGGCGTTCGGCGATCTCAAGCGTCTCTGGTACCTCGATGACGAAGGCGACCTGACGGTGGCTCGTGTGAAGACAGGCCCCAGCGACGGCCTCTTCACGCAGGTCATCGAGAGCGATGTCGTCACCGAGGGCTTCCGCGTCATCACGAAGGTCAACGAGGACCCGAACGCCGCGGACTCGCGTCCAGGCGGTCTGTTCAGTCCGCGCCGGCGCCGCGGCTAACGGCATCGAGTCGCCGGAGACACGGCGGGACAGTGCGGCGCTTCTCGCAGGAGCTCAGGCGCGCGGCAGCCGCCTGAGCGCGCCCCCGCGGGCATCACGAGGAATGGGACGGAGATGCAGGTGGACACCGTCATCGAGACACGAGGCATCACGAAGGTCTACCAGATGGGCCAGATCGAGGTCCGTGCGCTGCGTGGCGTGGACCTCAGGGTCGAGCGCGGGGAGTTCCTCTCCATCATGGGACACTCCGGCTCCGGCAAGTCGACGCTCATGAACGTGCTCGGATGCCTCGACGCTCCGACGTCCGGCGACTACATGCTCGAGGGGACCAACGTGCATGATCTCGAACCGGACGAGTATGCCGACATACGCAACACGCGCATCGGGTTCGTGTTCCAGGGATTCAACCTGCTGCCCCGGACGACGGCGCTCGACAACGTCGAACTCCCGCTCTTC
Organism: uncultured bacterium; assembly: GCA_964487295.1. GTDB lineage: Bacteria > Joyebacterota > Joyebacteria > Joyebacterales > Joyebacteraceae > JAPEKQ01. Next base: position 1,202 of record CAZAQL010000006.1, on the reverse strand, counting down.
TACGATCGGAGCGCGAGGATCGTCAACCCGCGCGCCGCCGCGATCGCCGCCCTCGAGCGCGTCGGACTGGCCGACCGCGTCGACCACGAGCCGAACCAGCTCTCCGGTGGGCAGCAGCAGCGCGTAGCCATCGCAAGGGCGCTCGTCAACGAGCCGTCCATCATCCTAGCCGACGAGCCGACCGGCAATCTCGACAGCGTCACGACGGTTGATATCCTCAAGCTGTTCCAGGAGCTCAACGAACAGGGCATCACCGTGCTCATCGTCACGCACGAGCACGACATCGCGGAGTATACGCGGCGCACCATCGAGATGAAGGATGGATGCATCGTCAGGGACGCGGCGGCCGGCAACCGGAAGGCGTGACGGAGGAACCGTGAAGTTCAGGAACCTGCTCAAGGTCGCATTCAAGAGCCTCGTCAAGAACCGGATGCGGAGCCTCCTGACGTCGCTCGGCGTTATCATCGGGGTCGGCGCCGTCATCGTCATGGTGGGCGTCGGTCAGGGCGCGCAGCAGGACATCGAGTCGCAGATCGCTTCGCTCGGGGCCAACATGCTCATGATCTGGCCCGAGCGGTCGTGGTCGCACGGCGTCAGCCAGAGCGGGACACAGAACAAGCTGACGATGGACGACGTTGAGGCCATCCGGACCCACGCCACGCTGGTCTCTGCCGTCTCGCCCGAGGTGCGTGTCGGGGCGCAGGTCATCGGAGGCGGAAGCAACTGGAACACGGCGATTCGCGGAGTGGATCCCGAGTACGAGGAGATCCGCGACTGGCACATCGACTACGGGCAGTTCTTCACGCACCGTGACGTTCGCGCCAAGGCGAAGGTGGCCGTGCTCGGCAAGACCGTGGCCGATAATCTGTTCCCGAGCGGCGACGCGGTCGGCGCGAAGATCCGGATCCGGAACACACCGTTCCAGGTCATCGGAGTGCTCGAGTCGAAAGGTGAGGCTTCGTGGGGTGGTGACCAGGATGACATCATCCTCGTGCCCTCCTCGACCGCGCTCTTCCGGCTGGCCGGCGGGAGGTACATCTCCAGCATCTACACGAGCGCCGTCTCGGTGGAGCAGTCCGCGGCCGCCGAGGAGGAGCTGACCGCCATCATGCGGAAGGCCCACCGCATTCCTCCGGGTGAGGAGGACGACTTCCGCGTCCGGAGCCAGGCGGAGAACATGGAGATGGCGACCGAGACCTCTC